>NZ_CP125946.1:1800000-2100000 GCF_030064065.1 Rothia sp. SD9660Na
GCCAGCTGATTTATACACGCGATACCCGTCCTGAGCAGCGCCTAAAGCTGACCAGGTTGATGGCCAGGTAACGCCTTTGCCATCCAACTCACCTACATACCAGCGAAGCGAAAAGTTCTTTGCAGCGGATGAAGGCCAAGTTTGCATGCCGTTGCTATTGCCACCACCAACCATGATGGATCAGCCACCGCTACGCCATGAATCTTGTCGGTCCGCTAATAGTTCAAAACCGGTGATTTCTGCACCGCCCGAATAACCGATAGTCCAGACGTTGGAACGGTCGATACCGGCTGACTGAATAAAATTCTGGGCGAAAGCACGGAACCAGTCACCAGGTAATGCCGTCGCCAGAGGCATCCTTATCGGGTGAGATAACAGGAACAAAGACCATGTTCCGCTGATTAGCTACCCGAGCCATCGCAGTTAAATCTGCATTGTTAGGGAAATAAACTTTGGATTGGTCAGGCGTCCAGTAGTCACCATCGAGATAGAACACCACACCTACAGGTCGGGACCAGTCAATATTATTGGCGTAGACATGGTACTGAGAACTTGCACCATAAGCAGAAAAGGTAGCAAAATTCCGATTCGTAGTCACAGCCTGGGCTTCTGATACCGGTGCAAGGCTTAAAGCGCTTACAGCCAAACCAGTCATTACAACGGTGGTCGTTACTTTCTTAAGACGAGAGAGAGAGAGAGAGAGAGAGAGAGAGAACAAATTGGTTACCTCTAGTAGTGTGTAGATGGTGTTTCTAGGCTTCTTCGATAAACCTAGCACCTACCATCAAGAAACTCTTGATATAGGTCGTCCGACACGTACAGCGATTCAAAAGTCTCCCAGGTCTTTTCGGCGGCATGGCGGGCTACCATTTGGTGGGAGCACTCCCCCATAGCCTTCCGCTCGTCCTCGGGCAAGCTCAAGATATCAGCTAGCCGAGCAGCCAGCTCAACGGTATCGCCCGGTGTAAAAAGGTAACCGTTCTTCCCCGAATCAACCAGGTGCGGCAGGGCCAGGGCGTTAGCTAACACCACCGGCTTTGAGGCACTCATAGCCTCTAGGGTCACGAGCGACTGAAGCTCAGCCGTACCGGGTTGGCAGAACACGTCGGCGCGCAGGTAGCCCGCGCGAAGTTCTTCATCTGACACGTACCCCAAGAAACGCACTCGGTCAGCCACACCGCATTCTGCGGCCTTGGCCTGCAAATCAGAAAGAATCTCGCCGGTTCCAGCAATCTCAAGCACAGTCTTCTGCTTTAGCTCAGCAGGAAGAAGCGAAAAGCCCTCAATGAGCACATCGATATTCTTCTCAACGGCCAGGCGCCCGGCAAAGAAAATTCTCAATTCATCGGCAGCTTTCTCGACTACTTCGCCCGGGGCAAGTTCATAATCGGAGCTTTGAATACCGTTAGACACCGGCATCACCGGGCGGCGGAACTTACCGGCGCTTTCCATAGCATCGGCACCAATTTGGGTGGGAGTAGTCACCACGGCAGCCCGGTTGAGAACCCAGCGCATATCAAACCACGAAGCCTTAACCACCAGTTCATTACCAGCCTTACCGAACGGTAAGAAGGGGGTAATATTTTCGGGCATTACATGGTTGGTCGCAATAACTCGTACCCCGCGTTTAGCGCCGACACGGGCCAGTACCCGACCAATGATGTAATGGCACTGAATATGAATCACATCGGGCTGGATCTCTTGCACCAGGCGGTCTGCCTCGGCGTAAATTTCCCAGGGGAAGTTCAGGCGCATGTAGGGGTGGGTAATTACCTTGTGCGAGCGCATGCGGTACTCAATGATGCCATCTACCGTGTGACGACTGGTGACGCCTTTTTCCTGCTTGGGTGCCATCACATGTACGGTGTGGCCGCGCTCGGCTAGAGCATGGGCGAGACGGGATGAGAACTGAGCGGCCCCATTGATATCGGGCGGGTAAGTATCGGCGCCAATGAGGACGGTCAAAGGCTTATCAGCCATGCAGGGCCCTTTCGAGATCTCTTCGTTCGGTACCCCACTGACCTTACCGGGTTTTTGGGGCCCGCGCATCAGCCGCACAGCGGAGCTCACCTGCCCCGGGCGTCCGTTCTTTCTCTGGACAGTAAAAAGCCCGCCCCGGCAAGAGATGCCGGGGCGGGCGTGAGCGCAAGGACGCCTGTGCCGCCTCTTCCGAGGCAAGGCGGGTCTTACTTGCGGCGGCTAATGAGCTTGCCGAGGAAGACGAAGAAGGCTCCCAGGGAAGCTGCCAGGGTTGCGAAGGACTTCCAGTGAGCCTGCAGGGTCTCGGGGTTCGAGGCGTTTGCGGCCAGCTTCTTACCACCGTCAACGGCGGTAGCAGGAGCGCTCTTTGCGGAGGTCTTGGCGTTCTGCACCAGGCCCTGGGCACCAGCCTGTACGTCGCGGGAGTAGGTCTCGATATCGTCGCGCAGGGTCTTGAGGTGCTCGCGGCGCTGCTTGGTGCGTTGCAGGAGCTGTTCCTTGCTGGGGGCGGGGGTAGCGTGTGCCTGCTGCTCGCCGCCGGCCTTCTTCTCCTCTGCCTTCTGCTCGGCCTTCTTGGCTTCTGCCTTCTCAGCCTGCTCGCGCTTGAGGCGCTTGGAGGTCATGGCGGAGCCTTCCTTCAGCACGCCCAGGTCGTAGAGCAGACCAAAGATAGCTGATTCAGGCTTTAAGGGCAGCTGGGCCTTGATCATCTTGAAACCGACAAAACCGGCGATGCCGGCAAGGAGCAGAAAGAGGACGAACAGAACCAGAGCTGCCGCCCAGTTAGGCATGATGGAGGCCAGACCAACGTAGGCCAAGATAACCAGAGCGATAGCCATAAAGAGGGCGAAGACCAGGGCTACTGCGGCAACCGCAGCGCCCTTACCCAGGGCGATACCCTTTTCTTTGACCTCAATCTTGGCGATCTGGATTTCGTCTTTGAGCTGCTTAGGGGCTAGGTTGGTGAGCACCTTGCCTGCGTCAGCCACGTTCGTAACGCTAGCTTTGATGTTGTTGAAGCCAGCGCGCAGACCCTGGGCTCGGCGTGAGCCGTTCAGGTCGTTAGGAGTGGTCATGTGCCACCTCTCTCTGTGTCGATAAGCGTGCTTGCGTATTACGTGTACCAAATAGTAAGTTTACCGGCTTTTAGGGGCTTGTGGCGACTGCGCCCTGGAATGTGGCGCGTTTATCGGGAGAAGCTCAGGCAATAATTCTGGGGAACAAAAAAGCCCAGCCGAAGCTGGGCCTTTATTGCCGCTCCCCCGACTGGACTCGAACCAGTAACCCTTCGATTAACAGTCGAATGCTCTGCCAATTGAGCTACGGGGGAATGTTGTTTGCGGTGTTTCCATCGCTGCAACGAGTAATAACTCTACACGGGCTTTTTACCCTACGCAAATCGATATTGAGTTAACTACATCACATCTTAGTCTTGGCCTTGCATTTTGCTGCGGCGGCGGAGTTCGAGGGTGAGGAGTTGCTGTTGAATCTCCCGGTAGGCTTGGGCGTCGTTCTGGGGCGAGAGGCGTTGGAGCTGCATGAGTAGGTCTGATTTTTGTCGGGTGATTTCTTGTTCGAAGAGGCGGTTGAGTATGTCTTGTGAGTAGCGCACCAGTTGGTCGTCGGTGCGGGCAGGGATGGGGGCGACGGTGAGTTCTGCGATGAGCGCGTGGACGGGTTCGGGGGCGTGGGCGCGAACGGTGTTGACCCAGGTGGCTCCGGGCTCAGGGGCGATGGTGGAGGCTGCCCCAATGATGCCCTGGGCGATGCCACTGTGGGCCCGGTAGCGGTAGTGCACGGTGGCTAGCTCCTGCCACTGTTCGAGGGAGAGGTACTGGGGGTATTGCAGCACGATTTCGAGTGCTTCACGCTCGGTGCGGGCTGCGGGGTCGCGTAGGTCGGGTAGCTCGTAGGGGTCTTCTACAGGGGTGGGGGCTTCTTCTGCTGCGATTCGGGCGGCGCGTTCTGCTTCTGCTGCTTCGGCTCGTTGGCTAGCGGAGGCCTGCGGATTAGCTGCCGCTGCGCTGACGGCTCGCTGCACTTCGGCGGCGTCTAACCCTAACTGCCCTGAAACCTGCCGTACGTAGGCTGGGCGCAGGGCGGCGTCCTTGATTCCGGCGATGATGGGCGCGATGGCGCGCATGCCGCGCACGCGCCCCTCAAGGGTGCCGAGGTCGTAGTTGGCAAGGGTGGCGTCGATAGCGAATTCGAAGAGCGGACGCCGGGAGGCAATGAGGGAGCGCACGGCGGCGTCCCCGCGTGCTAGGCGCAGGTCGCAGGGGTCCATGCCATCTTTTGCGACGGCCACGAAGGTTTGGGCGACGAAGCGCTGGTCTTCTGAGAAGGCAGCCAGGGCGGCTTTTTGGCCGGCGGCGTCGCCGTCGAAGGTGAAGATGACTTCGCCGCCGGTGCCGTCGTCGGAGATGAGGCGGCGCACTATTTTGATGTGGTCGGTGCCAAAGGCGGTGCCGCAGGTGGCCACGGCGGTGTCGATGCCGGCGAGTTGGGCTGCCATGACGTCGGTGTATCCCTCGACGACCACAATCTGCTTCTTCTTGGCGATAGGGCGTTTGGCCAAATCTAGCCCGTAGAGCACCTGCGATTTTTTATAGAGGGCGGTCTCGGGGGTGTTGAGGTACTTGGGGCCCTGGTCGTCGTCGAAGAGGCGGCGGGCGCCGAAGCCGATGGTTTCGCCGGTGATGTTGCGAATGGGCCAGATAATGCGGCCACGGAAGCGGTCGTAGAGGCCGCGCTGGCCTTCTGAGAACATGCCGGTCTCGCGTAGCTCCTCGGTGGTGAATCCCTTGTTCATGAGGTACTTGAGCAGGTTATCCCAGCCACGCGGGGCAAAGCCAACCCCAAATTTTTGGGTGGCAGTCGGGTCAAAGCCACGGGCACCTAAGAACTTCTGAGCTTCCACGGCGGCGGGGGTGTAGAGATTTTTTTGGAAGAACTCCGCTGCAATCTTGTGGGCATCGAGCAGGCGCTGGCGGCGTCCTACCTCTTCGCGGCTCATGCCGCTACCCTGCTCATAGTGCAGTTCGTAACCGATGCGGGCGGCGAGTTTTTCGACGGTTTCGGTGAAGGAGGTGTGGTCCATTTCCATGAGGAAACTGATCACATCGCCCGATTCGCCGCAGCCGAAGCAGTGGTAGGTGCCCATCTGGGGGCGCACGTGGAAGCTCGGGGTGCGTTCATCGTGGAAGGGGCAGAGGCCCTTGAAAGAGCCGATACCGGCGGATTTGAGGGTTACATACCCTTCGATGATTTCGCGGATGTCGGTGCGTGAGCGCACCTCGTCAATGTCTTCTCGTTTGATTAAGCCTGCCACGGGTTCAATTTTAGTCTGGGCCGTCAAGCCGGCGGATTTTGGCTTACCACAGCGGTTTGTCGCCAACCGCCCAGTGGGTTCCTGTGATTCGTTTGAAGAGGGCGACCGCGGAGCGGTCGGTCAGGCAGGCGACCTGGTCAATGACCAAGCGCAGGCGGGCGGCGTCATCGTTACGGCCAAGTTCTTGCAGGTCGGCGGCAAAAACCGGGTCAAGGTAGCCGGGGTTATCGAAGAGGGCGTGGACTAGAAATTCGAGGATTTCCTGTTGGTTCCCGTCGGTTGCCTGGGCGGCTGCTGCGTCGCGAGGAGCCATGACAAAAGCGGTAGCGATGCCCTTGAGCACGGCGATTTCGTGCTCGGTTTCTTCGGGCACCACCAGCTGGGCCTGGTAGCGGGTGAGCGGTTCGTCCCCGTAGACGTCGCGGGTTGCCAGCATGGCGCTGGCAGCAAAACGCCCAATGAGTTTAGAAGTAAGGGCCTTGAAAGCCGCCATGGACGAGCGGGTCCCCGTCATATTCGGCACCCAGCGGTTGAGGTTCTCTAAGCGGGTTAGTGCTTTGTCGAGGATGGCGTCCTCAACCCCGGGCAGGTACCAGAGCCGGGTTTTGTCGAAAACCTGCTGGCGGGCGTCCGCCTTTTTCAGGTCATCAAGCTGCACGTGCCCACCGAAGACGGCGTCCTCCACATCGTGCACCGAGTAGGAGATGTCGTCGGCGAGGTCCATAACCTGGGCCTCTAAGCATTTTTGGGTGGGAGTAGCCCCGGCTTCAGCGGCCCCGGCACGGAGCCATTCGAAGACCGGTAGGTCGTCGGCATAGACACCAAATTTGCGGTTGGGTTTGCCGTCGGTGCGGACGGGGGCCTGGGAGCGGGTCCAGGGGTACTTGCAGGTTGCGTCCAAGGACGCTCGGGTCAGGTTTAGCCCGGCAGAACCGCCGTCGTGCCTAATTACCTTGGGTTCAAGGCGGGTGAGCAGGCGCAGGGTTTGGGCGTTACCCTCAAAACCACCGGCGTCCGCCGCTAGCCGGTCGAGGGCGGTTTCACCGTTGTGCCCAAAGGGCGGGTGTCCAAGGTCGTGGGAGAGACAGGCCGTATCGACAACATCGGGGTCGCAGCCCAACATGCGCCCCAGCTCGCGGCCAATCTGGGCAACTTCAAGGGAATGCGTCAGGCGGGTGCGCACAAAATCGTCGGTGTCGGGGTCAACTACCTGGGTTTTAGCTCCGAGACGGCGCAGGGCGGACGAGTGCAGCACGCGGGCCCGATCGCGTTCAAAGGGTGAGCGATAGACAAACTTATGGTGTTCAGGAACCCAGCGTTCGGCGTCCGCTGCGCTATAGCCGGGGGTGGGGGCCTGTTCGGGGGTGAAGGTGCTGCTCATGTATCTCGTCTTTTCTCTACCGGTTCAATCTAGGCCTGTTGTTCTAGTTTAAAGGTCATCCCCCTGGTCAAGACCGTATTCGGCGGGCCAGGTGACCTCGCCTGAGACAGGCGGGTAGTCGGGGGTGAGGTTGATGAGTTGCAGGGCATCGACCAGGTCGGCCTCGTGGCTGGTCTCAAAGGCAGCCAGGAGCAGGTCGCGAATTTCTGCGGTATCGGCCGGGGTTTCAGGGCTCAGGGCGTGGGTGGTCATGCCTTTAAGTCTAGAGGGTATGCCCAGGCTGGGGCGTGTGCCCCGCGTCCGCCTGCCTCACACGTAAGGGGAAGGTGGGCGCCGCGTCCGCCCTCACTCCGTCCTGTCCCGCACCGCGAACTCAGTGTCTATAAAAATCGCGCAGGACCCACGTCGAGCGTGGACACTACGCGATTCTAGTCAGCACTGTGTTTATTGGGGCAGAGGTTTCATGGAAGCAAGGACGCGGTCAGGCAGCATGTGCACGCGCGGCAACAGATCTTGGGGTGGGTACGTAGGGTCAATACATTCGCGCCAGTACTCAACGTGTTTCTCGTCCAACCAGTGCTCAGACTCAGTGACCTTCTGTTCCAAGCCGGCCTCCCCACGCACTGAATACCAGTACAGGTAATCGACGCCATCAATTGTTTCAGCAAAAATTGTCTCAATGTACATGTGCTCAGGCTCTTAGGTAGACTAAGCGCCTCTGCCCCACGGCTGTAGGTAAGCGAAAGCTTCATATGCGTGCGCAAAGAACACGCCTATGAAGCTTTCAGTTACCTACGAGGAGATTTCATGAACCGTTTGATAAGAGCTTCCTAACCACAGATTTACGCCTGCCTAGAACTAGATCAGCTCAGTTATGCCTTGATGACCGTGATACTCCACTCAGCAGGGCCACGTTTAACAAAGTTTTTCGTTCCGTAACCGTTCTCAGCTGCCCACCTCGGAATTGCTTCAGTGCCCTGGGTACAGTCAAAGTTAATAACCAGTTCGTCGCCGGAGCTAAGCTCAGTCATGGCTGCTTTGGCTTCTTGGACGGGGAAAGGGCAAATCAGACCATCTGTTTCGAGGATTCGCTGTGCCATAGTGACTCCTTAGGATTTAACAAGTTGAAAACGATTGACGATAAAGATTCTTGCAGCAAGGCCAGCACCCAGCAGCATAGCGACGAAGGCTACCCAACCCTGCCATGAGAACATAGATGTTTCGACCAGGCCGTTACCGATGGTGCAACCTCCGGCCCATGCAGCACCCCACCCCATCAATGCGCCACCGAGGATCGACTTCACGATGATGTCAGCGCTCGGTACACGAATTTTAAACTCTCCACTAGCCTTGGCTGCGATGAAGGAGCCCAGGAGAATCCCCAGCACTAGGAAAAGGCCCCAGTCAACATAGCCGGTGTCACCCGTTGTCAGAAAAGCAGTGAGGTTAGCGCTGGGGCCAGTAATACCTAGACCCCATTGACGTCCGGTTGCCCAGCTCAAGGGCCAGGCAATAAGAGCGATGAGGCCGATGATAGCGCCTGTGATGTAAGGGTTCCAGGCTTTTTCAAAAAGGATGTGAGCTAAACCGGTCTTTTCGGCAGGCAGAGTAGCGACGGGCAGTTTAGGCCGGGTGAGATTACGGTAGACCCAGATGCCCGTGATGAGAGCCAAAATACCTACGAGTACCCAGGGAGAGATACCCAGACTCTGATAAATTGTCGCGTTCTCGGTAACGCCCCAGGACTGTACAGTTTTTGTACTTTGCCCCAGGGGCCCGAACTTGAAAATAGCGGCAAAGAGAGCGTAGAAGATGAGGGCAAACCAAGAACCCACTAAGCCCTCACCTGCACGATAGTAGGTTCCTGTGGCACACCCTCCAGCAAGGAGCATACCGACCCCGAAAATAAACCCGCCCACTACAGTAGCAAATGGAGCGAAGGCGCTGGCGACGGTTTCGGTAGGCAGGTAGCCCGTACTGTTAAAAAGAGCTAGTCCTATAGCTTGGACGCTAATAGCTACGAAAAGGGCTCCAAGCCACCAGGTATTTTTAGCAACCCAAACATCACGAAAAGCACCGGCGACGCAGAAGCGGCCACGTTGAAGTACGAAGCCCAACACGGCACCAACAAAGAGACCTGAAATAAGCATGTACACCATGCTAGGTATAGCTATGAGAGCAAGTAAATATTGCATTCATATGGGGAAACCTAAGGCAACAGTTCGCAATACGCGCTTGCCTCTTGTCTATCGTGAGGGTAAGACAGGCGGCGCGCCTTAGGTCCTATTCCACCGTCTACAAGAATCGCGCAGTGACCACACACGGCATGGACACTGCGCGATTCTGGTAAGCACTTAATGTAACCTATGGTTTGCGCTCCCTACGGGAAGGTACAGTCGTCTTCTATGAGCGAGAAGTACGTACCCAACTATGGTGACCTGGAGCATTTTCGGTATGAAAGGCTGATTCGCACCAAATCCAGGGCCTACCAGATGGCTTGCTGGCAGGGTTATCTGGGCACCCACGAGTTCTTTCTGGGCAACACTCTCAAAGGCTGGGCGACGCTCCTTCTCACTATGGCGACCGCTAGCCTGCTCGTCTACGAGTGGATACTCGGGCTTCTCCTGCTTATCGTCGTCATCTGCCTCAATATCACGGCGGTGCGGGCTATCGCCGCGTCAGACCCAGCCAGCGACATCTACGGTGAAGAGTGCGGAGCCGTCTTTCATAGCCTCCACATGGTGAGCTCCTTCTCCATCATGTGGGACATGAACCTGTGGAAGGGCAAAACTCCCACCGACCCACCGCCGCCCGACATGGATTAAGCGGGCCCAGGCGTCCGCTCCCCTAGCCGCCGCTGATATCCAGCTCGGCATCCACCAGGCCCAGGCGCTCAGCGTCCCCTAGGACGCGGGAGTTCAGCCAGCCATCGGGTAGGTGGGGCTTCTTGGGGTTGCCAGCTCGGCCGCGAGGGCCCTCAACAGCGGCACCGGGGTAGCCGATAGAGTGATCCAGTTCGGCCAGGTACTCACGGAAGGCTTCCAGGGTAGGTACGGTAGACATCTTGGCGCGCAGTTTGCCGCCCACCGGGTAGCCGTGGAAGTACCAGGCTACGTGCTTGCGGATCTCGCGCAGGCCGCGGGTCTCATCCCCAAAAGTCTCAACTAAAAGTTCCGCGTGGCGATAAATCATATCCGCCACCTCAGAAACAGAGGGGCGGTGGCGCTCTTCCGAGCCCTCAAAGGCGTTCTGAAGGTCGCCAAAGAGCCAGGGGCGGCCCTGGCAGCCGCGGCCAACCACAATGCCGTCCACCCCGGTCTGCTCGACCATAGCGATGGCGTCCTCGGCCGAGAAAATATCGCCGTTACCCAGAATTGGCACGTCGGGGATAGCTTCGCGCAGGCGGGCAATGGAGTCCCAGTCAGCCTTACCTGAGTAGTGCTGGGCGGCGGTGCGGCCGTGCAGGGCGATAGCTGCAACCCCGGCATCGCGGGCGATTTTGGCTGATTCCAGGTAGGTCAGGTGATCCTCGTCTATGCCCTTACGCATTTTGATGGTCAGGGGCACATCCCCGCGAGAAGCCTCACGGACGGCGGTCTGGACAATAGCGGTAAAGAGGTCGGTCTTCCAGGGCAGGGCTGAGCCGCCACCCAGCTTGGTTACCTTGGGCACGGGGCAGCCGAAGTTCAGGTCGATGTGGTCGGCGCGGTCTTCTTCGACCACCATGCGGATTGCCTTACCCACGTTGACGGCGTCCACCCCGTAAATCTGAATGGAGCGGATCTTTTCGTCGCCGTCATGGTCAATAATGCGCAGGGACTCGGGGTTGCGCTCCACCAGTGAGCGCGCTGTGACCATCTCGGTCACGTACAGCCCGCCACCGTAGTCGCGGCAGAGCCGGCGGAAGGCCTTGTTAGTAACGCCAGCCATGGGCGCCAGCACCACGGGGGTGTTAATGGTGTGCTTACCCAGGTGCAGGGGAGGCAATTTTAGTTGCTTGGCGCGGGCCGGGGTCTGGCCGGTCTCTAAAGTCTCTTCTGTCATAACCTTCCAATTCTGGCACAAACCCTGCGGGGGCGCTGTTAGCTAGAGCAACACAAGAGGGCCCCGGGTGGTTCATTCCCGGGGCCCTTCATGAGGCTGTGGTTCAGCGCTAGAGGCTTAGAGTGAGGCTTACTTGTTGTCGCCTTCTACAACGATTTCTTCCTTGCGGACGTCTGCTGAGACGCGCTCGGTGTCGGTGCGTACTTCCTTGCCAACTGAGACGCGCTCGGTGGCTACGGTTTCGGTGGAGACAACGGGTCGCTCTTCGTGGGCGGTGACGGTAACGTCTGCCTGTGCCTCTGCGGAGTCGAAGTCGTAGTTTTCTACGACTTCGCCGTCCTTGAGGTTGGTGCGCTCAACAACGATTTCTTCCTTGCGGACGGGCACCTCAACGGTTTCGGTTTCGGTGCGGACGACCTTGCGCAGGCGGACCTGACCGGTCTGGGTTGCGCTGGTGGCGGTGCCAACATTCAGGCGCTCTTCGTGGGCAACGACGTCGCCGTTCTCGGCAGTTGCGGTGGCCTGAGCTGCGTGGGCATCGGCGGCAGGACGCTCGGTGTTAGCTACACCGGTGGTTGCGGTACCTGCGGTGAGTGAGTAGTACTCGTAGAGGCGCTGCTCTTCAGCGGGTGAGAGTTCGCCGTCTTCTGCGATGCTGGGGGCGTCCTTGACAAATTCCTTGGTGTAGGGAACGTGGATTTCTTCGCCTGCGTAGCGAGCCTTGTCCACGGGGATGAAGGATTCGTTGGTGCCGAAGAAACCGGTGTTGACGGTGACGAAGGTGGGTTCGCCGGTCTGGGCATCGAGGTAGAGCTCGCCTACCTTGCCAATTTTTTCACCGTCGGCGCCGAATACGGTGCTGTTGCGCAGGGTTTCGATGGTTTCGTTGGTAGCCATGAGCTATTGCCTTTCTTTGCGACTCTCAGTACGAGGTGTTGCACCAGCCGAGCTCTCCCGATGAGTGCTATCAGTAGGCTGAGCAACTGGTAATAACCTTACATACTTTCAGCAGGCTGAGCAACTACTCAGCGAACTTTTTAAGAAAAAGGCAATATTTCGCTCTGAGACTAAAAACGCCCTGACTAGTCATGTCATTCTTGACAGATAAAACAAGAGGATAACAGGGGTTAGTTTTAAAATAAATATCTTATACACACATTCCTCAAAGAGTGCACCACCTCGGTCGCACCCGAGAATCGTCAAAGCCTCTTGACAGCCCCACACTTTTTCCCGATACTTGTGATAAGTCAATACTCATTGACGAAACATAGTTGAGGAGGTCCTATGCAGTCCGACGACCCGCGTATTACAGCCGTCCGCACCGCCAATGAGCAGGTCACCCAGGCCACCCGCGCACTTGAGGACGCCGTGCAGGCAGCCCGCGCAGGCGGTGCGACCTGGCAGCTTATCGGCTCGGCGATTGGCGTGACCAAGCAGGCTGCCGCCCAGCGCTTTTCCGAGACCGTCTATAACGCTCGCTCGCTCTCGCAGATTCAGGTGGAACTGGAGCAGATTACCGAAGCTCTCTTTGCCGCCCTAGCTCACAGTGACATCGAGCATGTACACAGCCACATGACCTACACGACCGCCCGGTTACTGTCTAAACGCAAGATTCTGAAAACCTGGCAGCAGGTGCTTGAGGCAAGCGGCCCCTTTATCGAGGTCAAGAAAACGGTGGTTGAACAGGCAGGCTCCGGTTTTACCCTCACCTACCGGCTGCGCCACGAGGCTGGTGAGCCGGTCGGCCAACTCTCTTTCAACTCAGCTCGCAAAGTAACAGGATTGGTAATCTTCAATGACGATTCGACACCCCTCCCCTGGTAACAGCATCTATGCGCCCCTCATTATGGTGGGACTATGGGGCCTACACGGTTTTATCACCTGGTACCTCAGCCGAGAACTAGCTATAACCTTGTGGGCGATTGGCCTAGTGGGGGTTGGTACGGTGCTCACTCAGTGGTTCCTGCGCCCTAAGGGCAGCCGCACTATGGTATGGCGACCGGGACTCTTTGCCTGGGCGCTTACTATTACCTGGATTCTCTGGGCGATTCTCAATATCTTTTGGGATATGCAAGCTCAGAACGCTGCAATCTGGCCGCTGATCGGGTACATCGGTTCAAACAGTAGTACACGAGAGGCTTCGGCTCGGAGGCGTAGAGCCCGCGACATCGGCGTCTAGCCCCTCTAAGCCTGCCCCTCCCCTAGCTCAGCCAGGCGCGGGGCAGAGAGGCGGGCGAGGGCGTCCGCGCCTATACGGGCAGCTTTCAGAGCGACTCGCCCGTCCGCCCGCAGCGGGGTGCCCTCGTCCTGCCAATGAGCGTAGGCCTGCTCTAGGTGCCCCGGTATCTCACCGCGGGCGTTGCAGACACGCCACCAGGGCACGCTCGACCCCCAAAGTGCGAGGGTGCGCCCGACCAGCCGGGGCGATTCACCGGCGACCGCACCGACATCACCGTAGGTAGCGACCCGCCCGGCAGGCACGCACTCGGCCACCCGTAAGATTCTCTCTACCCGTGTATCGTCCACGGGCCTTTAACCGTCAACCAGTACCAGGGACTCGCTGGTCACGGTAGCAGCCCCCATCTTCACCAGCTGGTCAATCAGCACAGCCAAATCTTCCATGGAGTCATCGACCTCAATCTGCACAGCGTAGGAGCCGGTCAGCACCGAAAGCAGCTGCATAATAGCTTCGCGGGCGCCAGGGTGACCCACCCGGTAGCCGATGGTGATTTCGGTGGCGTCATCTTCAGAGACGGGCATCTGGCCGGCGTCTACCTCGATAGGGCGGTAGCTCACGGCAAAGGCGATGATGTCGCCCTTCTTCCCGTTCGCTTGGGCACGAAGTACGTCATCGCGCAGCACCACAGCGCCCAGAGCCTCGGCTTCGTCGGAGAGGAAGAGACGGTTAATGCGGCCTATAGGGAGATTGGCAGGTTCATCCCAGGTGTGCACGGCCCGGTAGAACTCCCAGAAGCGCTGGGTAAGTTCGACAGACCCAGTGGCTAGATCTTCGATGGCCTGGGTGATACGTTCAGATTCGTCCTGGCGCAGGGGCACAGACGGCACCGCCCCAGCTTCAATGCGCACCATACGCGAGCGCTGGGCCGCCGTGAAACCACGGGCTAAGGCGAAGTTTAGGCCGGTAGATTCTGGCTCCACGGTGGCGCGGAAAGCCGAAACGCCGCGAGAAGATGAGGCAGCGGCGTCCTTCAGAGCCTCTAGGAGCAGGCTGCCCAGGCCTGCGCGGCGGTGCTCGGGGGCTACTTCGATGTAGGCCCACAGGCGATTAGGGTGCAGGTCGGTCTCGTAAACGATACCTGCGGCTACAGGAACGCCCTGGTGCTCGGCGATGAGGGTGCGGGAGAAGCGGGTGGTGGAATCGGGCCCGAAGGACGAGCGGAAGGCGGCTACCTGCCGGTTTTCGGCATCGTGCCAGTATTCGAGCAGGGCTAGGGTGTCGCCCTCGCGCCAGGGGCGCAGGGTATAGGTATTCTTGGCGGTGCTCATGGTGGTGCCTTTCGGGTAGCCGTCCGGGGTGTACCCATCTACTTTAGCGCCCCTACCCTACCTGCGGGCGTCCGTGCGGCAGAAAGCCTGCATGCTGAGCGTGAACCGGGCAAGTAGCATCTTGATTTCACCGGCCCGTTACCGGCTAGACTTTAAGGGCTTAAAGTTTGTTTGACTCGATTATTTAGCGTGGTGTTATGACTTCTCGCCTTGCCCACAAGCCCACTCTGACCGGTTCCCGCATTGAGCTACGCCCCTTTGATGCTGAAGCCATCGACGCCATGATTGAGATTTTGCAGGAGCCGGAGGTACTGGTTAAGACCGGCACCGTGCACTCCCGCTCAACGGAAACCCACCCCTTCAATGAGGCTAAGACCCGCGAGTGGTACTCCCGCCGTAACGAGAAGAAGAACCGCCTTGACCTGGCTATTTTTGCGCTCGACCAGCAGAAGTATGTGGGCGAGGTAGCCTTCAACGAGTACGACCCCGACAACGGGTCAGTCAACTACCGTATCGCCATTGGTCAGGCAGGCCAGAACAAGGGCTATGGTACAGAGGCCACCAAGCTCATGGTCGATTACGCCTTTGAGAAGCTAGATCTGCACCGCATTGAGCTAGAGGTGCTGGACTTCAACGAGCGAGCCAAGCACGTCTATACCTCCTGCGGTTTTGTGCCCGAAGGACGCCGCCGCGAGGCTTTCCTAATTGACGGCGAGTACCACGATGCAGTGATTAAGTCGGTCCTGCGCAGTGACTGGGAGGCCGCCCGCTCGGTATCGGGCCACCTGACGCTGGACTTGAAGCGGGTAGAAATCTAGCGCCGAAGGTGCTGGAGGTATAAGAAAAGGACGGACGTGCGGAGAGCCTGCTGGCTCGGGGCTGGCGTGAATTGGGGTGAGCGCCCCAGCGCGAGCCCCAAGAGGGTCAGCAGGCGAACGCGCGTCCGTCCTTTTATGTACCTATAGATACCTACTTAGTCAGCTTAGCTGCCAGGTAGGCGGTGACCTGGTCGAGTGAGACGCGTTCCTGAGTCATGGTGTCGCGTTCGCGGATGGTAACGGCCTGGTCTTCGAGGGTGTCGAAGTCGACGGTGATGCAGAAGGGGGTGCCGATTTCGTCCTGGCGGCGGTAGCGGCGGCCGATGGCGCCGGCATCGTCGTAGTCAATGTTCCAGTTGCGGCGGAGCTCGTCGGCCAGGTTCTTGGCGGTGGGGACGAGGTCTTCCTTCTTAGAGAGGGGCAGAACGGCTGCCTTGACGGGGGCCAGGCGCGGGTCGAGCTTGAGCACGGTGCGCTTGTCAACGCCGCCCTTGGTGTTGGGGGCTTCATCTTCGACGTAGGAGTCGACGAGGAAGGCCATCATGGAACGGGTCAGGCCGAAAGAGGGCTCGATGACGTAGGGCACGTAGCGTTCGCCGGTGCCCTGGTCGAAGTATTCGAGCTTGGCGTTGGAGTGTTCGTTGTGCACGCCGAGGTCGTAGTTGGTGCGGTTGGCGACGCCCATGAGTTCGCCCCACTCTGAGCCGGTAAAGCCGAAGCGGTATTCGAGGTCCATGGTGCCTGCGGAGTAGTGGGCGCGGTCGTCTTCGGGTACGTCGAATTTGCGCATGTTGTCGGGGTTGATGCCGAGGTCTACGAACCAGTTCCAGCAGTCTTCGATCCACTGGTCGTAGTACTTGGGGGCGTCGTCGGGGTGCACGAAGTATTCGATTTCCATCTGTTCGAACTCGCGGGTTCGGAAGATGAAGTTGCCGGGGGTGATTTCGTTGCGGAAGGCCTTGCCGATTTGGCCGATGCCGAAGGGCGGACGCTTGCGGGCGGCGGTGACGACGTTGTTGAAGTTGACGAAGATGCCCTGGGCAGTTTCGGGGCGCATGTAGTGCAGGCCCTCTTCGTTGTCAACGGGGCCCAGGTAGGTCTTCATGAGGCCGGAGAAGTTTTGGGGTTCGGTCCACTGGCCCTTGGTGCCGCACTTGGGGCAGACGATGTCGCCCATGCCGTTTTCGGGGGCACGGCCCTTCTTGGCTTCGAAGGCTTCAATCAGGTGGTCCTGGCGGTGGCGGGAGTGGCAGGAGAGGCATTCAACGAGGGGGTCGGTGAAGGTTGCGACGTGGCCTGAGGCTTCCCAGACTGCCTTGGGCAGGATGATGGAGGAGTCGAGGCCGACCATGTCTTCGCGGCCGCGTACGAAGGTTTGCCACCACTGCTGGCGGATGTTTTCTTTGAGTTCGGCACCGAGCGGGCCGTAGTCCCATGCTGAGCGGGATCCTCCGTAGATTTCACCTGCCTGGAAGACGAATCCGCGGCGCTTGGCCAGTGAAATAACGTTGTCGAGTTTGGACTTCGGTGCCATAGTTTTTGGTTTCTCCTATGAGCCTGCGCCACCGGTTGCGGCGTGCTTGGATGTAAAAAAGAAAGTGGGCCGGGTGGCGCACACGTCTTTAAGCCTACCGCACCTGGGTGCCTGGGTGCGGGCGCGGGTAGAGTGGTGGGTATGAGTATTGAGTCTGTTTTTATTCGTGATGAGATGATTCGCCTGGGCCAGTTTTTGAAGCTGGCTAATCTAGTGGAGAACGGGGTGCATGCCCGTGAGGTGATTCAGGACGGCCTGGTGAAGGTGAACGGTGATATTTGTGAGCAGCGCGGGCGTCAGCTACACGCTGGCGACACTGTGGAGCTGAACGGTCTGACGGTGCAGGTGGAGACCGAGTAAGCTAACTGCTCTTACTGCCTGGGTTAAGCAGACAGTACCTTCTCTTTGAGAAAGTCCGTGACGTGGGTGAGTTCTGCGGCGGCGACTCCGTGCCCGATGTTGGGGTAGGTCTGGGCGGTGAGAGCGGTGTGCCCGGCTACCCATTCGCGGGTAAAAGAGATTTTGTCGGCGGTGATGACGGGGTCAGCTTCGTCGCTCCCCCAGAAGAGGGGCAGGGGCTCGTCAGCTAGCTGGGCGTCCTTGAAGTAGTGTTCCCCACCGGCCACGGCGTAGCCGGAGAGCCCTACCACAGCCTTGATGAGATCGGGGCGGGTACGGGCTACCGAGGTGGCAAGGGCCATGCCCTGGGAGAAGCCCAGCAGGGTCACGCTGTTGTAGTCGGCGGCGATGGGTTCGAGCCAGCCCAGCAGGTAGTCCACGGCTAGTTCGATTGCGGTGAAGCCTACGGTTTCAAGCTGCTGGTTGAGGGGCCACCACTGGTAACCCATGGCGGGGCCTTCAACGTAGGCGGAGTCGGCATCGGCCGGTAGCTGGTAGCCAACGGGCTGGGGCGCGCGGACGGACGCGTAGGTCACCTTCTCGCTGGGCAGGTAGGGAGTGAGCCCCAGCAGGTCACGCTCGTGGGAGCCATAGCCGTGTAGGAGGACGACCAGGTGGGTGCCCCGGCGAAAAGGTTCTGCCTTGGAATATTCAACAAGGTACTGGTTCATAACCCCCAACTTACCACCGGCTGAGCCGACTTTAGACCACTGACCATAGGTGTTTGCGCCCCCGCGGTTGTGCTTCGTCGGCGGCGTCCCGGGTTTCGATGCTGGTGGCAAGTATGCGTTCGAGCTGGTGGTGTTCGATGAGGAAGCCGTCGTGGCCGCAAGGTGAATGAATCACGGCAGGTTCTACGGGGTTGGGTAGGGCTGCTGCGAGGATCTGGGAGTCGGAGGGGAAGAAGAGTCGGTCGGAGTCCACGTAGGCGATGGTCCAATTGCAGACGGTGCGGGCCAGTGCCTTTTCAAGACCGCCGCGGCCCCGCCCGAGGTCGTGGGAGAGCAGGGCTTCGTTGATAGCCAGGTAGGAGTTAGCGTCGAAGCGGTTGGTAAGTTTGGTGCCGTGGTGGTCCAGGTAGTTTTCAACCTGGTAGCGGCCGCGTTCAGCGCTGATAGGGTGCAGGACCTTGTGGCCGTCCTGGGCGTCACGGCCGAAGCGGAAGTGAAGTTCGGCAGCTGAGCGGTAGGTGGTGTGGGCGATGCGGCGGGCCAGAGCCAGGCCGGTGACGGGGCCGCGGCCGGGGTAGTAGTCGCCGCCTGCGAAGGCTGGATCCTGCCGGATGGCCAGGTTTTGCATGTGGCCCCAGGCGATCTGTTCGGCGGTAGCTGCGGGGCCGGAGGCGATGACGGCGCAGGAGCGGACGAGGTCGGGGTAGGTGACGGCCCATTCTGCGGCGCGGGCGCCTCCCAGGGAGCCACCGATAACGTGGTGGAGGGAGGTGACGCCCAGCTGGTCGAGTAGGCGCTTTTCGGCGTGGACGCCGTCGCGGATGGTAACCAGGGGGAAGCAGGATCCCCAGGGCCTACGGTCGGGGTCGATGCTGGCGGGGGCTGGTGAGGCGGGGCCGGTGGAGCCGTAGCAGCCACCGAGTATATTGGGTGAGATGACGAAGTATTTGTCGGTGTCGATGACGCGGCCGGGGCCAACTGCGGTGGGCCACCAGCCGGCGGCTTCAGCGGCTTCGCGGTCCTGCTCACTGGCGTCCGCCCCTACTCGCCCTGCCGAGACGTGGGTGTCGCCGGTCAGGGCGTGCAGGATCAGGATGGCGTTGTCGCCCGCCTCGTTGAGGGTGCCCCAGGTTTCGTACCCGATGGTGATGTCGGGTAGTACTACCCCTGATTCGAGGGTCAGGTCACCGATAGAGGCGTGGGTGAGGACGCCGTCGGTGCGATGGGGGGCACTGTCAGCGGGACGTGCTGTCGTCATTGAGCTACCTTTCCTTAGCGGATAGCGGCAAAGCCGAGGTCGAGGTCGGCGAGAATGTCATCGATGTGCTCGATCCCTACCGAGAGGCGGATGAAGGCTGGGCTGATACCGATGGCTTCAAGCTCTTCGGTGGTGGACTGGCTGTGGGTGGTGGAGGCCGGGTGGACAGCAAGTGAACGCACATCGCCAATATTGACCAGCAGGGAGTGCAAGGAGAGGGAGTCCACGAACTTCTGGGCGGTTGCGGCGTCGGCGTCCTTGAGGGTGAAGCCGAGGACGGCGCCAGCCCCCTTGGGCAGGTACTTTTGGGCCAGGTCGTAGTAGGGGGAATCAGGCAGGCCGGAGTAGGTGACAGATTCGACCTGGGGATGGTCCTTGAGGAACTGGGCAACCTTGAGGGCATTCTCTACGTGGCGCTCGACGCGCAGGGAGAGGGTCTCAAGACCGATGGCAATATTGAAGGCGTTGGTCGGTGAGATGGATGAGCCGAGGTCGCGCAGCAGAGAGACCCGGGCTTTAAGGATGTAGGAGAGGTTGACCCCAAAAGCCCCATCTGCACCGAGATCGCGGGCATAGACCAGGCCGTGGTAGCTTTCGTCGGGCTGGTTGAAGAGGGGGTACTTCTCGGGGTAGGCGCCATAGTCGAAGTTACCGGAGTCGACGATAACGCCGCCGACCGAGGTGCCGTGGCCGCCCAGGTACTTGGTGGCTGAGTGGATGACCACGTCAGCGCCATACTTGATGGGGTTGAGCAGGTAGGGGGTGGCAATGGTGTTATCGACGATGAGCGGCACCCCAACCTCGTGGGCCACGGTCGAAACAGCCTCAATATCAAGCACATCGCCGCGAGGGTTGGGCAGGGTTTCTGCGTAGAAGGCCTTGGTGTTCTCGCGGGCTGCTGCTCGCCAGGACTCGGGGTCGGCAGGGTCGTCAACGAAGGTGGTTTCGATGCCGAGGTTCTTGAGGGTGTACTTGAGCAGGTTGAAGCTGCCGCCGTAGAGGGAAGGGGAGGCAACGATGTGGTCCCCGGCCCCGGCGATGTTCAGGATTGCGAAGGTTGAGGCTGCCTGGCCGCTGGCGAGCAACAGGGCCCCGACGCCACCTTCGAGGGCAGCGATACGGTTTTCAACGGCTTCCTGGGTGGGGTTGTTGATACGGGAGTAGATGGGGCCCAGCTCTGAGAGGGCGAAGCGGCCTGCTGCCTGGGCGGAGTCCTTGAAGACAAAGGACGTGGTCTGGTAGATGGGCAGGGCGCGAGCGCCGGTTGCCGGGTCAGGTTCCTGGCCAGCGTGAATCTGCTGGGTTTCGAACTTCCAGCCGGTGGGGTTGGAGGGGGTGGGAACGGTGTTCTCGGTGGTCATGCGGTTACTCCTAGGGAGATCGTTGTTTCAGTGTTCAGTTGAAACGGGCCGCATGCCGTATCTTCCGCCCGGGTCAGGAGGAAAAGAATCTGATGCCCTCGCAGAAGATAGAGGCACATCGGTCCCGCGCTTGCGTACCTGGTTCTCGGTGGGTACGCCCGGTCTTCACCCAGGGCACCCCACCGCGAGTGGAGGGTTGCCGACCAGCGAGCTGGGGCTTAGCGCTGGTTCTCTTGACCTGTTTCTAGTCTGGCTGGCTCACCCGGGGAGCGTCAAGAAAGGGCTCTAAAGTTTCAGCATGTGTCCTTGTATTGCGTACGTTACGTTCTGTGAGCGTCATTTAGAATGGTGGGAAGCGAGTTTTTACGAAAGGGCTGATGATGTCTCTGACTCCTCCTCTTGCCAAGCGCGTGCCCCTTGCGCGCACCCATCACGGTGATACTTTTGTTGATCACTACGAGTGGTTGCGCGATAAGGAAAGCGCCGAGGTTCTAGAGCATCTACGCGCTGAGAACGCCTTTACCGAGGCGGTCACAGAAGATCAACAGCCCCTTCGGGACGCTATTTTTGAAGAGATTAAGGGCCGTACCCAGCTCACCGATATGTCTGTGCCCTCGCGCCGCGGGGCCTGGTGGTACTTTAATCGCACGGTTGCCGGTGAGCAGTACCCGGTCATGTGCCGCGTCCCTGCCCTGACCGAGGGTAGCGTTGAAGAGCGCTACCAGCCGCCGGTCGTCCGTCCCGGTGAACCGCTCGACGGTGAGCAGGTGGTGCTGGACTGCAACGAATTTGCCCGCGATATGGCCTTTTTCTCCCTGGGATCCTTCCAGGTCACCCGCGACGGTTCCTTGCTGACCTTCGGTGTGGACGATTCAGGCGATGAGCGCTACACCCAGTACTTCAAGAACCTCGATACCGGAGAGATTCTGGAAGAGAAAATTGAGGACGTCTTTGCAGGGGCCTTCTTTGCCTCTGGAGCCAAGCACCTGATTTATTCGGTGGCCGATGAGTCCTGGCGCCCCTACGAAGTGCGTGCCCACGCCATTGGCACCAGCGCCTCTGAAGATTTTGCCCTCTACCGCGAGGACGATAACGGCCTCTGGTTGGGTGCTGGCATGTCGTCCTCCCGTACCCACGTAGTCATTACCTCATCCAACTCTGAGTACTCAGAGACCCGCATTATCAATATCCACGAGCTGGGCCAGCTAGAGCCCACCCTCATTATGAAGCGGAACGCCGGTATCGAGTACTCCACCGATATCATCGACGTGGAGGGCACCGGCTATCTGGTCATCGGCCATAACCACGAGGCCCCCAACGGTGAAATCGTACTGGCTCCCCTGCGGGAAGAGTACGTGCCCTTTGCCGATTTCAAGGCCAGCTGGATTCCCCTGGTGCCCCACCGCGAGGACGTCCGCCTTGAGTCCGTGAAGTTCTCCCGCAACCATCTGGTGCTCATGGCCCGTGAGAACACCACCGTTAAGGTATTCGTTGCCCCGCGTACCGCTCTTGCGGAGCAGGTTGCCGCAGCCCACCCCCAGGGCATTGACCTCTATGAGCCCGGCGGCTTTACCGAAGAGCTCTACACCTCGGCTTTCTCGGGTGTGAATATCATGTCCCCGGTCATCCGCCTGAACTACACCTCCTACCTCACCCCCAGCAGCGTCTACGAATACTTCCCCGATACCGACGATCTGGTGCTGCGCCGCCGCACCCCCGTGATCGGTTACGAGCCCGAGAACTACACCGCCTACCGTATGTGGGCACCGGCTGCCGACGGAGCCATGATTCCGCTCTCTGTCATGCACCGCGCCGACCTCGATAAGACCCAGAAAAACCCCCTGATTCAGTACGGCTACGGGTCCTATGAATCCTCCATGGACCCCTATTTCTCCACCGCCCGCCTGAGCGTGCTGGACCGCGGCGTCATCTTCGTCGTTGCCCACATCCGCGGTGGCGGCGAAATGGGCCGTGCCTGGTACACCGAGGGCAAGAAGCTGGCTAAGAAAAACACCTTCACCGACTTCATCGACGCCACCGACTTCCTCGCCTCCCAGGCCTGGGTGGACGCTGCTCGTATCGGCATTATGGGTGGATCAGCCGGCGGCCTGCTCATGGGTGCCGTCGTCAACATGGCCCCCGAAAAGTACGCAGCCTGCCTGGCCCAGGTACCCTTCGTGGATGCCCTGACCACCATTCTTGACCCTAACCTGCCGCTCTCGGCCCTGGAATGGGAAGAATGGGGCAACCCCATCACCGACAAGGAGGTCTACGACTACATGAAGTCCTATACCCCCTACGAGAACATCCGCCCCGTGAAATACCCTGCCATCGCAGCGGTTACTTCCCTCAACGACACCCGCGTCTTCTACGTCGAACCGGCTAAGTGGGTAGCAGCCCTGCGCGAAACCATCGACCCGGCCTCCCCCACTCCCCTGCTCAAAATTGAGATGGACGGCGGCCACGGCGGCGGCTCAGGCCGCTACACCGCCTGGCGCGAAATCGCCTGGGACTACTCCTTCCTGCTCACCCACCTGGGTGCCACTAGCGTCACGGAGTAAACCCGCCGATGCCAACGTCCACTGATCTAGTAGATCTCACCCCGCGCGTCCCCCACGAAATCCTACTCTCCCTGCTGAATAAGCCGCCCTACCGGGAAAAGTGGATGCGGCACGTGCAAAGACGCCGGGGTAACTCCATCAACCAACGAGCCGTAGCCACCTTCATCGCCTACGAGCTTTCTGACTACCTGAACCAGGACATCGACCCAGCAACCATCAAAGACAGGGTCTCGCGCGCCCTGAACGGCGAAGCAATTTCGGACGCCACCGCCCACATGTTCATCACAGCCTTCGAGTTCACCGCAGCCGAAGCCAGAGAACTGCAGCGGGCCCTCTCAGCCCACAGCCTCAGCCGAAAGCTTGCCCAGCGGGCAGAGACCCTCACCAGCGCCGAAAGCACCATCGACACCCGCAACTACACCTCCCTCTCCACTCTGATGGACGGCCACGTCGACCGTTTCGGGTTCATGCGCCACATCATCGTCACCGAGATTATCTGCTCTGAGGTAGATGAGCTCACCCTCATCTCCCCCCGCTTCGAGTCCACGGATTCTACCGTCACCCTGCTTGAGGGCGGCGAGCTGGTCTCCATGAACGAGCACGAACGTGCCCACATCCACCACCCGGACAACACCATGTGGCAGCTAGCTATTAGGACGCCCTACCCTATTCGCTACGGCCAGGTACACCAGATCCGCTACCGGATCGACCTCAATATTGAACCCATGCTCCGTAAACGAGAGAAGTTCAACTACGCTTCTCTAGGGCCTTTTACGCCAGCCCGCTTCAACACCAGCATGGCCCTTACCTTCGATGCCCCGCCCACCAATATGCACCAGAAAATCTGGTCCCAAGCCATGCGCGATGAAAACCTGCTCGAAGTGATAGAGCTTCCCGCTCAGCTGCGCTACTCTATGAGCTTCCCCATCGCCGAAGACACTGTCTTCGCCTACTTTTGGGAATCAGACCATGATGGAGCTGTCCGCCACTACCACGGGGATGGCCCCGCCTGGCTCTCCCGCCTCACCCCCGCCGACCCCAACTCATAGCATGCCCACTACACCCAGCTCAGCATCAACCACCCACCTGGTCAGCGCCCTGCTCCGCTCAGAGCTCTTGGAACCCTATGTGCGCGACACCTGGGAACGCTACATCCACCACGAAAAACTGGGCGAAGCCAACCCCTTCTCTATCAGGGCTATCGCCCGCGCCATCAGCGCCCACCAGCACACCGTCTACGGCCTAGAAATCCCGCCCCACAAGTACAAAGACCGGGTTCGTCGCGCCATCACCGGTGAACACATCAGCAGCGAAACCATCGACCTGTTCAGCGAAACCTTCGGCTTCGACGAGCGCACCCAAAAAGCCCTCCACAAGGCAGCCACTCAAGGTTTCGACGACTCAGAAACCGTCCAGTTCCTCCGCACCAGCCCCCAGGTGCTCACCTCAAGCTGCTACCTCGACATTCAGCTTGACCCGGCTGCTCCCGGTACCTTTACCCTCAACGCCACCTACACCCTGCTCAGCCTCGAATCAGGCTGCTCGGCCTTCGTCTTTGCCCTACCCCAGGGGCAGGAACTTACCTGCGTTGACCAGAACTTTTCGGTATCACGCGTCGACGAAGACCAGGAATGGGTGTTCACCCCCGCTACCTTCATTCAGCCCCTGCAAACCTTCATGCTGCGTTTCAGCATCCGCGGCACCGTCCAGCCCCAGGCGGACGGCAGCTACCAGCTCCTTTTGCCCTTCACCCACCGCAGCTACTCCGCAGCCATCAAACTCACCGCAGCAGGCAGCCCCCTAGCTGTAAGCTTCACCGAGCAGACGTCCGCTGGTGCCTCCCCCATCATCACCACCTGTGCTGACACCGTCACCGACTACCTCTCCCACTTCTACCCCAGCCTAAAAGACACCACGCTGGCCCTTACCTGGGCGCCCGCTCCCTAGACCAATAGTTTCAACCAAAAAAAATTTTCGCCCCCACCGTAAAACTGCGATATAAGCGAGACGTGGGAGAACATAACCTAAACGTGTAAGGTTTGGTGGATGTGGTAACCATCTTTCCTTACACTCGATAATCTAACCGGTGTTCGAGACTCAGAGCTTCTGAAAAGAACATCCCGCCCCTGGTGCATGTTTTTCGCTCCTAGTTTCCCCCCTCTGTACTAGTGTGAGGGTCTCTCACCGTGTTAAATCGAGACACTAGGTAGCTTTAGTGCGATTTTTGCTACCTAACCTAGCGGTCGGTTAGTTTTCCCTAGCACGCCGACCGTTCACCTGGTAGAGCTCTTTACCCCAGAACCCTATCCGCGGTGCAAAGTAATAAGGCGCCCCTCTTTCCCAGAGCGGGCGCCTTCTTTGTGCCCTTTCTCCTCCAGGGCAAGAAAAACCGGGCGCCCTCGCCCACAGGGGAGAACGCCCGGTCAGTAGATTGACCAGAGAAGGGGTTTAGCCCTCAACACCCAGCTTTTCGAGAATCAGCTCGCGCACGCGTCCGGCATCTGCCTGACCGCGGGTAGCCTTCATAACCTGGCCGACCACGGCGCCAGCGGCCTGCACCTTACCGGCGCGGATCTTATCGGCAACATCGGGCATAGCGGCCAGAGCCTCGTCGATAGCAGCGGTCAGGGCCGAGTCATCAGAGACGACGGCCAGGCCGCGCTTCTCAACAATCTCAGCCGGGCTGCCCTCACCCTCGATTACGAAGCCGAGTACCTGGCGGGCAATCTTATCGTTAATCTTCTTACCCTCAATCAGCTGGTTGAGCTCAACGATAGTAGCGGCGGTTGCACCGGTTTCGGTCAGCTCAACCTCGCGCTCCTTGGCGATACGGGCAATCTCGCCCATCCACCACTTACGAGCAACTGAGGCGGGAGCACCGGCGGCGACGGTCTCTTCGATGGCGTCCATAGCACCGGCGTTGACCACGTCGCGGAACTCTTCGTCCGAGAAGCCCCAGTCGGCTTTGAGGCGGCGGCGGCGCTCGGCGGGAGGCTCGGGCAGCTCGGCGCGTAGGCGCTCAATCCACTCTTCGTCGGTGACAACCGGAACCAGGTCAGGCTCGGGGAAGTAACGGTAGTCGTCGGCATCAGACTTGGGGCGGCCACTGGTGGTCTCGCGGGTGTCTTCGTGCCAGTGGCGGGTTTCCTGAACAACCTTTTCGCCTGCTTCGAGGACGGCCGCGTGACGCTGAATCTCGTAGCGCACCGCACGCTCAACCGAACGCAGGGAGTTGACGTTCTTGGTTTCTGAGCGGGTACCGAACTCGGTGGAACCCTTGGGCATGAGCGAGACGTTGGCGTCGCAGCGGACGTTACCGCGCTCCATGCGGGCGTCGGAGATACCCAGGTTCTTGACGATTTCGCGAATCGCAGCCACGTAGGCGCGGGCCAGTTCAGGAGCCTTGTCGCCCGCACCCACGATGGGGCGGGTAACAATTTCAATCAGGGGAACACCGGCGCGGTTGTAGTCGACCAGGGAGAAGTCTGCGCCCTGAATACGGCCAGCGGTGCCGCCCTTGTGGGTCAGCTTGCCAGCGTCTTCTTCCATGTGGGCACGCTCGATGTCGATGGTGAAGACGGTGCCGTCCTCCAGCTCAACGTCCAGGGACCCATTAGCGGCGATGGGCTCATCATACTGGGAGGTCTGGAAGTTCTTGGGGGTATCGGGGTAAAAGTAGTTCTTGCGTGCAAAGTGGCTAATGGGTGCGATCTCGCAGCCCAGTGCCAAGCCCAGCTTGATAGCGGATTCAACAGCCTTGCCGTTGACCACCGGCAGCACACCGGGCAGGCCCAACGAGACGGGGGTGATGTTGGTATTCGGGGTATCGCCGAATTCGTTGGGGGCGGCGTCGAACATCTTGGTCTTAGTGTTGAGTTCTACGTGAACCTCGAAGCCAAGTACGGGGTCGTACTTCTCCATGGCTTCTTCAAACGACAGGATTTCGTCAGACATTTACTTAGCTCCCTCGAAGTCAAAGTCACGAATCAGGGCGGCGGTATCGGGCAGCTGCTCGTGCAGGTAGCCACCCCACTTAGCGGTCAGCAGGGCTTCCAGGCCAGCACCGGCGCGGTAGAGGCGGGCATCCTCGTGGGCAGGTGCGGTGAACTGGATACCGACGGGCAGCCCGTCCTCATCTGCCAGGCCACCGGGAAGGGACAGGGAGGGCACACCGGCCAGGTTGGTGGGTACGGTGGCGATATCTCCCTTGTACATGGCCATGGGGTCGCCCTTGGTCTTCTCCCCTAGCTTGTAGGCGGTGGTGGGAGCGGTGGGGCTAATCAGCACGTCTGCAACCTCAAATGCCTTGGCGTAGTCGCGCTGAATCAGGGTGCGCACCTTCTGGGCTGAGCCGTAGTAGGCATCGTAATAGCCAGCGGACAGGGCGTAGGTACCCAGGATGATGCGGCGCTTGGCTTCTGAGCCGAAACCTGCGGCACGGGAAGCTGCCATGACACGTTCGATGGTGACATTGCCTTCTTCAGGCAGCTTACGCAGACCGAAGCGGACGCCGTCGTACTTGGCCAGGTTGGATGAGACCTCGGAGGACATAATCAGGTAGTAAGCCCCGATTGCTTCCTTGACGGAGGGCAGGGAGACCTCAACGATTTCTGCGCCAGCTTCCTTGAGCAGCTCCAGAGACTCATTGAAGCGGGCCATAACGCCGAGCTGGAAACCCTCGCCGGTCAGTTCCTTGATAACGCCGACGCGCAGGCCCTTGAGGCCACCTTCAGCGGCACCGGCGCGGGCGGCGGCCGCGTAGGCGGGGACGGGCTCATTCAGGGAGGTGGAGTCCTTGGGGTCGTGACCACCAATGACCTCGTGCAGCAGGGCGGTATCGAGGACGGTGCGGGCGCAGGGGCCGACCTGGTCCAGGGATGAGGCCATGGCGATGACGCCATAGCGGGAGACCGAGCCGTAGGTGGGCTTGACGCCAACCGAGCCGGTGACGGCTGCAGGCTGACGAATGGAGCCACCGGTATCGGTGCCCAGGGCCAGGGGGGCCTGGAAGGCAGCTACTGCTACAGCGGAGCCACCGCCGGAGCCACCGGGAATACGGTCTAGGGCCCAGGGGTTGCGGGTAACACCGAAAGCTGAGTGCTCGGTGGTGGAGCCCATGGCGAACTCGTCGAGGTTGGTCTTACCCAGGATGGGCATACGAGCTTCGCGGATCTTCTGGGTGACGGTGCCGTCGTAGGGGCTCATCCAGCCCTCGAGCATACGGGAAGCTGCGGTGGTGGGCTGGCCCTTGGTGACAATGAGGTCTTTAACGGCGATGGGGACGCCTGCTAGGGCAGGTAGTTCTTTGCCGGCGGCACGGTCTGCATCCACGGCGGCAGCAACTTCCAGGGCCTCTTCAGCGTTGAGGTGCAGGAAGGCATTGAGGCCGCTCTTGCCGGCTGCGCGGTTTTCTGCGTCTAGGGGTTCACCGTCGGTGGCGATGATGTGGTCGATGTAGGCCTGGGTTGCTTCAACAGAAGTCAGTTCCCCTGCGGCCAGCTTGTCAGCAAGTTCTGCTGCAGAAAGTTTGATGATGTCGTTCATGCCCGCTCCTTAGTCTTCGTCCAAAATTGCCGGAACCTTGAACTTGCCGTCTTCGGCGTCAGGGGCACCCGAGAGAGCTTCTTCAGCGGTCAGGGTCTCACCCACCACGTCTTCGCGGAAGACGTTCTTGAGCGGGATGGGGTGGCTGGTTGCCGGGATATCGTCTGAGACGGCGTCTGAGACTGACTTGACGGATTCTACGATGACGTCGAGCTCAGCGGCCATAGCAGCCAGCTCTTCATCAGTCATCTCGATATGAGCCAGCATGGCAAGGTGTGCCACCTGCTCACTCGTAATAGCAGACATAATCACTTCCACGAGTTAGACATAGGTTTTCAGTCTCTATCTTAGCCCGCCAGCGGGCATAACACGATTTAAAAAAGAATCGTCCCCTCACCTGTGCAGGTGAGGGGACGATGGTGTGAGATCAGAGTCCGCTAAAAGTCTCAGTGCCTAAGAGGTCTTACTTAGCGGGGATGGTCAGAACCCAACCGATTTCAATCAGGTCAGCGTCCTGAATCAGGTCAGCGTTAGCTGCCAGTACTTCGTCCCAGCCGTTGAAGCCGTGAGCGTAAGCAATTTCTGACAGGGTGTCGCCAGCCTTGACGGTGTAGGTGTTAGCTGCAGGTGCTGCTTCGGCAACAACCTCTGCTGCGGGTGCAGGTGCAGCTTCGACAGCGGGGGCTTCCACAACAACAGGAGCTGCTGCAACTTCAGTTACCTGGGTTGCCTGGGGGGCAACAGTGGTGGTTGCTGCGGGGGTTTCAGCTACAGCTACAGCTGCGGGTGCGCTGCTGGTGCCGTAAGCGTAGAGGTTCAGACGAGCGGAGCATGAAGGCCATGCGCCCCAGCCCTGCATCTGAAGGAGGTTTTCAGCAACGCGGATCTGCTCTGCCTTTGAAGCAGCTGCGGGGTTGCCGGTGCCGCCTGCGGCTGCCCATGAGGACAGTGAGAACTGCAGGCCACCGTAGTAGCCGTTGCCGGTGTTGATGGACCAGTTGCCACCTGACTCGCACTGTGCGAGAGCTTCCCAAGCTTCGAGGGGAGCGGCGTTGGCTGCGGGGGTAGCGGCCAGACTTGCTGCTGCTGCGCCACCGATTGCAAGTACTGCTGCTGAACGACGAATGTTGGAAGTCATGAAATGCTCCGTGAGGCCACCTTACGCTCTTCCCATCCCTGGGCGTCATTGCATTGCCGTCTACCCGTAATCGTTGAGTGGATTATTTGAGGCTTTACCCTGTAGACGGCATCAGGTGTGCGGTAGAGCCCAGCATGCGCCCACAGCTTCCACTGTGAGCTATAGACCGTCGTACCTTTGGTTCGACGGTCGTTTTTTGATTCGTTGATAACGATAACGTAACGATTTCGGCTTTGCCAACCCATTTTTGAGACAGAACACTCACCACGCCTGTCACAGAGACCCCCATCACCCTAGAGGGCAGCAGGTTTTAAAGACAAGCTTGTATCACCCTTAACACCGGGGCAAAGCGCATATTTCTGCGGGTTAAGAGAGTCACACACTACTCACCTGGCAGGAGCTTGTCTGTTTTTAAGTCAGGTTGCTAGGCCCTTAAAAATTTCTTAAATTTTCTACCACTCACCCCGTGGCGAACAGGGGTATAGGTCACATTTAGGTCACAGAATCAAAAAATCCTGTGACCTGCCTGTGACCTAGCCGCTAGGTAAGGGCCTCCGGCCCCTGTGCCAAAAGCGCCTCAAAACCTTCTTCATCCAGCACCATCACACCCAGCTGTTCAGCTTTATCGAGCTTAGAACCAGCGGATTCACCTGCCACCAGATAGCTGGTCTTCTTCGACACCGACCCCGAGGCCTTTCCACCGCGCACAATAATGGCTTCTTTCGCGCTATCGCGGGTAAAACGAGCCAGGGTTCCAGTCACCACGATGGTGAGGCCTTCAAGAGTGCGTTCAATTGAGGCATCACGTTCGTCCTCCATCCGCACGCCGGCTGCTGCCCAGCGATCCACGATTTCGCGGTGCCAGTCTTCAGCAAACCATTCCTTGAGGGAGCTAGCAATGATGGAGCCCACTCCGTCAACACCTGCCAGGCGCTCCTCGCTAGCTTCACGAATTGCGTCCATCGACCCGAACTCGGTCGCTAAGGCCCTAGCCGCGGTGGGCCCCACGTGCCGAATAGAGAGGGCAACCAGCACCCGCCACAGGGGTTGGCTCTTTGCCTTATCTAGCTGCTCAAAGAGCTTTTCGGTATTGCGGGTAGGGGCACTCGGCTTCTTCGCGGTACCCCGCGTATAGAAGTAGGGAACCAGCTCAGTTTTGCCGGTGGGCTCCCCCTTGACCTTTTTCTCGCGCTCGATGCGCACATCGGCCAGGTCCTCAGCGGTGAGATCAAAGAGGAAGGCTTCAGAAATAAGCGGGGCCTGTTCAGGGGCAGCCGGGTTGGTCAGGGCCTTAGCAGCCTCATAGCCTAGAGCCTCGATATCGAAAGCACCGCGCCCGGCCAGATGGTTAACGCGCTCGGTGAGCTGGGCGGGGCAGGAGCGGGCATTGAGGCAGCGGATGTCTACGTCGCCGTCCTTAGCGGGCGCCAGGGGCTGACCGCAGGAGGGGCAGTCGGTGGGCATCACGAATTCCCGTTCGCTGCCATCGCGCAGGGCCACCACGGGCCCCACAATCTCGGGGATGACGTCCCCTGCCTTGCGCAGTACCACGGTATCGCCGACGAGCACGCCCTTGGCCTTGACTACATCCTGATTGTGCAGGGTCGCCATTTCAACCGTTGAGCCAGCCACCTTAACCGGCTCCATCACGCCGAAGGGGGTTACGCGGCCGGTACGGCCAACCCCCACCCGGATATCGAGCAGCTTAGTGTTGACCTCTTCGGGCGGGTACTTGTAGGCCACGGCCCAGCGGGGCACGCGGGAGGTGTAGCCCAGGCGCTCCTGGGTGGAAAAATCATTGACCTTAATAACGATGCCGTCGATTTCATGTACCAGGGAGTGGCGTTTTTCGCCGTAGGTTGCAATGAATTCAAGAATTTCTGAGCGGCTAGTAAGCAGCTGGGAGTAGGGGCTGACGGGCAGACCCCACTCCTGAAGTTGAGTGTAGGTTTCGAACTGGGTGTTGATATCCAGGCCGGTGCGAGAGCCGATACCGTGCACAAACATACTCAGGGGGCGCTCGGCGGTCAGGGCGGCGTCCTTCTGACGCAGGGAGCCTGCTGCCGCATTTCGCGGGTTGGCGAAGGGGGCCTTACCCTGTTCAACCATCTGCTCGTTGAGGGCCTTGAAGTCAGCCGATGAGATAAAGACTTCACCGCGAATTTCGATTTCTTCGGGGTGGTTGCTACCGGCGAGCTGGGTAGGGATTGAGGCGATGGTCAGGACGTTGTGGGTCACGTCTTCGCCGGTGGTTCCGTCGCCACGGGTGGCGGCGCGTACCAGCTTGCCCTTGCGGTAGAGCAGGTTGACCGCCAGGCCGTCAATCTTGAGTTCGGTGAGCCAGGTGGGGCGAGCGCCCGTCATCTCTTGGGCGTTGGTTTCGGCGCGGTCTAGCCAGGCACCGAGCTCTTCGAGGGAGAAGACGTCTTCCAGTGAGTACATGCGGGCCAGGTGGGTAACGGGGGCAAAGGCTGCTGAGGCTTCGCCGCCGACTTCCTGAGTGGGTGAGTCGTTAGCAACCAGTTCGGGGTGCTGGGCTTCTAGCTTTTCGAGCTCACGGTAGAGAGCATCGTACTCGGCATCCGAGATGGTGGGGGCGTCCTTGACGTAGTAGCTCTGGCGGGCGGCCCGAACTTGATCAACGAGCTGGGCGTAGCGCTCCTTGATATCAGCAGCTACGCCCTGGCCTTCGACCAGGTCGCGATCAACGCCGTGGACGGTTTCTTCTTCTACACCGGGAAGGTCTTTGTTTTCACTCACCCTATCTATTTTGCCCTATAACCTCCCCGGCTGAACTTTAGCCGTTGATACCCCGGTGCAGTTCTTTTTCAGAGTGGAACTGTTCTTCTTCGGTGGTGGAGGTGTGGGGGTAGTCGTAGCCGTCAATGTTGGCCACAATCTCGTGGGCGTCGGTCTCAGTCAGGGCTTTGAGCTCGGCGGCACGGGCTTCGGCGTCCTCTACGGTTATAGCGTCTGCCACGATTACGGTGATGTTGTCCCGTCCGCCTGCGCGCAGGGCAGCCATCTGGAGCACGTCCGCCGCATCCTGGGGGTGCTCGACGGTAGCAAGTACCCTGGCCATGTAGTTGTGGGAGAGTTCGCCAGAAAGACCGTCGGAGCACATCATCAGGCGGTCGCCCTCGCGGGCGGGGATAACCCAGAAGTCGGGTTCCCAGTAGTTACCGGTACCCAGGGCTCGGGTAATGACGTTGCGGCGGGGGTGGGTCAGAGCTTCCATAGCGGTAATCTGTCCGGTGTCGACCAGGTACTGCACCTCAGAGTGATCTACGGTAATCTGTTCCAGCTCTAGGCCCTCAACCGGCCCGTTAGAGATAGAGAGGGCCTCTTCGGCCTGGGCTTCTTCGGCCCGAACTAGGCGGTAGGTGCGGGAGTCGCCCACGTTGAAGATAAACCACATCTGCTGCTCCCCGATGTGGGTGAGCCAGGCACCGGTAACGGTTGTTCCTGCTCGTAGATCAAGGGCGTTTTTGATGGCCTCATCGGCTTCACCAATGATTTCCTTGATCTTATCGAGGGTTTTGAGGATCTGGCGGTTGAGGGCGGAGGTTTCTTTGCGGCGCTTGCGCAGGCGGCGTCCGCCCGGTTCATCACCGAGCGCTTCGCTGGCAACCTCCTGCCGGAAAGCTGCCTCTTCTTCTTCGGTCATGCCACCGGGGCGGGTGAACATCTGGGCGTAGGCCAGGGTGCGGGTGCACAGGCGCGAGGCAACTTCGCCCTTTTCGTGCCCACCCATGCCGTCGGCAACCACGCAGAGAGTGCCTGCAACGACCATGGAGTCTTCGTTGTTGTCGCGGTACTGGCCTACGTCGGTTGACTTGCCCGCGTAGATAGTGAGGTTGGGGGCGGTGGTCATTCGAAATCGATCTCCAGTTCATTACCGATGCCCGGGGTAATTGCCACGGGCCTAACGTTGCCAAAGCCGCGCACGTTGCGCACGCCTTGAGGGATGAGCACAAAACGCTTGTCGTCTTCTAGGGCTTCAGCGGTGGAGGCGTCAGTGAGGACGACCCCGGGTTCGGTCAGCGCGACCAAGCGGGAGGCCAGGTTGACGGTGGGGCCGTAGATGTCACCCAGACGCGGTAGCACCCTGCCCCAGACGAAGGATACGCGAGCTTCGGGGAGCTGGGGGTCTTCGCTGATAAGTTTTGAGAGGGTCAGGGCAATACGGGCACCGTCTTCGGGGGATTCGACCAGGTACATGACCTCATCCCCTACCGTTTTAATAATGCGCCCGCCACCTACCGCAATGACTTCGGCGCAGCGCTGCTCAAAGTTCTTGACCAGGCGGGCCAAGTTGCGCTCGTTCATTTCGCGTGAGAGTGAGGTGTAGGAGACCAGGTCAACAAAACCTACGCCGCGGGCTAGGGGCAGGTCGTTGTCTGCTAGGTCGGTGCCGTCCTCTTCGTCGCGCAGGGCCAGGCGCAAGATAGCCGAGTTGAGCATGCGGCGGTAGCCGTAAACGGTGATGTCTTCTAGGTCTTCAATGAGGCGCGGGAGGAGGCTCAGAAGCTTGCCACGGGCTTCGGTATCGGTCAGGCCGCCATTGATGACCATATCTTCTACCAGGGCCTCGATCTGCCAGACCACCATGCGGTCCATCATCTGCCCCACAGAGCGGGTGAGGGACAGAGCAGCTTCTTCGGTAAGTTTGCCCTCTTTAATAAGGGAGGTAACCGTGGTCAGGGCCTTGCTGTCGGCGTGGGTAAAGTAGGCGTCGTCGTCGGTGAGTTTGGGTAGCCCCAGGGAGCGCCAGATTTTACGGGCGGTGAGCAGGGGCACCCCGGCTTCGTCGGCCACCTCACCGCGTTTCATGCTGCGGTTTTCCCCCAGAAGAGCGCGTTCAAGTTCCAGCACGCCCTGTCGGGCTTCGTCGCTACGGTAGAGCTGGCTTTGCACGCGGTTATGGTGGTGCCTGCTCCGGCTGGGTGCGGTTCCGGCCTGTTTGGCGGGGTCGCTACCGGGGGCTGACTTCTCCACTGGAGTCTTCCTTCTCTTGGTTAGTGCTGCGTGGTTCTAGAGGTAGTAAGGTCTAGGGCTGGCACGGCGAGTAGTTACCTACTTCAAGAATACCCAGTTGCTGTGAGCCAGGCTACGGAATGTTCACCACCCGCTAAGCGCCATCGCCTATTCTATGCCCGCCGTCACCTTTTTTCGAACCCAAACAACCTGTTTAGGGTTATCAGACAGATATTGCGGGTTTACACTCGGTAGCGGGAGGTAGACCCGCTCAACAGAGCTCGCTGGGTCTCTTGAATCTCCCGACTAAAACGTTCAGGGTCGGGCACGGCCCGCAGCACGTGCTGCACCCCGCGGGCATGCACAGTCAGGGCAGCAGCATTGGTTAGCCCCATCAGGCGCCGGTGCCCCACACTCACCCCTTCAATTTCAGCGAGCGGAACACTGACGTCCTGACCGGGGCCCCAGCCCCACCTAATCACCAGTCGGCCATTAGTGAGCAGATAGCTGGTGTTCACCCAGCGCGCCACCCCTCGCACGCCCAACCAGACCAGCCACAGCGCAAGAGCCAGGGCCAGGTAGCGCCAGACAGGGGCACCAACCCCCAGGGCAGAGGCGAAGCTCCAGGCCGTCATAGCAAGAAAAAAGTAGGTCAGAGGGCGCGCCAACAACACCCCGTGGGCGCGCGTTGCGGCAAGGGTGTGTTCTGCGGGGTAGAGGTCGCCTCGTAGTTTCATCACTGGTGAGTCTATCGATGCTTCCTGAAGATTCCCCGATATTTTCCGGGATGGGCGGCTAGCGCCCGTACCCCTGGGGGCGCACGTGCACCACGTCCCCCACGGTGAAGCTTCGCTCCTCGCCGCTATCGGAGCGGACAACCAGCTCCCCTTCTACGGTTAATTCAACCCCGGTACCCCTAAAGGTCTCATCCCCGGGTAGGTGAATAGTTAAGGTTGTACCCAGGGTGCTCATCCGCTGCCGCAGACGGGTCAGCAATGAGGATTCGCTGGCAGAGGCATCTGCATCGAACCCGGCAGCGGCGAAATCTCCGTAGTAGCGGGCGAAGCTGGTAGCTAAGACCGTCAGCGCCCGGTTCAAGTCAACCGGCTGCCCAGATTCTAGTAGGGCGCTGGTAGCGGTAGGGACGGGCAAATCTTCCCGCGCCAGGTTCAGGTTGAGCCCAATACCCACCACAACCGAAATCTGCCCCTCCGGCTCAATCACGAGCTGTGCCAAAATACCGCAGGCCTTACGGTTACCCAGCAGCACGTCGTTAGGCCACTTAATAGTAGGGTGCAGCCCTGAGAGCTGCTCAAAAACATTGCAGGCAGCCAAGGCAGCTAAAGAGGTAAACCAGTGATAGTGGTCAGGCGCAACCCTGTTGGCCGGGTTAACGTGAGGACGCACGATAAAGCTGGTTGCCAAAGCGGCCCCAGCCGGGGCCACCCAGACCCTATCCAGGCGTCCTTTCCCCGCGTTCTGGTCTGTGGTGGAGACCAGCGAGAGCTCCCCATAACTGCGGCGCACCAGGGCATCCCCCACCAAAATCTGCCGGGCATACTCATTGGTTGATCCCACCGAAGGCAGAAGCTCTACCCGCTCAAACCCGCTCACATCAACCAGGTCAGCCTGAAGGTGCCCCATGCACACTCCTTATCTCACATACTAAGTTTTGACCGCTATTCTACGGGGTCGCACTCAGGCTGATCGGCCTAGCGGTGCAATACTGGAACTGTCTAACCCCTACGAAAGGTTCTACCATGACCGTCTACGCTGTGCAGTACTCCTACGGCCCCGCCGACCTGCAGGCTGAGCACCGCCCCGCCCACCGCGAATACCTGGCCCAGCTCCACGAAGAAGGCAAGCTGCACGCAGCCGGCGCCTTCCTCGACGGCGACCCCGCAGGCGCCCTGCTCATCTTCGTTGCCGAAGACCGCAACGACCTCGACCGCATTATTGCGGCTGACCCCATGAGCACCGGCGGCGTACTCACCGGCTACACCGCGCGCGAATGGAACGCTGTGATTGGCAAGGTCGGCAAGTAAGCAAGAAGCACTAGAGCTGAAGCAGGCTCACAGCGACGCTGTTGGCTCGATGGAGTGAGCGGGTGCGTCAGCACACAAGAGCGAACAGAATCCGCCGCAAGGCGGGGCGTGAATCGTCGGTGATGAGCACCGAGATTCCGAGCGCGCGAGGAAAATAAATCTCGGTGCGAATCTGGCGAGCTTGCGAGCCAGCTAGCGAACCAGCGAGAGGGTCGACAGCGAGCGTGAGCCTGCTCCAGCTCCCCCGAAACACCCTTATTTAGAAAAATCGCTCAAAAATCCCAAGAATACTTGGTTGGGGCGGGGCGGCAGATCTATAGTTGAAAAGAATGACCCTTATCCCAGGTCACCCCACACCATTGACCCACAGCGCACGAGGCAGGCACAGCATGAGCGAGAACCCCACCACCGTTGCCCACGATTTGACCACTACCGCCGGTAAAATCGCTGACTTCTACGCTCGCCGCGAGCAGACCCTTGCCCCCACCGGTCAGGGCCCCGTCGACCGCCAGCACGAACGTGGCAAGCAGACCGCCCGCGAGCGCATCGAGATGCTACTTGATGAGGGGTCCTTCGTGGAGTTCGATGCCCTGGCTAAACACCGCACCACGGCCTTTGGTATGGAGAAGAAGAAGCCTCTGGGCGATGGGCTGGTCTCAGGGTACGGCACCATCGATGGCCGCCTGGTTGCGGTTTATTCCCAGGATTTCACTGTCTACGGTGGTTCGCTCTCGCAGGTCAATGGTGAGAAGATTGTGAAGGTACAGAAGTTCGCTCTCAAGAATGGCTGCCCCATTATCGGCATTAATGACGGTGGTGGCGCCCGTATTCAGGAGGGCGTTGCTTCGCTGGCTATGTTTGCCGATATCTTCCGCATGAATGTACGAGCCTCGGGCGTGATTCCGCAGATTTCGGTGATTATGGGCCCCTGCGCCGGTGGTGCGGCCTACTCCCCCGCCCTGACTGATTACATCGTGATGGTCGATAAGACCAGCCACATGTTTATTACCGGCCCCGACGTCATCAAGACCGTGACCGGTGAAGAGGTCGATATGGAGACCCTGGGCGGTGCCCGCCAGCACAATGCGGTGACGGGTACGTCGACCTACTTGGCTGAGGACGAAGAGGACGCCTTTGATTTCGTCCGCGAGCTCGTTGAGTTCCTGCCCTCCAATAACCTCACCGAGACCTTCCCCCTGGATCACGACCAGGACCCCGAGGTTGCCGTTGATGATCTTGACCTTGACCTACTGATTCCCGATTCAGCTAACCAGCCCTACGATATGCGGGCTGTGATTGAGTCGGTGGTTGACGATGGCCATTTCTTTGAGATGCAGGCCCTCTATGCCCCCAACGTGATGATTGGTTATGCCCGGATTGAGGGTAAGACCGTGGGTATTGTGGCCAACCAGCCCATGCAGTTCGCTGGCACCCTCGACATCAACGCCTCTGAAAAGGCCGCCCGCTTCGTGCGTAACTGCGATGCCTTCAACATTCCGATTCTGACCTTTGTTGATGTGCCCGGCTTCCTGCCCGGCACCGACCAGGAGTTCAACGGCATTATCCGCCGCGGCGCTAAACTGCTCTACGCTTATGCTGAGGCGACCGTTCCGCTGGTTACCGTGATTACCCGTAAGGCCTATGGCGGGGCCTACATCGTGATGGGCTCGAAGAAACTGGGAGCCGATATCAACCTGGCTTGGCCCACCGCCCAGATCGGCGTGATGGGGGCCCAGGGCGCGGTCAATATTCTCTACCGCCGCGAACTGGCCGCTGTGGCCGAAGAAGGTGGCGATGTTGAGGCCAAACGCGCTGAACTCATTGCTAAGTACGAAGAGGAGCTACTCAACCCCTACCAGGCTGCTGAGCTGGGCTACATCGACGAAGTCATCGCCCCTTCCGAGACTCGCGTGCGCATCATTTCTTCTCTGCGGGCCCTGCGCGATAAGCGCGCAGCCTCCCCCGCTAAAAAGCACGGCAACATTCCGCTGTAAGGGGTAGGTAGAACATGGCAACTCCCAATCCGCTATCCCTGCTGGGCTTCGGCAAGAAGCCGGCACCGGCGTCCGCCCATGCAGAAGACCGGGGGCAGGACGCCGGTGAACAGCAGGCACCCACCCCCGCGTTTTCAGTAGTGCGGGGTAACCCCACCGAAGAAGAGCTGGCTGCGCTGACCAGCGTCGTGGTGGCTCTGCAGGCCCAGGCCGACTCCCAGCAGGAGACCGCGCTGGAAATATGGCAGCGCCGCCTCAACCACACCCAGCGCCTAGGTATGCGACTGCGCCCAGGGCCAGGCTCCTGGAAGCGGGCCCGCCCCCAGTAGTTCCCCCACTCAGCTCCCTGTTTTCTGGGTCACAGTAATCTAGAATGGGGTGTATGACACTACACCCAGATTTACCCGAAATTTTTAAGGCCGACCGCACCCAGACCAAGGTCGACCGTATTGCCAACGACTACTACGAGAAGACCCTGGAACTAGACCCGGCAGCGGCCACTATCGAGGGCCGCAAGGGGCGGGAAACCGAGTACCCCGACTACTCCCCCGCCGGCACCCAGGCCGAGATCGACCTAGCCCGTGCAACCTTAGAAGCTCTTGAGTCCGTTGAACCGGCTGATGATATCGACCGGGTCACCATCGATGCTATGCGCGAACGGCTGGGGCTGAAACTTGAACTTCACCAAGCTGGCTTGGGCGACTGGGAACTCAACAACATCGCATCCCCTGTTCAGGGCATCCGAGCTATCTTTGACCTGATGAACCGCGAAACTGCCGAAGATTGGGGGCACATTGCTGGCCGCCTGGGTAATGTCGCAGAGGCGGTTCGCGGTTATATCGAGACCCTAGAAGCCGCCCGCATCTCAGGTAAGGTGGCAGCGGTTCGTCAGGTCGATATCGTTATCGAGCAGGTAGCCACCTACGTTGCAGAGGGCGGTTTCTTCGACGCTCTGGCAAGCGAGGTAGCCGAAGCTGCCCCCGAGCAGGCCGACCGTGCTACCCAGGGGGCGGCGTCCGCCAAGGAAGGCTACCGCGAACTTCTTACCTACCTCAAAGACACCCTGCGCCCCGACGCACCCGAGGCAGATGCTGTGGGCCGCGAGCGCTACTCCCTTTACTCCCGTCAGTTTGTAGGCACCACCCTCGATCTGGAGGAGACCTACGCCTGGGGTATCGAGGAACTGGGCCGGATTATCGCAGCCCAGCAGGAGGTTGCCGAAGCCATCAAGCCCGGTGCCACCATTGACGAGGCAAAGGCCCTGCTCGATGCTGACCCCAAACGCACCCTCAACGGCACCGATGAGCTCCAGGCCTGGATGCAGAAGCTGTCCGACGCCGCCGTTGACTACCTAGCCCAAGAGCACTTCACCATCGAAGGCCCCCTGCGCAAGCTCGAGTGCATGATTGCCCCCACCCAGGAGGGCGGTATCTACTACACTGGCCCGTCCGCCGACTTTGAGCGTGCCGGTCGTATGTGGTGGTCGGTGCCCGAAGGTGAAGATACCTTTGGCACCTGGCGAGAGACCTCAACCGTCTACCACGAGGGTGTGCCCGGCCACCACCTGCAGGTTGCCTACGCCACCGCTATGGCCGAGGCTCTGAACCAGTGGCGGGCTAACGCTGTGTGGGTTTCGGGCCACGGCGAGGGTTGGGCTCTGTATGCTGAGCGTCTCATGGACGAGCTGGGCTACCTCTCTGACCCCGGCGACCGCATGGGTATGCTCGATGCCCAGCGCCTGCGCGCTGCCCGCGTGGTCTTCGACATCGGCCTGCACTGCGGCTTTGAGATCCCCGAACGCTGGGTCACTGAGCTGGGTATCGAGCCGGGCATCTGGGACGCAGAGAAGGGCTATAAGTTCCTGGAAGCCAACCTCGATATCTCTGAGGGTCAGCGCCGCTTCGAGTTCCTGCGCTACCTGGGCTGGCCGGGTCAGGCCCCCTCCTACAAGGTGGGTGAGCGAGTTTGGTTGCAGCTGCGTGAGGACGCCCGTGCCGCCGGAGTCTCTGACCGCGACTTCCACACCCGGGCGCTCAAACTGGGCTCAGTCGGGCTTGATACCCTGCGCCGGGCACTAGCTGTTTAGCCTGAGCAAGAGAACAAGGGGGCGGGCCCTGTACACCGACCGGTGTGCAGGGCCCGCCCTCTGCTATGTGGTAGCGGAGTGTTAGGACGCTGCCGTGGCAGGTACCTGCGGTGCCTCACCTAGGCGGGCGTAGACGTCCTCAGCTACAAACCCGCCCTCGGTACGGGGAGCGTTGTAGAGCTCCTCGTTGAGAATACCCTCGCGCTTGGCGACAATCAGGGCTACCAGGGCCTGGCCTGCGACGTTGACGGCAGTACGGCCCATGTCGATGATGGGGTCGATAGCCAGCAGCAGGCCAACGCCGTCGAGGGGCAGGCCCAGGGTGGAGAGGGTGAGGGTGAGCATGACCGTTGCACCGGTGGTTCCGGCAGTAGCGGTGGAGCCTAGCACCGAGACCATGATGATGAGCAGGTAGTGGGTAAAGTTCAGGTCGATGCCGTAGAACTGGGCCACAAACAGTGCTGCCAACGCGGGGTAGACCGCGGCGCAGCCGTCCATCTTAGTGGTGGAGCCCAGGGGCACCGCAAAGGAGGCGTAGGCGCGAGGTACACCAAAGTTACGCTCAGCTACAGACTGGGTCAGGGGCATAGTTCCCATGGATGAGCGGGAGACAAAGCCCATCTGCACGGCAGGCCAGACGCCCGAGAAGAACTGCTTGACCGACAGGCCATTGGCGCGGGCAATGGCGGGGTAAACCACGAAAAGTACCAGGGCCAGGCCGAGATAGAGCACAATCACGAAGCGGGCCAGGGAGCCCATGGAGGTCCAGCCGTAGGCGTAGACGGCGCGTCCAATCAGGCCGATGGTACCCAGCGGAGCCAGACGGATGATCCACCAGAGGACGGTCTGAATAATGGCCAGGGCGCTCTTATTGAAGTCAAGGAAGGGCTTGGCTGCGGGGCCGGTCTTGAGGGCCGCGATACCCACAGCTACTGAAATCACAAGGATCTGGAGCACATTGAAGCTAGCTGAGCCGGTGACGGTTTCACCGGAGGTTGAGATGTTCACACCCAGGCCCAGGAAGTTGGCGGGAATCAGGCCGGTGAGGAAGCCCAGCCAGGAGCCAGTGCGTCCTTCGTAGGTTTCGGGAGAGGCTAGGCCGGTATTTGCACCGGGCTGGGTGACGAGCCCGAGCACCAGGCCGATCACCACAGCGATGAGGGCGGTGTAGGCGAACCAGAGCAGGGTCTTGGTAGCCAGGCGGGCCGCGTTCGTTACCTCAGCCAGGTTGGCGATGGACGAGACCACGGCGGTAAAGATCAGGGGTACAACCGCCGCTTTGAGCAAGGTGACGTAGGAGGAGCCAATAGTAGAGAGGGTGGTCATGAGCCAGTTGGGGTTCTCGGTGGCGTCGCCGCCGAGGTTGGTGGCTATCAGGCCCAAGATCACGCCCAGAATAAGGGCGGCGATAATTTGATTGCCGAAGGACGTAGCCCAGGCAGGAAGTCTCTTGCGGGTAGCGGCTGCTGTGGTGTGGTTTGACATGTCTCAACACTGTACGCCTGGCTCTGGGGCTTGTGAATCGGGATGTAAAGCTAGGACATATTTTGCTGTGGGTCACAGACCGACAGGGTTTTTTCGCGTAGTGCTCTTCACTTTTGCACAACCCACCACTAAACTGTGATTCAAGTTACTTTTATGTGCTTTTTGTGAACAGGTAGGCCCTGGCTGCCTACCCCGTAGTCAAACACAACTCAAAGGAGAGACAATGACTGTTTACGCCGCACCCGGCTCAGCAGATTCCATCACCACCTTCAAGTCCCGCTACGACCACTTCATCGGAGGGGAATGGGTAGCCCCGGCCGAGGGCCAGTATTTTGAAGATATCTCCCCGGTCAACGGCAAGCCCTTTGCAGAAGTAGCCCGCGGTACCGCAGCTGATATCGACAAGGCTATTGACGCAGCCTGGAAGGCATTTGAGACCTGGGGCAAGACCTCCCCCACCGAGCGCGCCAACCTACTGCTCAAGCTGGCCCAAATTATGGAAGATAATCTGGAATCCATCGCCGTGGCTGAGACCTGGGAGAACGGTAAGCCTGTACGCGAGACCCTAGCCGCAGACATCCCGCTGGGCGTTGACCACCTGCGCTACTTCGCGTCCGCTATTCGCACCCAGGAAGGCCGCCTGTCAGAGATTGACGAGAACACTGTAGCCTACCATTTCCACGAGCCTCTGGGCGTGGTGGGGCAGATTATCCCCTGGAACTTCCCCATTCTCATGGCCATCTGGAAGATCGCCCCAGCCCTGGCAGCAGGCAACACCATCGTGCTCAAGCCCGCCGAGCAGACCCCGGTTTCAGTGCTCTACCTGGTTGACCTGTGGAAGGATGCGCTTCCCGCCGGCGTACTGAACATTGTGAACGGTTTTGGCCCCGAGGCAGGCGCCGCCCTCTCTGGCAGCAAGCGCATCCGCAAGATTGCCTTTACCGGCGAGACCACCACCGGCTCCATCATCATGAAGGCTGCAGCTGACAACATCATCCCGGTCACTCTGGAGCTGGGCGGCAAGTCCCCCAACGTCTTCTTTGCCGATGTTGCCGCTGAGAAGGATTCCTTCTACGACAAGGCACTAGAAGGCTTTGCCTCCTTCGGTCTGAACCAGGGCGAGGTCTGCACCTGCCCCTCCCGTGCACTGATTCAGAAGCCCATTCACGACTCCTTCCTGGAGGCCGGCGTTGAGCGAGTGAAGGCTATGAAGCAGGGCAACCCGCTGGATACCGAAACCATGGTGGGCGCCCAGGCGTCCAAGGAGCAGTGGGACAAGATTACCGGCTATCTGAAGATTGGTAAGGACGAGGGCGCGGACGTTCTCGTCGGCGGTGAGGCCTGCGAGCTGGGCGGCGACCTGGCGGACGGCTGGTACATTCAGCCGACAGTTTTTGCCGGTAGCAACGACATGCGTATCTTCCAGGAAGAGATTTTTGGCCCCGTTTTGGCTACTACCTCTTTCACTGATTTTGATGAGGCGATGCGTATTGCTAATGACACCGACTACGGCCTGGGCGCGGGCGTCTGGACTCGTGATCAGAACACCGCCTACCGGGCAGGCCGCACCATTCAGGCTGGCCGCGTGTGGATCAACAACTACCACAACTACCCGGCTCATGCCGCTTTCGGTGGCTATAAGAAGTCAGGTATCGGCCGCGAGACCCACCTGATGATGCTGGCCCACTACCAGCAGACCAAGAACATGCTGGTCAGCTACTCAGATAGGCCGATGGGGCTCTTCTAAAACCTGCCCCTGATAGGTTGAGGCTTATCCATAAGGGGTTCCGCAGGCTCACGCTCGCTGTGAGCCTGCTCCATCTACCCTTTGGAATAAGCTTCTTTCTTCTTCCGCCCCTGCAACCAAGCCTCTAACAACCACGCACACAGAATCACCGGAGCAGCCACCGTTGTAAGGCCAGGACCAGAATAAGCACTCACCCCATCAGGCAGGCTATCCCATACACAACGAGTTCCAATTACAGGGAAAAACCCCCAGTAGGCTTCGCCTTGAATATACTCATTTGAAGTATGGCAAGCTATCCCAGCAGTAAAACGGACGAAGTATTCAAAAGCCATCAAAAATAGCCAAAAACAGAAGGAGAGAAAAAAGAGTTTATGATTCTTTACAAGATTCATAACGATGCTGCCTTCTTTCTGTCAGAAAAGGAATTCGAGTCTAGGTTTACCTCACCTATCACTTGCAGCTCACCAGAAGTCACTGCGTCCTGACACCTCTGTTTAGCATCATCCTCAGTACTAACACGCCGACCGATTTCTCGCCCCACAACATTATTGTGTAAGTCCATAACTACTTCCTCTTCAGGGTCATTGCTACTGACTCATGATTGTTGGCAATGGTTTCAGCATCTTCAGATATTTCAGCTGCCATATCAAATCCATACCAGCTACGCCCTGCCGGGCCTCTAGTAGGCTGGGCATCGATTTACCGCAAGACAACAGCCTCTTGAGCCCAACCCAGCATCTGCACCTGAGCCAGCAGACGCCCCACCATGTCACTAACCTCTTTAAGAGAACAGAGCCGGATATCAGAATCAGTCACGGATTAATCTTTCATGTCTTTTTCTCTGGCCTAAGACAGCAACGTCGGCCAGCAAAAGCCTATCTAAAGAGTATCTAGTTGAGCCTACACCTGCCACCCGCCAACTGTGACTGCTCCAACCACTAGACTGTTACCCATGCAGAACCCTACTGAAACCGCAGCCCTGGCGGGCGAACAGCCAGTGCGGCTCGTCCTTGCCTCCTCATCCCCTGCCCGCAAAAAGCTCCTGGAGGACGCCGGCGTCCGCTTCACCGTTATTGTCAGCGATGTCGATGAGGACGCTGCCCTGCGCGAAGCCCAGCAGGCCGCCTATGAGGCAGGGCTGGGCGATATTACCCCGGCGCAGACTGCCCAGCTGCTGGCCAAGGCAAAAGCGCAGGCGGTTGCCGCCTTGCCCGAGGCAGCAGGAGCCCTGGTGCTGGGCTGCGACTCTGTCTTTGAGCTCGATGGCCTTGCCTACGGCAAGCCCGGTAGCGCCGAGAAGGCCCTGGACCGTATTACCGCGATGAGCGGACGCAGCGGGCAGCTCCACACGGGCCACTGGCTGGTTGATACCCGCGCTGTTCCCCCTCACCAGAGCAGCGACACATACCCCGAGGCTAGCGAGCTGCGCACGGCAACCGTCCACTTCGATACCTTCAGCGACGAAGAAGCCCAGCGCTACGTGGCCACCGGCGAACCCCTGTGGGTGGCTGGGTCCTTCACCATTGACGGTTTCGGTGCGGCCTTCATTAAGGGAATTGAGGGCGAATACCACACCGTGGTGGGGCTTTCGGTGCATGCCCTACGCGCAATGCTGGCTAATTTTGGTGTTTCAATCAGCGACATTTGGAAAAATTCGCGATAAATTTCAAGATACGACTTTTGTGAGGCGCCACCACCCGGCGCCTGCTCATAATGCGTCATAGCCAGCAACAGCACGGCGCATCAACCCGAGGAGCTTTTACAGTGACTGCACATAACGACCTGGCCCAGGCCTTTACCCCGGTGAAGGGTCGCCACACCGGCCCCGTCAGCAAGGTACTGATTGCCAACCGCGGTGAAATTGCTGTTCGCGTTATTCGTGCTGCCCAGGACGAGGGGCTAGCAACCGTCGCTGTCTACGCAGACCCCGACCGCGAGGCCCAGCACGTACTGTTAGCCGATGAGTCCTACGCGCTAGGTGGCACCACTGCTGCCGAGTCTTACCTGGTCATGGATAAGCTGCTTGAGGTTGCCAAGCGTTCCGGTGCTGATGCCGTACACCCCGGTTATGGCTTCCTCTCTGAGAATGCCCAGTTCGCCCAGCAGGTCATCGACGCCGGGCTTACCTGGATTGGTCCCTCACCTGAATCTATCAACCGCCTGGGCGACAAGGTAGCTGCCCGCCATATCGCTGAGAAGGTCAGCGCCCCGCTGGTGCCCGGCACCAAAGACCCGGTCAAGAGCGCAGCAGAGGTTGAAGCTTTTGCGGACGAGTACGGCTTGCCCGTTGCCATCAAGGCAGCCTTCGGTGGCGGTGGACGCGGCATCAAGGTCGCCCGTGAGCGTGAAGGCATCGGCGAGCTTTACGAATCAGCCGTCCGTGAGGCTATTGCTGCCTTTGGTCGTGGCGAGTGCTTCATCGAGCGCTTCCTCGACTCGCCCCGCCACGTGGAAACCCAGTGCCTGGCCGATGCCCACGGCAACGTTGTGGTGGTATCCACCCGCGACTGCTCCCTGCAGCGCCGTAACCAGAAGCTGGTAGAAGAAGCCCCTGCCCCCTATCTGACCAAAGAGCAGAACGAGCGCCTCTACGAGGCCTCCAAGGCTATCTTGCGCGAGGCCGGCTATCAGGGTGCTGGCACCTGCGAATTCCTGGTGGGCACCGATGGCACCATCTCCTTCCTTGAGGTCAATACCCGACTACAGGTGGAGCACCCGGTATCCGAAGAGGTCACCGGAATTGACCTGGTGCGCGAGCAGTTCCGCATCGCCCGCGGTGAGACCATCGAAGCCACCGACCCCGAGGTGCGCGGCCACTCCTTCGAGTTCCGCATTAACGGTGAGGACGCCGGCCGCAGCTTCATGCCCTCCCCCGGCACCATCGAGAAGCTGGTTATACCCACCGGCCCGGGCGTCCGCTGGGACTCCGGCGTGGTTGCCGGTGATACCGTCAGCGGCAACTTTGACTCTATGATTGCCAAGCTCATTGTCACCGGCGCCACCCGCGAGCAGGCTCTGCAGCGGGCCCGCCGCGCCCTGGGTGAGCTGGTCATCGAGGGTATGCCCACCGTTGCCAATTTCCACCGCGCGGTGCTCGATGAGCCTGCCTTCGCTCCTGCCCCCGGCGGTGATTTCGCCGTTCACACCCGCTGGATTGAAACCGAATTTAAGAACACCTTGCCCGCCTACGACGGTGCCCTCACCCTGTCTGAGGCTGACGAGGAACGGCAGAAAATCACTGTTGAGGTCAACGGCAAGCGCATGGAAGTTGTCTTGCCCGCTATTGGTGGCACCTCAGCCAAGCCTGCTGCCGCTTCGAAGGCCCGCAAGTCCCGCTCAAGCCGCGGCGGGGCGTCCGGCTCTGCCAACAGCAACGAGCTCACCAGCCCCATGCAGGGCACTATCGTCAAGGTAGCGGTCAAGGACGGTGCCAAGGTAGCTGAAGGCGACCTGATTGTGGTGCTAGAAGCTATGAAGATGGAGCAGCCCATCACCGCCCACAAGGCCGGTAAGGTCACTGGGCTGAAGCTCAAGGCAGGCGATACCGTCTCTGCCGGGGCTATTATCGCCACCATCAAGTAAACCTACGTATACAAGCTCAGAGAGGTCCCTTTGCCACCAGGCAGAGGGGCTATATCTTTACCCCACGCCCCTATACTCACATAGTGGAATCTAAGTTTCACATACAGGACGCCGGTTTTAGAGTAAAACTGTTCAGCACATTCCACACACCCTCAGAGAGATCCTGTGAGCACCACAACCGCCACCCCAGCATCCTCTGCCACCGAGCAGACCGTGCCCCGCAGCCGCGTCATCATGGCGTCGCTCATCGGCACCACCATCGAGTTCTACGACTTCTACATCTACGCCACCGCCGCCGTGGCCGTCTTCCCCGCCCTCTTCTTCACCGGCGAGGACGACACCGCCAAGCTCCTCGCCTCCATGGCGACCTTCGGCGCAGCCTTCATCGCCCGCCCTATCGGCTCCATCGTCTTTGGCCACTTCGGCGATAAGGTAGGCCGCAAGGCAACCCTGGTCGGCGCGCTCCTGACCATGGGTATCGCCACCTTCCTCATCGGCCTGCTCCCCACCTACTACCAAATCGGCCTGTGGGCACCGGCCATGCTGACCATCCTGCGCTTCTGCCAGGGTCTAGGCCTGGGCGGCGAATGGTCAGGCGCTGCCCTGCTGGCTACCGAATACGCTGAAGAAGGAAAGCGTGCCCGCGCCGCCATGTGGCCCCAGCTGGGTGCCCCATTCGGCTTCATCCTGGCCAACGGCTTCATGTTGCTTCTGACCGTCACCATGGGCTTCACCTCACTGGCCGCCGGCGACACCATCGACCACAACTTCCTGGTCTGGGGCTGGCGCATCCCCTTCATCGCCTCCATCATCATGGTCGCCGTTGGCCTCTACGTCCGCTTCAAGCTGGAAGAAACCCCGGTCTTTAAGCAGGCCCTCGAAAAGGACGAGAAGGTCAAGACTCCCCTGGCCGAGGCCTTCAGGGTCGCCTGGTGGCCCATGATCCAGGGCACCTTCATCATGCTGGCCACCTATGTGCTCTTCTACCTCATGACTGCCTGGATTCTGTCCTTCGGCATCGGCAAGGTAGAAAAAGGCGGTCTGGGCATCGCCTACCGCGAATTCCTGGTCATCCAGCTCATCACCATTCTCTTCTTTGCAGCCATGGTCCCGGTCTCCGGCTGGTTAGCTGACAAGTACGGACGCCGCTCCTCCCAGCTCGTCATCACCGGCGCCATCATCATCTTCGGCCTCTCCTTCGGCTTCCTCATGGACCCATCCCTTGTAGGCACCGGTGAGGACGCCAACACCGGCCGCATCGTCCTCTTCATGGCCATCGGTATGACCCTCATGGGCCTGACCTTCGGCTCCATGAGCGCCTACCTACCCGAGCTCTTCCCCACCAACGTCCGCTACACCGCTTCGGGCATCAGCTACAACGTTGCGTCCATCCTCGGTGCAGCACTGACCCCCTACGCCGCGGTGTGGCTGAACGCCAACGGCGGTGTGGGCGCGGTTGGCCTCTACCTGGCCGGTGCAGGTCTGTTGACCCTGATCTTCATGGCTATCACCCATGAGACCCGCGATGTGGATCTGACCACTATGGTCCGCACTAAGTAGGGTAGAGCTTTAACGACACAAAGGGAGGGGTAGCGCCCGTTCGGAGCCGACTGGCTGGGGCTGGCATGAATCGCTTGCGAGCTTGCGAGCCAGCGAGAAGGTTAGTCGGCAAGAGCGGGCGCTACCCCTCCCCCTTTTTCATCTACTACTGCATAGTGTGCAACTGCCGCGCGGCTTCTGAGATAGAGCCGGTCAGCGAGGGGTAGACCGTGAAGGTTTCGGCAATATCGTCCACGTGCAGTTTCTTATCGACTGCTAGCGAGAGCGGGAAGATGAGTTCTGAGGCGCGGGGGCCTACCACCACACCGCCGATGACGGTTCCCGAGTGCTTGCGGGCAAAGATTTTGATGAAGCCATCCTCCACCGCCATCATCTTGGCGCGGGGGTTGGTCGCCAGGGGCAGCATGACCATATCTGCCTGGTACTTTCCCGACTCAATTTCGCTCTGGCTCACGCCGACGGTTGCAATTTCAGGAGCCGTAAAGATATTTGCGGCGACCTGGTGGGTGCGCAGGGGCTTGACGATATCGCCCAGCATGTGCGAAACGGCAACGCGGCCCTGCATCGCGGCCACGGAGGCCAGCGGGTAAACCCCGGTACAGTCACCGGCCGCATAAATGTTGGGGATGCTGGTGCGAGAAACTCGGTCCACGTTAATGTGCCCCGATTCGCTGACCTCCACCCCGGCGTCCTCAAGACCCAGGTTTTCGGTGTTGGGAATCGAACCAACAGCAATCAGCACGTGAGAGCCTGCAACCTTGCGTCCGTCGCCCAGGGTGACGATGACACCGTCGCCGGCTTCGTTGTAGCAGGCTGCCTCTGCGCGAGAGCGGGGCATAACGCGCACACCGCGGCGTTCAAAAACATTTTCAAGGACGGTCGCGGCGTCCTCATCCTCACCGGGTAGCACCCGGTCACGGGAGGAAATCAGGGTAACCCGAGAACCTAGCCCGTTATAGGCTGAGGCGAACTCTGCGCCGGTAACGCCCGAGCCAACCACAATGAGGTCTTCAGGAAGTTCTTCCAGGGAGTAGAGCTGGGTCCAGTTGAGAATGCGTTTGCCATCAGGCTGAGCGGTGGGCAGCTCGCGGGGGTGGGTACCCACCGCCAGAATAATGAACTCGGTGGTCAGGTCATAGGTAAGGCCGGTCGAATCGGTAACTTCCACAGTGTGGCGGTCTACTAACTTGCCTCGACCGTCAATCACCTTCACGCCACTGCGTTCCAGGGTGCGTTTGATGTCGTGGGACTGCTGGTGGGCTAAGTCAATTAGGCGCTTGTTAACCTTGGCTAGGTCAACTGAGATGGGCGGGGCTGCGTCATCGTCCCCCACCGAGATAGCAAGCTCCTGGGCCTTGCCGAAGCGGTTGCGGGCGTCCGCGCTAGCTATCAAGGTCTTAGAGGGGACGACGTCAGTGAGGACGGCCGAGCCACCCATGCCCTTATCTTCGATGATAGTGACATCGGCGCCGTGGCTAGCGGCAACAAGAGCAGCCTCATAGCCGCCAGGGCCGCCACCGAGAATAACAATCTTGTGTGATGCGTAGTCTGTTTTGAGAGTCACCCTTTCATTGTGTCGTACATCGCATGAACGCTCAACTCTGGGCAGGTTTGGTACCGTAGAAGGGTGTTGAATGATTCAAATATTTCTGCTGTTTCCACCGCTGATCCCAACCACCCGGCACTGGTTCGTGCCCGTGAGGCTGCGGACTTCATTGCCGAGAAAACCGGCGTCGAGAAGCATGACCTGGCGCTGACGCTGGGTTCAGGCTGGGGCGAAGCCGCCTCACTCATTGGCGAAGCCACCCATGTTCTCTCAGCTGATGAGGTACCTGGCTTTCACAAGGCCGCTGTGGTGGGTCACCCCGGCACCCTGACCTCGATTCTGACCGAAAGTGGCAAGCGAGCCCTGGTGATTGGCTCCCGCACCCATTTCTACGAGGGCCGCGGCGTTGATGCTGTCGTCCACGGTGTACGCACCGCAGCTGCCGCAGGCGCTGAGACCATGATTCTCACCAACGGCTGTGGCGGCCTCAACCCCGCCTACTCAGCCGGGGAGCCCGTCCTGATCTCTGACCACCTGAACTTTACCTCAGCCTCCCCGCTGACCGGTGCCCACTTCGTTGACCTGACCGACCTGTACTCCCCGCGCATCCGCGAGATTGCCCGCGGCATTGACCCCTCCCTGCAGGAGGGCGTTTATATGCAGTTCCCCGGCCCCCACTACGAGACCCCCGCCGAGGTCAAGATGGCAGGTGTACTGGGTGCTGACCTGGTGGGCATGTCTACCGCTCTTGAAGCCATCGCCGCCCGCGCAGCAGGTCTTGAGGTCTTCGGCATCTCGCTGGTCACCAACCTGGCCGCCGGTATCCAGGAAACCCCCCTCTCTCACGCAGAGGTCATTGAGGCCGGTGAAGCCGCTGGCCCCCGCATTTCCCGCCTGCTCGCAGACATCATCGCGGCTCTCTAAGGACAAGGAAAGACTATGTCAATCGATACTCAGCAGCTCCTTGAGCAGGCCCGTGCCTGGGCCGCTATCGACCCCGACGCTGAAACCAAGGCCCAGCTTGAGGGCATCATTGCCCAGGTTGAGGCAGGAGATGCGGCCGCAACCGCTGATCTGGCCGACCGCTTCTCTGGCACCCTACAGTTCGGAACCGCAGGTCTGCGCGCCGAGCTGGGCGCTGGCCCCATGCGCATGAACCGCGTCGTCGTTCAGCGAGCCGCCCAGGGCCTGGCAGACTACGCCACCGCGCGCGCGTCCGCCGAGGGCTGGAAGAAGATTTCTGCCGTGGTGGGTTTTGACGCCCGCAAGAATTCGGACGTCTTCGCCCTCGACACCGCCGCAATCTTCACCGCTGCCGGCATTGAGGTTCACCTCATGCCCTCGGCTCTACCCACTCCTGTGACCGCCTGGGCCACCCGCGAATACGGGGCTGAAATTGGCGTCATGGTCACTGCCTCCCACAACCCGCCTAACGACAACGGCTACAAGGTCTACCTGGGCGGAGCAGCCGTTGAACCCGGTGCCCGCGGCGCCCAGATCATTCCTCCCTACGACGGGGATATCGCAGCCGCTATCGCCGCTGTTGAAACCCCGGTACTGGCCGCTGACGGCTGGACGGTACTGCCCGAGAGCGTGGCTACCGACTACATCGCTCGCGTCACTCCCCTGGTCGAGCAGAAGGAACGAGACCTCAAAATCGTGCTGACCCCCATGCACGGGGTGGGCGGTAAGACCGCTGAGGCTGTGCTACGTCAGGCAGGTTTCACTAACGTCACTCTGGTGCCCGAGCAGGCTGAGCCCGATCCCAAGTTCTCCACCGTGGCCTTCCCCAACCCCGAAGAGCCCGGTGCCCTGGACCTTGCCATGGACCTGGCCGATAAGGTTGATGCCGACCTGATTATCGCCAACGACCCGGACGCCGACCGCGCGGCTTTCGCCGTCAAGCGAGACGGTGCCTGGGCGATGCTGCGCGGCGACGAAGCCGGAGCGATCCTGGCTACCCGGGTGCTGGCGTCCGTCAGCGACCCCGCAGAGGCCACTTTCGCTAACTCAATTGTCTCCTCCCGCCTGGCAGGGGCCATCGCCAAGGCCGCGGGAGTAGCCCACTACGAAACTCTGACCGGTTTCAAGTGGATTGCCCGCGTCGATAACCTGACTTTTGGCTACGAAGAAGCCCTGGGCTACTGCGTAGACCACGCCCAGGTGCGCGATAAGGACGGCATCTCAGCTGCCCTGGTCATGGCGGACTACGCCCAGGAGCTTAAGGACGCCGGTTCCTCCTTCCCTGCGCTCCTCGACGAAATTGCCACCGAGCACGGCCTCTATGCCACCGACCAGCTCTCCGTTCGCGTCGACGACCTGGCTCAGATTCCGACGATGATGAAGCGCCTGCGCGCTAACCCGCCCGCAGAGCTCGCCGAATCCCCCGTGGTGTCGGTTGAAGACCTCACCGAGGGCACTGAAACCCTGCCGCCCACCGACGGTATGCGCTACTACACCGAAGACTCCACCCGCGTGATTGTGCGCCCCTCCGGCACCGAGCCCAAGCTCAAGTGCTACCTCGAAGTAGTAGTACCGATCAGCGGTTCAGTAGCCGACGCCCGCCAGGTTACTAGCACCAAGCTGGCCCTGCTCAAGGCAGATATGACAGCGGCCCTGGGCCTCTAAATAGAACCAAGATTTCAAGGAAGAACACTATGACTCTCGAACTTTCAGCAGCTGAACTGGCTGCCATGATTGACCACACTATCCTGGCCCCTTCTGCCTCAGAAGAGGACGTCCGCCGCCTCTGCGCAGAAGCCAAGCAGTACGGCTTCGCCTCTGTCTGCGCCAACCCCGTCTGGGCCCCCGTGCTGGCCGAAGAGCTGGCAGGCTCTCCCGCCGTCCCCTGCGTGGTCGTAGGCTTCCCCTTCGGCGCCAGCGCCACCGAGGTCAAGGCTTTTGAAGCCAAGACCGCCGTTGAAGCCGGTGCCCGCGAAGTTGATATGGTCATCAATATCGCCGATGCCCGCGCCAACAAGAAGGACGCCCTGGTGGCAGATATCAAGGCCGTCGCCGAGGCTACCCACGCCGGTGGCGCCCTGCTCAAGGTCATCATTGAGACCTCCGAGCTGACCGACGACCAGAAGGTTCTGGCCTGCCAGGCCTCTGTTGAAGCCGGGGCTGACTTCGTCAAGACCTCCACCGGCTACTCGTCCTCCGGTGCAACCGTAGAAGACATCGCCCTAATGCGGGCCACCGTCGGCCCCGATATTGGAGTGAAGGCCTCCGGCGGCGTCCGCACCCGAGACGAAGCCCTCGCCATGATCGAAGCCGGCGCCACCCGCATCGGTGCGTCTAAGGGCATCGCCATCATCGGCGCCGGTGACGCAGCAGAGGGCGGCTACTAAGCCAGGTTTGTCTCTGTCATATGGTGCGAACCACCGTTATAGCACCTATACTGAGTAATAAAGTACACACACGAAAAGGACTTCCCCATGTCTAAGACCACTGACAAGTCAGAGGCTGAGAAGCGCTCCAACGTTGAATCCTTCGGGATGGAATCCGGCGCCCCTGCCCGCAGCGGCACCCCCCAGTACTCAGGCACCAAGGAACTGGGCTCAAACATCGCCCTCTTCGTTCTCTGCTTCGTGCTCCTGCTGGGCTGCCTCTACACCCTGGGCATGTACCCCGAGGGCGGCTGGGGCTGGTGGACCGTAGCTGTTCTGCTCTACGGCGTCACCTTCATCATCCCCCTGTGGTTCCTACCTTCAAAGACTAACGAGAAGCAGCACGTCGGCGGCGCAGACCTTTACCTCAAGTAAAGAAACGCACGCTGCTTATAGCAAGGGGCGGCTCCACCTGTTCAGGTGGAGCCGCCCCTTATTTCTGCCTACCGCTTTATGAACCGGCGACACCCGCCTCGAAGATGGCATGGATGAACTGCTCGGTCCACTCCACGATGGCATCATCGACCAGGTCTTTACCCCCAACTGCGGACGTCTTGGGGCGGGGCACCAGAATCTGCCAGTTCTCGGTACCCGGGATCTGGCGGTACTGGGCGCCCGGGTACATGCGCTCAAGACGCATCTGCCGGGACTCCGGCAGGTCATTGACCGGGAAAAAGCGTACTTTGGGTCCCATAGCCACAATTTCGCTCAGGCCCACGGCGCGAGCGCGCTGGCGAAGAGCCGCAATCTTAAAGAGATTCTCCACCGGAGCGGGCGGGGCACCGTACCGGTCTACTAGTTCTTCACGAGCCTCCGCTAGCTCCTCTGCCGTCTGGGCCTGGGCGATTTGCCGGTAGGCTGACAGGCGCAGGCGCTCTGAACTCACGTAGTCATGTGGCATATGGGCGTTGACCGGCAGATCCACCTTAATTTCGGCTGGAGCTTCTTCCTTCTCTCCGTGCTGGAAGTTAGCCACAGCCTCCCCCACCAGGCGCAGGTAGAGGTCAAAACCAACACCGGCGATATGGCCCGACTGTTCACCGCCCAGCAGGTTACCGGCGCCGCGAATTTCCAGGTCCTTCATGGCCAGGCGCATACCGGCGCCCAGCTCGTTGTGGGTCGCCACCGCTTTCAGACGCTCGTGGGCGACCTCGGTCAGCACCTTCTCAGCCGGGTAAAGGAAGTAGGCGTAGGCGCGCTCGCGGCCGCGCCCCACACGTCCGCGCAGCTGGTGGAGCTGGGACAGACCGTAATTCTGGGCCTGATCCACGATTAGGGTGTTGGCGTTCGAGATATCCAGGCCGGTTTCGACGATGGTGGTCGAGACCAGCACATCGAACTTGCGTTCCCAGAAGTCCACGATAATTTTTTCCAGGCGGGATTCGCTCATGCGCCCGTGGGCCACGGCAATGCGGGCCTCGGGGACCAGCTTTTGGATCTCGTTGGCGGTCTCTTCAATGCTAGAAACCCGGTTGTGGACCACGAAGACCTGGCCCTCGCGCATGAGCTCGCGGCGGATTGCGGCGGTGATTTGCTTGTCGGTGCGGGGGCCGACGAAGGTGAGGACGGGGTGGCGTTCCTCGGGCGGGGTGGCCAGGGTGGACGTCTCGCGGATGCCTGTCAGGGACATCTCCAGGGTTCGCGGGATGGGGGTAGCGCTCATAGCCAGCACGTCCACGTTGGTGCGCATGGTCTTGAGCTTTTCCTTGTGTTCTACGCCGAAACGTTGTTCCTCGTCGATAATGACTAGGCCCAGGTCCTTCCAGTCCACCGACTCAGAGAGAATGCGGTGGGTACCGACGACCACGTCGACCGACCCGTTCTTAATACCCTCAGCAATTTCAGCCGATTCCTTGGCCTTCTGGAAGCGAGAGAGCACCTTGATGGAGACCGGGAAGCCCGAGAAACGCTCGGTGAAGGTCTCGTAATGCTGCTGGGCCAGCAGGGTGGTGGGGACGAGGACGGCCACCTGTTTGCCGTCCTGCACAGCCTTGAAGGCAGCACGCACAGCGATTTCGGTCTTGCCGTAGCCCACATCGCCCGAAATGAGGCGGTCCATGGGGATTTCCTTCTCCATATCGGCCTTGACCTCGTTGATAGCCGAGAGCTGGTCGGGGGTTTCGTTATAGGGGAAGGCTTCTTCTAGTTCCCGCTGCCAGGGGGTGTCTGGGCCGAAGGCGTGGCCGCGGGAGGCCTGGCGGGCTGAGTAGAGTTTAATCAGGTCAGCTGCAATTTCCTTAACAGCTTTGCGGGCCTTTGACTTGGTCTTAGCCCAGTCGGAGCCACCCATTTTTGAGAGCACCGGGGCGTCGCCGCCCACATAGTTTGAGACCTGGTCGAGCTGGTCGGAGGGCACGAAGAGACGGTCCTTGGGCCCGCCCCGCTTCGAGGGGGCGTATTCCAGTACCAAATATTCCTTCATGGGCTTGGGTTGTCCCGGAGTCACGGTGGCCCCGGCGATAGGGCGCTGAATCAGTTCAACGAACTGGCCGATACCGTGTTGCTCGTGTACCACGTAGTCACCGGCTGACAGGCTCATGGGGTCAACCGCGTTCTTACGGCGGCGTACCGGGAGCTTGCCGCTGCGTAGGTCGCGGGTGGCGTAGGGGCTGGTGCGGCCCAGAATATCTGCCTCGGTCAGCAGACCCAGCTTTTCGCTGTCTATCATGAAACCGCGCCCCATAGAGGCGGTCGTCATCTCGATGATGCCCGGCTCAGGTAGGTTCGTCAGGCTGTCCACGCGGGACGCCGGTATCTCAGCTTCCTGGAAAAGGTCAAGCAGGCGGGTGAGCGGGCCCGGCCCGTCGGTCACCACGGTAATCCGCCACCCGCCCTTTACCTTTTTCCCAACTTCGGTCAGAAGCTCGGTCACGTTGCCCGAGTAGGTGTGGGGGGCGCGGGCAGCTAGCTGGACCGAGTCAATCCCGTCATCGATGGCATCGTCAACGCCCAGGGCCGTCATAGCCCACCAGCCAAAGCCCTTCGCGAGGGCGGTTTCTCGCAGGGCGGCGATGGTGCGGAAGCTACCGGCGCTCAGCCCGTCGGGGCCGTTGGCGCCCAGGTCAATGGGGGCGTCCGTAGAGTCGGTGACAGAATCCCAGGCAGCTAACAGGAACTCCTCGTTGGTAGCAACCAGGTCGGTTGCGCGGGAGCGTACCTTTTCCGGCTCGATAATGAGGGGCAGGGACCCCGGGGGCAGGTGATCCAGCAGAGTCACCATATCGTCGACCAGCAGGGGGATGAGGGACTCCATGCCTTCAACGTAGATACCGCCGGCAATTTTTTCGAGCATGGCGGCAGCACCCGGGAAGGAGCCCTTGAGCCTGGCTGCCCGGCTCATCACGCTGGGAGTAATCAGCAGTTCACGGCAGGGAGGGGCGAGTAACTCGGTAGGGTGGTCTTTACCGGGCAGGGTGCGCTGGTCAGCGACCGAGAACCAGCGGATATTCTCGACCTCGTCCCCAAAGAATTCGATACGGGCGGGGTGGGCTGCGGTCGGTGAGAAAATATCGATAATGCCGCCGCGCACGGCAAATTCTCCGCGCTTAGACACCAGGTCAACACGGGAATAGGCGGCCAATGCAAGAGATTTAATCAGCGCATCAAAGTCTTGTTCTTCGCCCACCCGCAGGGTCACCGGCTGCATTTTTTCGAGACCTGCAACCAGGGGCTGCAGCACCGAGCGGATGGGGGCCACCACAATGCGAGGGGCGGACGCGCCCCCCTCAGCAAGGGCACGCAAGACCGCTAGGCGTTGGCCCACGGTATCGCTTCGCGGGGAGAGACGCTCATGAGGCAGGGTTTCCCAGGCTGGGAAGAGCTGGGCCTGCCCGGGCTCTAGTACCGCCTCTAGGGCGGTGACGGTGTCTTCAGCTTCGCGGTCGGTGGCGGTGACAGTCAGTAGGACGGGCGGGGTCGGCTCGTTCTGGGCGGCAAGCTGCTGGGCTATGCCGGCAAGAAGAAAGGGCCTGGCCCCGTCAGGAGAGCCAATCAGAAATTCATCGAGGCGGGTTTTGGGGTCTGTACCTGCCTGGGTGGTGATTGCGGTATAGCTGGGCTCATGGGTGAGGGCTTGGGCAAGGCCGCTCAGTGACATCTTCGCTCCCCTGGGGTAAGGCCGACTGGTGCAGGCTCTATTATCCCATAGGCCCTATAGCCCCGTAGCTTCATGGCTGGCAGGAACATGAGGGGCTGAAATAATACGCATAAAATAACCACTAATACAGGTGTGATAAACACCAATACTATTTTTGAACAAAACTATTCTTGTCCCCATAAGTTACTACCGAGTAACCCGGTAATTTCACTCTAGAGCTATTAACCCAGCCGAGACCCAACCGGTAGTATGAGATGACCGGCAAAGCCCTCTGGTAGAACCCCACTCCCTTCGCACGGAGAACCAAGAGACTTGGCCCCAACCCACGCACCACAACTCTTAGGGACTTAATGAAACGATTAGGGACACCCCTCTCTTCTGCCCTGCGCGCACCCAGCCTGCGCACCGGCGTCCTTGCCCTGTGTGCCAGCACGACCCTGGCCCTGGCGGCCTGCGGTTCATCAGACAGCGGAAACGCCAGTTCCAGCGGCGCATCCAGCTCAGCTAGCGCAGCAGCAAGCACCAATAGCGCCGGTGAGACCCTCACCGAAAACTTCGCAGGCTCCGAAGCTCTAGCCCAGGCCAGCGAAGCCGCCGTAGACACCGAAGAAGTTCAGACCACAGAACAGCTCTACAGCGACGTCCAGGGAGCCCTTGCGGGTATCGAGCCGGCAAGTACATCCACCACAGCAGAAGATACCTCAGAGGAGATAACCGGCGACACCGAAAACGTCCAGGCCACCGAAAATGCCGTCGAAAGCTACGTATCAACCGAAACCACCTCACAGCTTGAAGCAGCGGCCACCGGCACGGCCCTTGACCAGTACCTCGCCACAGCCACCGAATACGCGCTCGCTGGCTGGCATGTAGAGGGAACCTCCACCGTAGTCGGCACCTCCCGCATCGCCGATGGCGACTACATGGGGCAGCCCGCCAAAATTCTAGAAGTATGCCTGGACTCCTCCCAGGTCAAGGTACTCGATGCCAACGGTAATACCGTCAGCGCACCGCAGTTCACCCGCTCACTCAACATTTTCACTCTGGTAGAAGAAAACGGGGCATGGAAAATTGCTTCCCATGACTTCCCCAATAACGCAGATTGCTAAACACACATGAAGAAACCCTCACTATTAACTAAGATCGCCGTTGGCGCAGTCGCCCTGGGCGTTGGCGTCTCCGTCATCCCCGGCGCTATCGCCACCAACGAGTACGTAGCCAACGGTCTCACCAGCGAAACCGCAGCAGCCTCCTGCTGGGAAATCAAGCAGAACGACCCCGAGTCAAAGTCTGGCGCCTACTGGCTCTGGACCGACGAGATGGACGCCCCCGCCCAGTTCTACTGCGATCAGGAAACCAACGGTGGCGGCTGGGTCATGATTGGCCGCGGCCGTGAAGGCTGGAGCGAGGACTACGCCGGTAAGGGCGACCCCCGCGAGCTAGCAACCAACCCCGACGGTACGGACGCTTTCTCCCCCGTCCAGCTCCCCTCGACCACCGTGGATGCCCTGCTGGGCGACACTAAGGTGCAGGACCTTGAGGACGGCGTGCGCTTCTACCGCGCAGGTAACGCCGCCGGCACCACCTGGCAGAATATGTATGCCAAGCGCACCAAGACCGAAAACTGGTCCTGGACCCTCTCGGCCTACCACCCCTGGGAAAACATCCGCTACGATAACGACCCCGCACTGGGTGCTGACCGGAGCTACGCGACCTCGGTCAACCGTATCTCCAACAATAACGACTACTACTACGCTAATAACTTCTACGGGCGTAGTAACCAGTCCTGGAAGATCGGCTTCGCCTACGGCCGCTTTATCAAGGGCACCGATACCGCAACCTCCTACCTGTGGTCCCCCCGTCTGGTAGGTTACGCTATCCCCTTCACCCAGGTCTTTGTGCGCCCCAAGATTACCCAGGCAGACCTAAACCTGACCGATATCGCAGATAGCGGCACCGCAGCGTCCACCGAACGCGCCCTGCCCGCTAGCTTCTCATCCCGTGTTACCTGGCGCACCAGCCCTAACAGTGGCACCGGCTCCACCAGTGAACTCAACACCCGTGTGCAGGCCATTAACCAGTTGGGCGATACTGTCTTCACCGGCGGCGACTTCGCCTACGTTGAGCATGCCACTACCGGTGAGAAGGTCCAGCAAAAGTTCATCGCAGGCTACAACGTCAACACCGGTGAGCTGGTGCGAACCTTCACCCCCCAGCTCAACGGTCAGGTCAAGGCAATCTCCCCCCTACCCAACGGCAAGCTGGCTGTAGGTGGCGAGTTCACCCGCGTCAATGGGCAGCCCTCCAATGGCTTCGTCATTCTTGATCCCGCCACCGGCGCAACCGACACTTCCCTGGGCTGGGATGTCGTGAACCGCAACGCCAGCGGTGTCTCCTTCGTCAAGTCCATTGATGTGCAGGGCAACTACGTTTACATCGGCGGTAACTTCACCCACGTTAAGGGTGCCACCTCTGATACTTACGCCTACTCAAAGAACGTAGCCCGCTTCCGTCTGAACGACAACTCGGTGGACTGGTCCTGGCGCCCCACCACCAACGGCACCGTCAACGGTATTGCTGCAAGCGACCAGGGTGTTGCCCTGGCCGGTTACTTCTCTACCGTCAACGACCAGCGCTCTTGGAAGCTGGCCTACCTGAACACCACCGATGGTGCCCTGGCGCAGCAGTGGGAGTGGACCCTGTCCCACCGTGCTTCTAACCCTAACCCCCGTGACGGCTTCCAGTTTGATGTGCAGGACGCCGGTGCGACCGTCTGGACCGCCGGTGCAGAACACCTGGTAGCCCAGTACGACAAGGCCAACCTGAAGAACCGCCTGACCACCGCTATCACCAAGAGCGGCGGCGACTTCCAGGATTTGTCCATGGACAACGGCGTGCTCTACGCTGCCTGCCACTGTGGGGACTGGATTTACTACGGTGCCACCACCCACGATATTCCCTGGGACGCCCCTACCTATAACGGTGTGAACACCATCCGCCTGATCGCGGCTTTTGATGCCCAGACCGGTGAGATCCTGCCCCAGTTCAACCCCAGCCTGCAAGGCCAGCGCGGCCATGGCATCTGGGCCTCCTTCACCGACTCCACTGGCACTCTCTGGGTCGGTGGCGATATTACCCGCTCTCAGGGTTACAACGGGGTACAGCAAACTGTTGGCTTCGCCCGCTATGCCCCTGCTGACTCAACAGCACCGGCTACCGCCTCTAACCTGGCTGTGACCACCGATGGAACCACCGATACCCTTACCTGGACCGGTGTTTCTGAACGCGGTGTGACCTACCAGATCCTGCGCGACGACCGCGTTGTTGCCTCGACCTCAGACACCAGCTACAAGCTGCCTACTACTGAGGACGCCCGCTACTTCGTTCGCGTGGCAGATGCTGCCGGTAACGTCTCAGCCTCTACTCCTGTAGCTGTAGCCGCTAAGCCCGCTCCCAGCCCGGAGCCCACTGTAGATCCTACGACCGAGGCACCGGTAGAGCCGTCCGCTGAGCCCACGGCGGAGCCCACCACTGAAGCTCCCGCTGAGCCGACCGCTGAACCTACTACCGCAGCGCCGTCCGCTGAGCCCACGGCTACCGCTGCCGAGAGCGTCAAGCCCATTGAGGAAATTACCGAAGAGCCTGCTCCGCCAGTTGTAGAAGAGAACCCCGCGCCTGCTGAGCCGGTGGCCCCGGTCGAGCCGGTCAAGCCTGCTGACCAGAAGGTTGTTGCCTCGGGCGATAACTGGGACGTTGCTTTCGTACTCACCAATGAGTACGACAAGACCTGGCGCAACACCAACTACGCCTACAACACCGCCCGCCAGTGGTACATTGCACCGACCTCAATCGGTTGGGGCGAGTTCTCCCTGGCAACCCGCATTCAGTTCGCCTACTACGATCAGCCCATGTCGATGTTCCTGCGTAAGGAACTGCAGCTGACTCCGCAGGCTAACCAGGAGCTGGTTCTGACCACCTACGCAGATGACGGTATGGCTATCTACGTCAACGGTCGCGAGGTGAACCGCACCAACCTGATGGCGAACGCGGCGCCCAATACCCCGGCGCGGAAGGCAGTAACCTACTCCCTGGCGAAGGCAACCCCGATTACCGTGGTTGTTCCTGCTAGCCAGCTGAACCAGGGTAAGAATGTGATCGCTGTTGAGGTTCACTCTTACCGCCGTTCTGAGAGCGCTACCTTTGATATGGAAGCAGTTCTGCGCACCAAGTAAGACTGCTAGCTGCCCATAAATAGCTGTGGCCCGTGCCTCTTGCGCGCGGGCCACAGGTGTTTAACGGGGCAGTAGGGCGGATGCCGGGGCCCGCCTGCCCTATTTCGGTAGGCCGGTTGGGGGCAGGAACATATTGAAGGTCATAGTTTTGTGGGCTGGTTTTCACCTGTAACTAGCTCACCCGTTCACCTAAAATTAAATACCCGGACTTACCGCCCCGCTGAGACTGCCTCTTTCATCGCACGTTGAGGTAGCGCTTACTCTGCCGGGACTTGCCGGTTGCACACACGTATTTCAAGGATTAACTAGGGTTTATGACGAGCACTCGCACTTTGCCCCCTCGCGGGTTTAGGGAAACACTGACACAGCTGAACTCTGCCCAGAAGTCTGGGGCTGGAGTGCCTGCCTATACCCGCTGGGTCAACCGCCGTATTGCTCGCGTTTTTGCCGCTGCTGCGGTCAAGGTTGGGCTGGGCCCCAACGGGGTGACAGCGCTGAGCGCCAGTGTTTCTGTGCTGGGCATGCTCCTGCTGATTTTCTTCCCGCCTACGCCCTTGCTGGGCCTGGGCGTGGCTCTGCTCTTTGCCTTGGGCTATGCCCTGGATTCGGCAGACGGCCAGGTAGCCCGCGTTACCGGAGCCTCTTCCCCTGCCGGCGAGTGGCTCGACCATGTGGTTGATGCTATGCGCACCCCCGCTATGCATTTGACCGTTCTGGTGGGCTTTATCAAGTACCCTGCGGCTTTTCCTTTCACCGGCTGGCAGCTCTGGTGGCTCCCTCTTGCTTTTACGGTGCTGGTCACCGGGCATTTTATGAGCCAGATTCTGGCAGAGCAGCTGCGCAATAATCGGGGTACCGCTGCCCCGGCTACCGGGGGCACCCTCCGTTCTTTCGTTAACCTGCATATGGACGCCGGTACCTTCTGCTGGATTTTTATTTTCTGGGGTACCGGGCTTGGCTTTGTGCTGGTCTACGGCCTGCTTTTTGCGGCCAATGCGGCCACTGTCTTGCTCTCTATACGTCGTAAGTTCCTTACTCTTGCTCAGCCGGCAGGTGCCTAATGCAGAGTGTATCCGTCATTATCGCGACCAACGGTAAGCGCCCCGAGCTGCTGCGTACCGCGGTAGCTGCAATTTTTGAGCAGACCTACACCGGCCCGGTTGAGGTGCTGGTGGTCTTTGACCACGTTGAGATTGACCCGCTCGCCGACGTCCTCGTCCCGGAAAATCGCTCTCTGCGCACTATCCCCAACGCCCGCCCCCAGGGTCTAGCCGGTGGCCGCAACACCGGTATTGAGGCCGCTGCGGGCGAGATACTGGGGTTCTGCGATGACGACGACTACTGGCTGCCGACCAAACTGGCCGACCAGCTAGAGCTCTGGCAGCGCGCCCCGCAGGCAGTTGCGATTTCTTCGGGTATACGTGTGCGTTCGGGCGGTAAAGACATCGACCGTCTGGCCCCGACCCGAGCTACCTTCACAAATTTTCTCCGCTCCCGCATTACCGAGATCCACCCTTCGGCTATGCTCTACCGCCGCTCAGATTTTCTAGGACGTGTGGGGCTGGTTGACGAGGACCTCCCGGCTGCCTACGGTGAAGACTACGACCTGCTTCTGCGTGCCACCAAGTTCGGTGACATCTACTCGGTTGAAAAGCCGCTAGTACTGATTCTCTGGGACCGTCCGTCCTTCTTCGCCGGCAAGTGGGAGAATATGGCTGCGGGTCTTACCTACCTGCTGCGCAAGTTCCCCGAGTTTGAAAGCGATCCCAAGGGTCTTGCCCGCATCTCAGGGCAGATCGCTTTTATTCACGCTGCACTGGGAAACAAGAAGCTGGCCTTGGCTTACGCGCACGCTACCCTGCGCCGTGACCCAGCCCAGCTACGCGCCTGGGCAGCGCTCCCTGTTGCCCTGGGCCTGGTGAGCCCTTCTGCCCTGCTGGCTGCTGTCAATAAGACCGGTCGAGGCCTCTAGCCTCATGGCCCTTCTTACCCCCACTCACCGCCACAACCGGTTTTTAACCGCGGTTGCCCCCACCGCCGGGGCTCCCCTCCCGGCCTGGCCCATCCTGGTCCTGCTCTACGGCTTTCCCTTGGTCTGGGCTTTGGGTCTCATGCAGTTCGCTCCCACTATTCTTGCTGCCTGCATGATTGTGTTGATGGTCATGCGTCGCCATGTGCTGGTGCACTCAACCATGTGGATCTGGTTTGCTCTCATGTTCTGGGGGCTCATCTGTATCGTCTCGATCGATACCGCTTCAGAGTTCCTGGGCTGGTTCCAGCGCTACATGAACATCTTTAACGTGGGTATCTACACCCTCTACTTCTTCAACGCCCGCGAGCGCATCCCTAACCACGTGATGTTGGGTGGTCTGCTGACGATCTGGTTTACGGTGGTCATTCTGGGCTACCTAGCCCTGGCTTTCCCTGACTTCCGTCTACCGACCCCGATGAGTTTTATCCTGCCCGGTGCCCTGCTTAACAATGAGCTGGTCAAGGACTACGTGCTGCCGCCCATGGCCGAGGTGCAGTGGCCTTGGGGTGCTGAGGTGGCTTATATCCGCCCGTCTGCGCCATTCCCCTACGCTAACTCTTGGGGCCTGGCCTATGCGCTGCTGACCCCTGTGGTGTTTGCGGTGATGACCGGTGTGCACTCGAGGAAAATTCAGCTGGGGCTGGGTTTTGCGGTGGCCCTGTCGCTGGTGCCTGCTGTGGCTACCTCTAACCGGGGTATGTTCATTGGCCTGGGCTCAGCTTTTGCCTACGTGCTCTTCCGACTCCTACTCAAGGGTGACTGGCGGGCGCTGGGTATCGGTGCGGTGCTGGGCGTTGGTGTGGTGACCTACCTGCTGGTTTCTGGTGCTGTGGGCGATATCTTGGGCCGCCAGGAGTATTCTGATTCCACCGGTGGTCGCGCTTCGCTCTACGAGCTGACCTTTGAATACACCCTGCGCTCTCCCCTGGTGGGCTACGGTACCTCGAAGATGGCCGATAGCGTGGGCGTGTCGATGGGTACTCAGGGCCAGGTCTGGGCGCTCATGTTCTGCTTTGGTTTCGTGGGCTTGGGTCTTTTCCTGCTCTATGTGCTCTCGGTTCTGATCAACACCTGGAACATCGCTTCGATTACCGGTATGTGGGTACACTCGGTGATTGTTGCGGCTTTGGCCGTTGTTTTCTTCTACTCTTTTGACGTGATCCAGCTGACCGTTCTGATGCTGTCGGTGGCGCTCATGATGCGCTCCCGTATGTACGGGGAGGGTCTGTAATGGCTCGTTCTCTTGCTCGGAGCGGGGCTTTCTCCTCCCTCTACGTAATGTATGGTTCAGCTGCGGCTTTCGTGGCTACCCTGATTGTTTCTAACGGGGTGGGCGAGGCCGGCGCTGGTGCCTTCTTCCAGGTCATAGCTTTCTTTGCTATTGCCACTTCTCTCTGCGTTTTTGGAGCTGATACAGGTCTGGTGCGCACCATGAGCGCCCAGCGTGCGGTGGGGCGCTACTCTACCCTGCCCCAGCTCCTTCGCTTTGCCTTCGGCCCAGCAACCGTCATTGCCCTGGTGCTGTCTGTAGCCGCCCTGCTCTGTGCGCTACCGGCTGTGACTCCGAATCTGGGGGCGGACGTCCGCGCCGCAGTTCTCGTATCGGCCCCCTTTATGGTGGTGGCAGCATGGATGACCCTGTGTTTTGGTGCCCTGCGCGGGCTGGGGTACACGGTTGAGTTCACATTCTTGCAGTCGGCCCTGCTGCCGACCCTGCGTATCGGTGCAGTGTTACTGGCGGTGGCCTTCTCTGGAGCTATTGCCTACCTGGCGCTTGCCTGGGCTGTGCCTCTTCTGGTGGTTTTTGTGGTGGCTGCGCTCTGGGTACGCAAATATATGCCCCAGCAGGATGACGTACCCAGCTACCCAGCTCGCCACCTTGCAGTTGAGCAGGTGCCCCCTACCGCTGTGGCTGCTCCCGAGTCGGCCCGTTCTTTCTGGGCTTTTAGCTCGGCTCGCGGCGTATCGGCTATGGTCGAAGCGGTACTGGAGTGGGTTGATGTGCTGCTCATCGGTCTCTTCTTGGGGCCCGCTGCTAGCGGCGTCTACGGGGCGGTCAACCGCTGCGTACGGGTGGGCGCCATGGTGGAGCACACCGCCCGCGTGATCACTGGCCCCGATATCTCAGCGGCTATCGCTACCTGCGACCAGCTCCGGGCCCGCCAGATATTTGTCTCGGCTACCCGTATTCTGGTTGCTGTCGGCTGGCCCTTCTTCATCACTCTCGCCGCCTTTGGGCCGGTCTTACTGGGTTTCTTCGGTGAGGGCTTTACAGCCGGCGCTCCGCTCTTCTTTATCATTGGGGCGGCGATGCTGGTGCAGATGGCGGCTGGCGGGGTGCAGTCGGTTCTGCTCATGAGCGGACGCGCCCGATGGCAGCTCTACAACAAGCTTTCGGCTTTGCTGGTAGCCCTTGTGCTGAACCTGATGCTCATTCCTCTCTGGGGGCTTGCCGGAGCAGCAACAGCCTGGGCGGCAGCCGTCCTCACCGACTGCGGCCTGGCTACGGCCCAGGTCTACGGCAGGCTGGGTATCCACCCCCGTCTCACCGAGGTCCTGCCAATTATGGCTCTTGCAGCCCTTACACCGGGTGTGGGGGCAGCGCTGACCATCCTGCTATGGGGGCAAAGTCTGCTAGCCTTAGCTGCCTATGCGCTGCTTCTTATCCCCCTCTATCTAGCCCTGATCTACCGTTTCCGTCGAGCAGTCGGTCTTGAAACTCTCGTCGTATCAATCACTCGCAAACTTCGCCGCTAGGCCTATACACTCCTAGGGAAGGAACACACATGGAACGCTCCTTACGAGCCAGAGCCAACGACCAGCAGGCTACCCCCATTTCGCTGGGGGCCGCCGTCCGCCGCATCCTGCGCCACAAAATCGTTGTCCTCATCAGCGCCCTCATCTTCGCTGCCCTGGGTGCAGTCGCCGGCCTAGCCCTGCCCCACTCTTATGAGTCCAAGGCCGTCATTAACGTCACCCAGCCCAGTGCAGGAGCAACCGGGCTACGTTCTGCTCTGAACTCCATCGACATGGACACCGAAGAAGCCATCGCATCCTCCCGGGTGGTTCTACAGGCCGCAGCTGACGAACTGGGTATGGACGTAGCCGACCTCAAAGACCAGGTCACCGCAGCCGGTCACTCCAACAGCACTATTCTCGACATTATCGTTAACACCGATGACGCCCAGAAGTCAGCTGACATCGCCAACACCGTTGCCCGCGCCTACCTTGCCCACCGCTCAGACACCCTACGCGCCAGCCGGGAAGAGACCCGAGAGAACATCGACGCTGTCTCTAACGGTATGGATAAAGCCCTCGTTGACCAGGCAATTCTGACCCTAGAAGCGACTTCTACCGACAGCGGCACCATCATTTCAGAGGCCCAGGTGACCGACGCCCCCTCAAACTTTAGCCTGGCCCAGACCATCTTCATCGGCGGCGCCATGGGCCTGCTCATCGGTATCTTCGCAGCCTACGTTGTAGACCGCACCAACCGCACCCTGGGCTACTCAGAGCGCCTCTCAGAAATCTCAGGGGCTCCTGTCTCCATCATTGCCCGCGGCGCCGAAACCGAATCAGCAACCCAGCTGTTGCGCCGTATCGGCGTAGCAGACGGCCGCCTCAAGAACGCAGACCTACGCGGAATCACTATCTTCTCCCCCACCCCCCGCACAGCAGCCTCGCTGACCTCCCTGCTCACCAGCGTCCTCACCGACAGCAACTACAGCATCGCTGACGCCGCTACCTTCAACGCTCTGGGCCTTGAGAACCTCAAGGACCACATCAAGCAGAACTCCCCCGTCATCATCGATGCCCCCGCGTCCGCCTCGACCTCAAAGGTCCTGCTTGCCGCCGACCATACCCGTGTGCTGCTGCTGCCCTTTACCTCAAAGAGCACCGTCAAGAGCGCCCAGCGACTCTTCGACGAGCTCACCCCGGCCAACTCCACCCAGGTCATCCCCGTCTACTTCGACGCACCCACCCAGAAATAAGCAGCCATGAAAGTACTCCTCACCGCAAGCGCTGGCGGGCACCTGGCCCAGCTCATAGCCCTCGATAAATTCTGGAAAGAACACGACCGTGCCTGGGCCACCTTCGAGCTGCCCGAAGTCAAAGCTGCTCTAGAGGGCGAGCGCACCTACTGGGTGTACTTCCCCACCACCCGCAATATTCCCAACGCTATTCGCAATATCGGGGTAGCCTGGCGGGTGCTCCGCAAGGAGCGGCCTGATGCGGTGGTCTCCACCGGAGCCGCGGTCGCTGTGCCCTTCTTTATCATTGCTAAGTTGCTGGGCATCAAGACCGTTTTCATCGAGGCCTATGACCGTATCACCATGCCCACCCTCACCGGCCGCATGTGCTACCCCATGAGCGACCTCTTCGTAGTGCAGTGGGATGAGCAGAAGAAAACCTTCCCCGAAGCCGTCAATATCGGCCATATCCTTTAGGAGGTTGCCGTGAGAGAAACCCCGTGCCCCGACGTCGCCCAGGCTAAGGCCTACGACCTGGTTGTCTCGCTAGGTACCGACCACCATCATTTTGACCGGCTCATCCAGTGGGTTGATGCCTACCTGGCCGACCGGCCAGAGGTTACTGCCCTGGTACAGCACGGATTCACCGCTCCTCCCCAGTATGCGGACGCCGTCGAGCGCATGCCACGCGCTGACCTGCTTGAGCTGTATCGAGCCGCCAGGGTAGTGCTGGTTCAGGGTGGTCCAGGCTCAATTCTCGATGCCCGTGAGGTCGGAGCTATTCCCCTGGCCGTGCCGCGTGTGGCTGAGCTCGACGAGGTTGTTGATAACCACCAGGTCGAGTTCTCCCGGGTTATGGAGACCCACGGTGAGGCTATCGTTGTGACCAGCCCCGAAGACCTGAGGAATAAGCTGGACGCGGCCTTTGCCGACCCCGGTTCGCTCCGGGGCACCTACCGGGTGCCCGGTAGCGACCAGGCCTCAGATAACCTCTCAGCCGAGCTAGAGGCCCTGGGCACAGCCTATAACAGCGGTTTCTTCCGTCGAACCGCCCAGATTATTGCCGGATTCCGCTCTCAGTAAGCAAGGCTGCCCCGCGCTTTCGCGCCCTCAAGCACACCCCGTAGAATAGGGCACGACACCTTTATCACTGCCCCTGAAAGAGAGAGCCCATGGCTGTTCAGAGTTCAACCACTATCAACGCTTCTATCGACGACGTCATCCGCGCCTTCGCCGACGAGAACTTCGCTCGCTTCGCCAGCGAAAAGGTCCGTATCTCCTTCGAGTCCTTCTCTGTTGATGGCGACCCCGCCGGTGCCTTCACCGCCACCACCGTGCGTGCCATCCCCGCAGACCGCATTCCCGATATGGCCAAGAAGCTCCCCGGCGTCTCCAACGGTGTAACTGTTTCTCAGGTTGACCGTGTCTCAGCTCCCGCAGCAGACGGCTCCCGCACCGTAGTTTCTGAGGTCACTGTCAAGGGCATCCCCGTCACCGGTAACGCAACCCAGACCCTGACCCCCGCCGGTGAGACCACCGAGGTTAAGGTCGATGGTGAGGTCAAGTGCTCCATTCCCCTGGTTGGTAAGAAGATTGCCGCTGCTGCTGAGCCCCAGATTGGCCGCGTTTTCTCGGCCCTGGGCACCAGCGCCGAAGAGTACATCAAGGCTAACTACTAAGAGTCTCTAGATACCAAGGACGCCCCGCCTTCCGCTCCCCTTTGAAGGGGAAGGAGGGCTGGGCGTCCTTCGTTATGCCTGGGCTTCGCTCTAGAGCAGGAAGCAGTTACGCAGCAGCTGCTACCGGGGTGTTGAGGGCTTCGAGGGCTGCCCGCAGCTTGGTGCTGGAGGTGTGGGCGGTGTAGGGGAAATAGACTACCTGCACGCCGACCTCAGCGAAGCGGTTTTCTAGGTCGATGCCGCGCTGGGTGCCCTTCCAGTCATCCCCCTTGAAGAAGGTATTGAAGCGAACCTGCTCCCAGGTTTCGAGCTTGTCGACCACGGTTTCGGCCCGGACTTCGTCTACGAAGTCGATGTGGGAGACGATTTCCATGCGTTCAGCCAGGGGCACGATGGGCTTACGCCCCTTGGTGATTTCTAGCATTTCGTCGGAGACCACTCCGGCGATCAGGTAGTCGCAGTTCTTTTTAGCTTGGCGCAGGATGTTGAGGTGGCCTACGTGGAAAAGGTCGAAGGCGCCGGCAGCATAGCCGATGTTCATGGGTCCCCCAGGTGTGTGTGGGCGCGGTGCGAGCGCGCGAGTACGGGTGTGTTTGCCTTTTAACCCTACGTTAAGGTTCGGGGCAGGGTAAGGACGCAGCCGGGGGCGCTTTGGGGGACACCCCAGGTCAGAGCGTGGTTGGGGTAACAAAACCCACCCCGCTACAGCCCGACAGGGGCGGACGCTTTGGGGTGGGTTCTGTGCGCTGAGCTGGGGCTTTGATCTGAACTAGGCTTGCATGCTGAGTTAGGCGGCTGCTGCTTCCTTGGTGGCTTCTTCGGCTGCAACCCAGGAGAGCATGGCGCATTTCACGCGGGCTACGAACTTGGAGACACCGGCGAAGGCTGCGGCATCGCCGAGGACTTCTTCGTCGGGTTCGATCTGGCCGCGGGAGCGGAGCATCTCGCGGAAGTCGTCGACGAGCTTCTGGAATTCCTGGGTGCTCATGCCGGGGGCCATTTCTGAGAGTACGGAGGCTGCGGCCATAGAGATGGAGCAGCCGTCGCCTTCCCAGGAGATGGAGTCGATGGTGTTCCCGTCGTCGTTGAGGATGACGCGTAGATTGATTTCGTCGCCACAGGTGGGGTTGTACTGGTGGTTGGTTGCGGCGCGGGTTCCGTCTGGGGGGTCGATGAGGCCCTCGCCGGAGCGTTGCTTGGAGTGTTCCAGAATGATTTGCTGATAGAGCTGTTCGAGGCCGCTCATAGTCGGTGTCCTTCTTTCACGGTGGGTGGCTAGTTGCGCTTATCTTTAGTCGGTGTAGCCGAAGTAGCGGCGCACCTTAGCGAGTTCTTCGATGAAGCGTTCTACGTCGTCGGTGGTGTTGTAGATGTAGGCGCTGGCGCGGGTTGAGGCGGTGATGCCAAGAGCCCGGTGCAGGGGCTGGGCACAGTGGTGGCCTACGCGTACGGCGATGCCCTTTTCGTCGAGGAGCTGGCCGACGTCGTGGGGGTGCACGCCTTCGACGTGTACCGAGGTGAGTCCGGCTCGGGGCTGACCTGCTGCTGGGCCGATGAGGCGGACGCCGGGGATTGAGCTCACGCCTTCGGCAAGTAGCTGTCCGAGCTTGGATTCCCAGGCGTGAACCTGTTTCATGCCCAGGTGCTGGAGGTAGCGTATGGCTTCGGCCCAGGCTACGGCCTGGGAGACGCGCTGGGTTCCTGCCTCAAATTTGATGGGGGCGGGCATCCATTCAGCTTCGGTCATGGTGACCTTGGTAATCATGGAGCCGCCGGTGAGGAAGGGAGGCATAGCGTCAAGCAGCTCGTTGCGGCCGTAGAGGGCTCCGATGCCGGTGGGAGCGAGCATCTTGTGGGCTGAGAAAGCTGCGAAGTCCACGCCGAGTTTTTTTACATCAACGGGCATGTGGGGCACTGACTGGCAGGCATCCAGCACGGTGAGAGCTCCAACTTTCTTGGCGAGTGAGACCATGAAATCGACGTCGGTGATGGAGCCTGCCACGTTGGAGACGTGGGTAAAGGCGAGGACGCGGGTGCGGTCGGTAACGATGGACTCGGCAGCTTCGTAGTCAATGAGCCCCTGGTCGGTGACCGGGATGTAGCGTAGGGTTGCGCCGGTTCGGGCTGCCAGGATTTGCCAGGGAATGACGTTGGCGTGGTGTTCCTGCTCGGTGGTGACAATTTCATCGCCCTCCCCCAGCGCAAAGCGGGTGGCGGCGTCCCCACCGATTCCGGCGGACGCATTGCCGAAGGAGTAGGTGAGCAGGTTAAGGGCTTCGGTGGCGTTGGAGGTCCAGACCAGCTCGTTCTCGGCGGCGCCGACGAAGGAGGCGACGGTGCGGCGGGCGTCCTCGAAGGCGTCGGTGGCGTCGACGGCGAGGGTGTGGGCGCCGCGGTGGACAGCTGAATTCGCGCCGAGGTAGTAGTTACGTTCAGCGTCGAGTACCTGGAGGGGGTTTTGGCTGGTGGCTCCGGTGTCGAGGTAGGCCAGGGGGTGGCCGTTGACCTCACGGCTGAGGATGGGGTAGTCCTTGCGTAGCTCGGTGACGAGTTCGTTGGTGAGCTCTGCTCCGGCGGGAGTGCGGTAGCTGCTGGCCACTGTCTTTGCCTTTCCGTTGGGTACGCCTGGTATAACGGCATGTTTTTCTAGCCTATTCCCTGCCGGGCGGAATTGGTAGTTAGGCTACGCTATACGGATTCCCACCAGCCAGTAGCCTCACCCGTCTTAGGAGGCTGCGTGGTAGCGCTGCTGGGTAGCCAGCAGGCCCTCTTTAATCAGCATCTCAGTGGCATCGGCTGCATTAGAGATGAGGAAAGGTAAATCTTTCTTCTCCGCGGTTGTAAAAGGCTTCAGCACAAAATCGGCGGTCTGCATCTGCCCCGGAGGCCGACCGATACCGGTACGCACCCGGTAGTAGTTCTTAGTCGCCAGAGCCTTGCTAATATCGCGCAAACCGTTATGGCCGCCCTCTCCCCCACCAATTTTCAGTTTGATGGAATCAAAGGGGATGTCGAGCTCATCATGCACCACGATGATTTTTTCAGGATCGATACCGTAGAACTGAGCAAGGGCAGCGACGGGCCCGCCCGATACGTTCATATAGGTCAGGGGCTTAGCTAACACAACTTTCGCACCCCCCACACCCAGGCGTCCTTCTAGAACTTGGGCACGGGCCTTGCTGTGCTTTTTGAAGTTGCCGCCCACAACTACTGCCAGTTCATCGAGCACCATCTGACCGACATTGTGACGGGTCGCAGCGTACTCGGGGCCGGGGTTCCCCAGACCTACAATCAGCCATGCATCTGACATATGTTCGCCCTTCCTACGGCGCAAGAATGCGGTAAGCATACAAAGAGTCTATCGAGTAAAGAAGGCCCGCACCGTCGTTAACTACGGTACGGGCCTTACATAGAGGTGGGGTAGCTATAGAGCTTACTTAGCTTCGTCTACCTGCGCGTCAGCTTCTGCGCCCTCGGGAGCGTTCTCGCCTTCTTCGCCAACCTCGGGTACGTCGAGTTCCTCGGGCTCTGAGATGTTAACAACCAGCAGTTCTGCATCTGCTACGAGGGTTACGTCGGCGGGCAGTTCAACGTCGGAAGCGTGAACGTGGGCGCCTGCATCGCGGCCTTCGATGTTAACAACGAGAGCTTCGGGGGCCTTCAGGGCGTCTGCCTCAACGAGCAGGACGGTTTCTTCCTGGTTTGCAACGGCGCCAACGGCGGGCTCGCCTTCAACGTGTACGGGAACCTCGATTTCAACGCGTTCGCCGCGCTTAACGGTCAGCAGGTCGATGTGCTGCAGCTCGGGGCGGATGGGGTGGCGCTGGATGTCCTTGATCATGGCCAGGTGTGAGTCACCTTCGATGTCGAGGTCGAGGATAGCGTTGGGGACGCGGGCTGCCAGGGTGGTTGCGTGGCCGGGCAGTACGACGTGCTTGGGTTCTTCACCGTGGCCGTAGATGACGGCGGGGATATCGCCGGCCATGCGGATGCGGCGGGCGTAGCCCTTGCCGAAGTCGGTGCGGACGGTTGCTGAAATCTTGATGGTCTCTGACATGAGGGCCATCCTTTCTGTGGTTAGTTGTCGATGCGCCAAGTGGTGTAGTGAACTGGCGCCAGAAATCGCTTTCTAACCAGCCACCGTCAGTTCCGGACCTACCGGGGTTCCCCACCGGCATTCCACTGCCTTGGCTTGTGCGCTGTGCTCAGCGCAACCCCTCAATTATTGCGGAGTTTGTAGCTTAAAACAAGCAAGGACGCTGGGGCACACGGTTGTTGTAGACCACAGCATCCCTGCTGGTTGGGAGGTATTAGGCGAAGTAGGACGCGAGCGCTTCGCGGTGGTTGCGCGGCGTGAAGCCTGCCTCAATAATTTTCGAGAGGTCCATAGCTGAATTGGTCGGTCGGGGCGAGAAAACCTCGGCCTTCACAAAATACTCAGCTGTAGACACCGGGGTTACCCGCTCTGCTGAATGCCCTGAAGCTTCAAACACAGTTTTTGCTAGGTCTGCCCAGGTCACGACCTCACCGGTGTTCGAGACATGATAGGTACCGAACTCACAGTTCTTTTCCACCAGATGCAGGATTGCGCCGGCAAGGTCCTCTGTAAAGGTGGGGCGACCGTATTGGTCGTTGACGACAGAGGGGTTCACTCCGCGTTCAGCCAGAGACTTCATAATTTCAATAAAGTTCTTGCCGTCGCCCATGACCCAGGAGGTACGCACAACGTAGTGGCGGCGTACTGACCGAACAGCCATCTCGCCAGCAGCCTTCGACTGGCCGTACACGCCAAGGGGAGCCAGCGGGGCGTCCTCTGCATACTCTTCGCCTAAGGGCAAAGAACCATCAAAAACGTAATCGGTAGAAACGTGTACCAGCGGGATACCGGCTTCGTCCGCCACCCTGGCCAAAGCCGCAACGCCACTTGCGTTGGCGGCCCAGGCGTCCGCGCGCCCTTCGGGAGTCTCCGCCTGATCAACCGCGGTGTAGGCTGCCGCATTGATGATGCCGCGCAGCGAACGCCAGCGGTAAGCAGAAGCCCAGCTATCAGGACGCGCCAGATCAAGTTCCGCACGAGTCGCAGCAATATAGGGGGTACCGGATGCTTCAAGCTGCTTGACCAGCTCACGCCCCAGCTGCCCGTTAGCGCCAACCACCAGCAGGGGGGCAGGAGCAAGGGGCTCTACCTCAGCAAGCCGGGGGTGGTTCTTGTCCTTCTCAGACAGTTCTGCCTGATCCAGAGAAATCGGCCACTCAATTGCTACTGTCTCATCAGCAAGGTTGAGGAAGGAATACTCCCCCTGGGCGTCTGCTGACCAGTGGTCATTCACCAGGTAGGTGTAGGCAGTGTTGTCTTCCAGAGTCTGGAAGGAATTACCTACTCCGCGGGGAACAAAAACAGCGGTATCGGGGCCAAGCTCTACAGTGACGGTCTTACCGAAGGATTCACCGGCACGCAGGTCAACCCAGGCACCAAAAATACGACCGGTAGCAACAGAAACATACTTATCCCAGGGCTCAGCGTGAATACCACGGGTGGTACCTGCTGTTGCATTGAAGGAAATGTTGTTCTGTACAGGGCCGAAGTCAGGTAGCCCCGCAGCAACCATTTTCTCGCGCTGCCAGTTTTCCTTGAACCAACCACGGTTATCACCGTGCTGGGGAATATCAATAACAAGTAGGCCGGGGATATCCGTTGTGTGAACGGCCAATTCTTTGGGCATTACTGGCCTGCCTTTGCGTACTTAGCTTCGACCTCTGCCTTGAGGGGCTCCCACCAGGCTCGGTTATTGGTGTACCAGGCGATGGTGTCTGCCAGACCTGCCTCGAAGTTGGTGAATTGGGGTTCCCAGCCTAGCTCTTCACGCAGACGGGTGCCGTCGATGGCGTAGCGCAGGTCGTGACCGGGGCGGTCTACGACGTGTTCGAAGGCGTCCTCTGGCTGGCCCATCAGGCGCAAGATGGTGCGCAGAACGGTGATGTTGTTTTCTTCGCCATCGGCACCGATTAGGTAAGTTTCGCCGATTTTGCCCTTTTCCAGAATGGTGTGAACTGCTGAAGAGTGGTCAGAAGCGTGGATCCAGTCGCGCACATTCAGACCCTCGCCATAGAGCTTGGGCTTAATGCCGGCCAGGATATTAGTAATCTGGCGGGGAATGAACTTCTCAATGTGCTGGTAGGGGCCGTAGTTATTAGAGCAGTTAGAAATGGTTGCCTCAATACCGAAAGAGCGCACCCAGGCACGGACCAGCAGGTCAGAGCCTGCCTTGGTGGAGGAGTAGGGAGAGGACGGGTTGTAGGGGGTAGCTTCGGTGAACTTAGCGGGATCGTCTAGCTCGAGGTCACCAAACACCTCATCTGTTGAGATGTGGTGGTACCGGGTCTTATACTTACGCACAGCCTCAAGCAGGGTAAAGGTACCAATAAGGTTAGTGTGGATGAAGGGGCTGGGGTCGTTGAGCGAGTTATCGTTGTGTGATTCGGCTGCATAGTGGACGACAGCGTCCGCCTGCGCGACCAAGGGGTCAACGACATCCATATCGGCGATATCGCCCTTAACCAGTTCAAAACGGTCAGATGGCAGCCCGGCGAGTGACATTTCATTGGCAGCGTAGGTCATCTTATCGAGCACCACGACCTTGTGGTCAGTGTTATTTACCAGGTAGTGAACGAAGTTAGAACCGATGAAGCCGGCGCCGCCGGTAACAAGAATATTTCCCATAGGTTTAACAGTAGTGGCAAATCACCCTATTTTGGGTTTCCGATAGCCCCTAAAAATGTGGTGTTCATGCCAGAATGGGGGTATGAAGGGAATTCTACTAGCAGGTGGCACCGGCTCACGCCTCCACCCCATCACACTCGGCATCAGCAAACAGCTCACTCCGGTTTACGATAAACCGATGATTTACTACCCTATCTCCACGCTTATGCTCTCGGGGATTCAGGATATTCTAATCATTACTACTCCCCAGGACCAGGAGCAGTTCCAGCGCCTTCTTGGTGACGGATCACAGTTCGGAGTTAACTTCAGCTACCAGGTACAGCCCTCCCCCGACGGACTAGCTCAGGCCTTTATCTTAGGTGAGAACCACATCGGGAATGATTCAGCAGCTCTGGTATTGGGCGATAATATTTTTTATGGCCCGGGTCTTGGAAACCAGCTCCGTAAATATAATGACGTAGATGGAGCAGCGGTTTTTGGCTACCGAGTTGCGGATCCCACGGCCTACGGCGTAGTAGAGTTCGATGATAATTTCAAAGCTCTCTCCATCGAAGAAAAGCCTGCAGTCCCTAAGAGTGATTACGCAATCCCCGGTCTTTACTTCTACGACAACAATGTAGTGGAGTATGCCAAAAATATTAAGCCTTCAGCTCGTGGAGAGCTTGAAATCACTGATCTTAACCGTGTCTATCTCGAGCAGGGAAAACTGCAAGTAGAAGTTCTTCCTCGAGGAACGGCATGGCTAGATACCGGCACTTTCGACTCTTTAGCCGATGCCACAAACTTTATCCGCACAGTCCAGGCCCGTCAGGGGCTTTCCATTGGTTCCCCAGAAGAAATCAGTTGGCGGATGGGATGGATAGATAATGCGAGACTTGAGGAACTTGCGCAGCCCCTCCGTAAAAGTGGCTACGGCGCCTACCTGCTAAACCTAATAGCTTAAACCCTACTGGCAGTTAATGTAGCCATAACCATATGAGCATACCTACCTCAGTGGTAGACTCTGACAAAGATTTATCCCGCCTCTTACTCACACCTTAGGTAATCTATGACCATACTTGATGTAGTGCGCATGTTGCGCGTAAACTTCAAAATCCTCTTAACAGGGCTTTTAATCGGAGCATTACTAGGCTTCGGCTACTCTCTTTTACAGCCCAAAATATACGCTTCCACAGCAACAGGCTATGTAACAGTCGGCGACGGTACTGGTATTGGGGATGTTATCTCAGGCTCAGCTGCCGCCAAGGAAAAAGCCTCAGCTTACCTAGCCTTTGTTAACAGTGGCCCCGTCGCCGATGAAATCGTTGCCGCAAACCCTGAACTGAATCTTACGCGTTCTCAAGTACAGAGCAATCTGACTGCAACTGTAGATGCAAACTCAGCGCTGATTCGTGTTTCAGCGACCGGGAACACACCCCAAGCAGCTCAGGCGCTAGCCAACAGTTCTCTAGAAGCTGTTGCAAAGGTAGCCAACAACCTTGAGGGGAGTAGCACCATACGAGTTATTCCCCTTGAGGACGGCACTATCAGCAATACTCCGGTTAGCCCCGACACTACTAAGTTGGTTGGCATAGGCGCTGCAGCTGGTCTTGTGCTAGTATTAGCCGTCATTCTTCTACGTCGGACTGTTGACACCAAACTACGTACACGAGATGACGCCACTAAAGCTACAGATGCAGGTATTCTTGGGGTTCTTCCTGTTTCTGAAGAGCTCACTGAAGAGAACATTCTTCGCGTCAACAGTGATCATATCTCGCAAGAAGCCATCCGACAGATGCGCACTAATCTGCGCTTCGTCAACGTAGATAACCCGCCTAAATCTCTTATCATTACGTCAGCTGAGCCTGGGGAAGGTAAATCAACAGTTTCTACCTCTATTGCTAGGGCTCTGGCTGACGCAGGTGAGCCTGTCATTATTATCGATGCGGACCTTCGTCGCCCTACCATCGCGAAAAAGTTTAAAATCGACTCTAAAATCGGCCTTACCCAGGTGCTTGCAGGCCAGGTTGAACTAGCAGACGCAGTCCGCCAGTTTGAAGATACCCAGCTCTTTATTCTGCCGGCAGGCCGCATCCCCCCTAACCCTTCAGAACTTCTCGGATCTGATAAGATGCGTCAGTTGATTGCAGAGCTTTCAGGAGAGTTCACTGTAATTGTGGACGTACCGCCTGTGCTACCTGTGACCGATGCAGCCCTCCTCTCAACTGCTGTAGATGGTGTGGTACTAGTTGGCAGCGTAGGTAAGACCCGCAAGGAAAACCTGGCTGAAGCAGCTAGCAACCTGCGAAAAGTTAGCGCTAATCTACTAGGCATTGTTATTAACCGGGCTCCTCGTACCGGCCTTGGTAATACCTACTACGGGTTCGCCTATGCCGCTAACAACGCCTACAGTAGCTACTACGGCTCTGACGAGGAAAAGTCAAAAGGCAAGCCAAAGAAAAAACGTAAAAAGGCTAACAAATAGTCTGCCGGTATAGGTAATCTGGGAAATGGGGAGGGGCTTATAGTTCCTCCCCATCTTTTATAATATTTTCTAAAGAACACGTATTCGACATACAAGCGAGCTTTCAATGACAGAACCCTCAGGAACAGATCATCAAATATCAAAACAAAATCACCAATATAACGATTTACCGTTAAATGTACGCATTCATCTAAGTCATGCTCATCTGCAGTATCTTGCGACTGCATCTTCTAGCGATATCCTACATATCAAAGGATATATCTATGGAACTGACACATACCCAACGACAAGAGCAAGTTCAGATGTTGACCTATTGGTACGCCCGGAACATGTTGAGAAATTTGTAGAATCCGCAGTAAGCGCCGGGTGGCAGATTCTTACTACTTTTGAAACTGGATCAGACTATCATCATGCCATGACCATATATCATCCTACTTGGGGCCTAGCAGATATCCATAGAGCTTTTCCCGGCATCGGTTTGGATGCGACACAAGCTTTTAACCGGCTTTGGGAAAAACGCAGAATAAAAACAATAGCAAATGCAGAGTGTTTAACTACCTCGCTTACTGATTCCCGTATTATTGTTTACGTTCATGCTGCTAGATCTACAAGTAAGCATAAACCAGATGTAGAGTATCTTAATGAGATACTCTCCTGGGAGGAAAAGAAAGAAATAGAAAAAAGAGTCGCAGAGATTGAAGCTGATTTAGCATTTGCCGCCGCTACAGGAACAATTGACAAATATTCAAAGCATCCTGACTACCTTTTTTGGAAAACAGCTTCACAAGAAACATCGAGCATTACACGATGGTATGCCAGGATTAAAAGCGCACCATCTTTACAACAAAAAATTAAAACAATTTTTAATATTTTCCTAGTAAACCGAGATCATTTAGCTATGGAACTTGGGCATCAGCCAACTCGACAAGAAGTGCGACAAAAATTTTTTACCCGCTTCAAAGAATTGGCAAAAACACTGAGAAAAAAAGGGAAGTAAATGTACCAACGAAGCACATCGACTGCTTTCTTATACAGCTCTGACATGAGTTCAGTAGAGATCGAGAATGAAATTGTTTACGTCGCTAACGTAGAAAAATCACAAATCTATACCTTAGATGGAGTTGGCCTAATAATCTGGGAGTTGCTTGAAACCCCACTATCCCTTACAGCTCTAGTCACAGAAATTTCAGAAATATACGATGTAAGCAGAAAAATAATCGAGGAAAGTATATCATCGTTTCTCATAGCCCTCATAGATCAAGGACTTATCGAGAAAATGAATGATTAATCTCCAATTTACGATTACATAGTCAAGAGACTAATAAAAATTAATAGTCCTATAGAGCTTCAATTTTACCCTTGATTTCAGCTATAAATCGCTCTTCTGAAAATTTTTGAACGTACTCTTTAATAGCGAATGGATCAAAATCTTCGGGCGTGAACCTATCTACAGCCTGACGGATCAGCTCTGCTGTCGGTGCCTCAATAAAAGTTCCGTTCAATCCTTCAACGATAGTGTCAAGAAATCCTCCGGCCTTTAGAGCAATAGTTGGCTTGCCGAAGGATCCTCCTTCAAGAGGGGTAATGCCAAAGTCCTCGTGAGAAATAGCCAGTAAAGCTGTAGAATTAGCATACGCATACCTCATCTGCGCATCGCTTATATGAGATGCAAAAGCAATATTTGAGTCGCTTATGGCTTTAAGATCTTCTTTCATTGGCCCTGCCCCAATGACTAGAAGTTGCTTATTACTCCCAGAAAACGCTTTAACCGCATGCTGTATATTTTTATATGGCAATAATCGGGATACAATCAAATAATACCCCTGATCCATAAATTCTTCTAGACCTTTTATTTTAGCATGTTCACCATCTTCTTTGACCGAAAATGGGGGATAAATAATATCTACTGTTTTCCCATAAACATTATGGATTCTGTCCTTGATCGTTGTTGAATTTGCAACATAATTAGGCTGTTTTGCGGCGGCCCGCTGATCCCAAAAAAGTAGAAAAGGTCGCAAAATTCTGAGAGCTATTGAGACCAAGGGGTTAGCAGCATCTCCTAAATACTGATCAGTAAGATAAATCCAGCGAGCTGGGGAATGACAATAAACTAAAGTTTTTTTCGGTAGATTAAAACCATGCGCCCACCCCGTGGAAGAAGCTATAACGATATCCGCTTTAGGACGTAAAAAGCTTGAGAAAAGGGGAAGAAATGGCAGGGCAAGACGGTGGTCTTTTCTAAAGAGCGAAATTCGATTAAGTGGCGACGTGATTACCTTACAATTTTTAAAATCCGGATAGGTCTTCTCCGGATCATAAAGAGTAGTATAAATCGTTGCCTCTGGAAAAGCATGATGCAAGGCAAGGACTACACGTTCCGCACCACCTCGTTGGGTAAGATAATCATGTGCAATAGCGATCTCTGGTATTTTTTCTTGCTTTTTAAAATTTCCAAGTATTCGATTGAATAGATTCATCAGATATCCCCGAATTAAAAAATGACCTTTGCACGGTTAGGGTATTTAATCCCTGCTAAACTGGCACTCTCGATTATGAGAGCCATAAATTTTTCTGCAATATTTTGAGGTAGCTTATCAGCTACAGAATCAATTGTAGAACCGAACCATTGCGTTGTTTTCTCAGTGCTCATAGAAGCTAGGAAGCGGACACAAATGCCCCATATTCCTTGTGGATTAGGTTCAGGAATTACTCCTTGACCATGTTTTTCTACAAATATTTGACGTGAAGCACCAGAATGCAGAGCACGGCGCGCTCGGCCAGCAGTTGTTGTTGCTGCGATGAAATGGTTGACCTCTAGATCAGGTGAGAGAACAAGTTCTATCCCTGCTTTATACAGCATGTAGCCCATGTCAACATCTTCCCAGCCATACCTACGATAACGTTGATCGTATCCACCAATTTTCGCAAAAGTAGCAGCTGACATAGAACAGTTGGCTGCCCAATAGTGCCAGATTTGATCAGCTGATGCAGTATACGCCTCTTCACGAAATTTTTTATCTCGGTAATAGCCGTAGGCGCGAGCATGAGGGGTATTAGGGAATTTATTATGCACAAGCCCCATTACACCAACCTCTCTATCCCCCGCGTGGTAAGAGATATGCTGAGCAATGTAATCGGACTTAACTTGAATATCATCGTCACAGCGGATAATAATCTCAGCATCAGCTGAATTATATCCAGCGTTAAGAGCGGAAACTCTTCCCTGATTCTCCTCAAAAACAATGAGTTCAATATTTAGCTTACCAGAATCAATATATTCTTGAACAATATTAGCAGAATTATCAATATCCCCATCGACTACTACAATAACTTGAAAGTTTTTCTCAGTTTGCTGAGAGAGAGAGTCAAGCGGGTAATGAAGTTTAGCCGAGCCCCCTCTTGTTGGAATAATAACTGCAGCTTTATACTGATATTGTTTCATTATCAGACCTTCTAAATCTAGAATTGATGAATATTATATTTTGTGCTATGTTTTGCGCGGTAGGATTTTCCACGCGGCAGATCAAAAATCCAACTGGTTTGTCGATAAAATACAGTCGCACAGATAAAGGGAAGCCCTACCCCCCCAATAAGACTTACTGCTCCAATAATCCAGGGGTCTTGAACTCCTACCTTCATCAAAAGAATTCTGAGAGTAGGAGTAAACAATAAGTGCATAAGATAAATTTGAAGAGAATAAGTACCTATAACTTCAAGGAAACTCATACGGACACTTCGAGAAAGAAGATTCCCCCAAAGGAGTAAAGAGACAATCCCTAAGCAACTTACTAACATGCCAAGAATTTTACTCTCTAGGGTAATTTCAGCATCCAATAACGTTGGAATAGTAAGATGATTAGCAACACTAATCAGAACTACAAAAATTATAGAAACAGTTAAAGCCAAAGGAAGAAGCAAAGCGGATTTTACTGAATCCAGGTTTTTAACTCTTTCTGTTCCTATGAGAGCCCCTATCACTGCAAAAATAGCGATGGCGATACCTCTACGATAAAATTCGGGATAGTCTACTCCCCAAGAAATCCAGCTAATGATTGAGAATAGACAGATTGAGCTCATTGCCCTTGCAACTGAGCGCCAAGGTTTAAGTAATATAAGTGTTGTATAAATCACTATCATCCAAGGAAGGTACCAAAGATGAGCTAACGGATATACAATGTTTAAAACATCAAACCAGCTAGTTTCCCCATTTGAAAAACGAGCACCAAAGACCTCAAAACTGCCCTGGATTAGCGTCCATACTAGGTACAGGTAAAGAAATAGCCAAATGCGGAGTCCTGCATATGCCCAGCTCTGCCTTTTTTCCCATGCAGATGGAATATTGAGCCCAAAAAGAAAAGCAAAAAGAGGCATATGCACTAGATAAAGTAAAGTGTGAAGAGCCCGAAAGAATTCTGGATCTTTATTAGTTAGACCAGCTTGCATCAGACCGATATTAATATGGCCCATCACGACAGCAATAATAGCTAGCCCCCGTAAGGCGTCAAGCCAATAGACTCGCGATGTTTCTGTTCGACGGTGGGATGACATAGTTAGACTAGCTGTTCTAGAACTTTCTTAACTCCATTTTTACCAGCTTCTGGCGAGAAGTTTTCATACCAGCGCCAATAGTTATCAGTGACAATTTTTTGAAGACGATTAGAAGAAGAAGTGAGATTTTGTGCCAAGTCGAGAAGCCCCCACTCAATATCTTTGGCATTGCCTCTTTCAACTATCCAGGGATATTCTTCTCCTACTATAGAAGGTAGCGCACCTGAGCGAGTAACTAAAAGAGGTACCTTTGCACTCATAGCTTCAGCAGCGACTAGTCCAAAAGGCTCATCCCATTGAGAAGGCATAGCGACACAATCTACCTGAGCAAAAAAGTCAGCGGGCTCAGTCCATCCTAGGGTTACAAGATTGTCTTCCAGTTTCTCTAAAGAATCGGTAACTCTGTCTCTGGTTCCATCACTCACGAATCGTGCTTCTCCCCCAATGACAAGCTTGAATCTAAAATTATTTTGGCTCTGGTTGAGATGATAAATCGCTTGCGCGAGTAAGTCCGTACCTTTGATCTCAGAAACTCGTCCAAGAAAACCCACAGTAATGTTTTGAGGGTCTCTATTATGAGACATCGGAGTTGTTGAAACTTCCGAAACCCAGTTAGGTAAGACTATAGTCCCAGATATTTTTTCTGACATAAATTCGCTTGGAACTAGGGTGCCAAGAGCTCCTCGAGAAGAAATTTTTGCTGCGAACTTTTGAAGCCGCTGCGGTAACTGGTGTAAGTGTACGATACGAGGGCCTAACCCCGCTGTTGCAAAAGCAGGTACTAGGCCATTGCACCATAATAAATTTTGTCTATTTCGGTAGCGCCATAAGCGGAGTTGAGCCACGTATGATTTACGGTTATGAGCTGGAAGGATAACAGTCGAGAATCCTTCATCCTTCGCGGCTTCGATAAGTTCGTTAGGAGATGTAGGCCCCACGATGGTGACAGACTTACCCAGAGCACGAAGAGCACGCGCAATGTTGAGGAGCATTACCTCTCCTCCGCCTATATCCCCGTTATTAGTGGCAATAAAAATATTCTTCATCTTCATTGCCTCCTTTCTCCTCTACTTGGGTAGTCTTTCCTTTTTAGGTATCGCAGTAAGCGATAAAGCATAACCGACAGCGAATGCCCAGGGAATCGTAAGCATTACTTCTCCCAGTCGCCAACTACATACAGCAAGGAAAACAGTAGCAGCTTCTGCTGTCAGGTTCCTTTCTGAAGTTTGTTGTTCGCCCTTCTGCTTCCAAACAAAAACTGCCAAAAAGGTAATCCCCAAAATAGCAATAGTCCATGGCCAGCCACCTTCAACAAATAGCGTCCAATATGAATTATGGAAGTACATGTCTTCGCCATTTGGCAGAATTACCGTTGCTTGCCCGAAGCCTAGCCCATTCCATGGAGCAGATGATGTTTTTTCCCAAGCAATAGTATCAATAAGATCTCGATACCAGTCTGTACCAGTACGATCTCCGAACACTTCACTATCTGCAAAATTTGCCTGCATCCATTCGAAAAGCCAACCGCAGAAAAAACCTAATACAACTTTAACCACCAAGTTAGCTTTTTGCGCAAATAGAATCCAAAGCACGCCAATAATAAAGGCTCCCATACTAGTGCGTGAACCCGTTTCAAATAGTAGAGGCAAAGCAAATAGTGAAATTATCACTCTCTGCCAATTTTTAGTGAAAATTCCAAATAATATCAATGGGATTATCCCATGATACATCCCGGCCACGTTCTTATCGTGCAACCAGCCGGTCAGATTTCCACCGTAGTTATCCGGAGCTATCCCTGCATAAAATGCTGCTGCATTGACCAACATGCCACAACTGAGCCCGAGTATAAGAGACTTAAAATGGATTCTCTTATCTGCGATAAGAATCGCTAGCATCAAGACAATTAAAATTCGACTTGCTCGGCGCATAGCGTCTTCTGAGGTTGATACTCCCACCGTGATAGATGATAAAACTACGAAACTCAGCGCAAGCATGAATGCTGCGATGAAAACACCTAGTTTAGGAACTTCGTATGCAGATGCTTTAGTAAGTCTTATAACGATTAGTAGAACTGCAATAGCCACATTAAGAGGAAACACAATAACTGGAACAGCTACACCAGCAGTCACCATCAGCGAACCCAAGATAAATTCTAGAACTACAAGTGACCCAGTCCCCTGAACCGTTAGTTGGGTTTCCCGAGAGAGACTTTTCTGAAATCTGTTAATTCTCTCTTCTAGAGAATCAGCTGGTTGGTGAGTTGTACTAACCATCCGCTAATACCTCCCCATATTTTTGGCTAATGTTTTTTGTCATCTGGGAAGTAGAATCCCATGAGAAGGAAGTATCCCTTACACTCAGGTTTTCACGGTAACCAAGAATTTTATCAGCCGCTGCTTCTACTATCTGCTGGCGGTTTTCAGAGGTTAAAGCAGGAACCATCTCAGCAGGAGCTAGCTGCTCGGGGTTTCCTCCCATAGCAGTCGCAAGTACTTTAAGTCCACCAGCCTTCGCCTCCAACAAGGTATAAGAATTATTCTCGGCAATTGAGAGCTGTACTAGGACGTCATTGCGGCCCATGACCTCAAAGGGGTCATTGAAGCCTGAAAAGAAAACGTTCGATTCAATACCTAGTCGCTTAACCTGTTCTTTAAGATCTTCTAGGCATTCACCCTTACCAGCAATTTCAAGCTGTGCGGTGGAATCCTTTTCAAGTACCAGTGCAAAGGCATCGATGAGTACATCAATTTTTTTCTCAGGAGCTAACCGTGCCATTGACACTACCCGTAACACGCCGGGCTCCCCTGGTACTCGCTTTTCCTCGACCTTTTGAGCAACAGTATCTAAGTCAACACCATTAGGAATCACCGTCACATCTTTGGCGCCCCACTTCTTACCCATTTGTACAGAGTTGAAACGCGAAACAGCAATTTTGCCATCAGTAAACCATAGACGTACGCGGTGTACTAATTCCATTATTTTCTGCTGACGTACAGTTTCGTGGTACACAAGATCGTCAACTGCGATTCCATGTTCCGTGCTAATAAGCTTGGGTGCACAAACCTTACCTTGCACGACGTGCCGCGCTTTGCGAGCATTCACTACGGCAACAGCAATAACATCTGCATACGCAAGATGAGTATGAACTATCGCAGGCTGGATTTCCCCAATAATACGGTCTAGAGCAACGAATGACTTCTTAAAACCAAAGTCAGGCCCAAATTCACCGGTTCGTACGTCTACACCCATGTTTACTAGGTGCTCTGACAGCTCACCTTCTGGGCAGAAAAAGACCAGGTTATACCCGGGGATTCCATTACGGGCAATATCTACTAGATGCCGGGCCACACCTGCAAAGTCAGGCACCGGCATACACAGTAGAACAGTCGGAGGAGTCGAGTTTACAGCCACTTTTCGAGCCTATCGAGTGCGGTGAAGAAGCCTTCGCCGTTGTTGACGTGACCCTGCCAGATTTCGGGGATGAAAGAGGACTTAGGGGTCAGTTCGCGTAGCTGCTTGCCGAGGGCTGCCCAGTCCACGTCGCCTTCACCGACCTGTACGCCTTCACCGTCCACGCCGATGCCGTCTACCAGGTGCAGGTGGATGGAACGGGGGGCCAGCAGCTCAACGGCCTCGGAGAGAGGAATCTTGAGGAAGTTGGCCGCCAGCATGGTGTGGGAGATGTCCAGGCAGAGGGCGGTGTTGTAGGTGTCTGAGAAGTCAGCAGTGTCCTTGGGGTCAAGGAAGAGGTTGTGGTACTGCTGACCGCCCATGAGCCAGGGGTAGGGAGGCAGGGTCTGAGCCGCGATACGCACGCCTGAGGTATCGAGCTTGGCCAGGGCCTCGCCGATACGCTCATACTTGTCGGCGCGGGCGGACGGTGCGATGTGGCCGTCCTTGGTGAAGCCACCCATGGTGACGACCATGACCGGGTCGTCATCCACGGTGAAGTAGCGGGTCAAATCGCGGGTAATGTCGATGGTGCGCTGGACCTCTGCAATCGAGCGCTCCCAGGTTTCCTGGTCGCGAGAAGCCAGATCTACCAGGAAGTCACCGGCGAAGAGGTCGGGCAGGTGGGTGGTGAAGGACATGTCGAGCTTACGATCGAAGACCTCATCGATGTCGACTTCAAGATCCTTGTAGGAGAAGTGGAACTCCAGGAAGTCAGGCTCGGCGTCCTCAATCAGGGGCTTGTAGTCGTGGTAACGGACGGGCAGGCCCCAGGGGCGATCGAATGTGAAGTCGCGGCGGGTCACTAGGTCGTCCTTCAGATCCCCTTCGAAGAAGAAGGTGCCGGCTTCAACCTCACGCTGCATGGTGCGGCCCAGAAGCTGGGGCAGGTAGTTGGGCTGCAGACCGCGGCCGGGTGACTTAACCTCGACGTCCGCCTCGGTCACAACTTCACCCTTAGCAATGGTGCGCGTAGCAACCAGTGACTTAGCAAGGTTGACACGGTTCATGAGCTCACCGGTGGAGACCTCGCGGGGGGCTGAGGTACCGATAGATTCCTCTACCTCACGAATCTGCTGCACCATAGCCTTGAACTCGTCAGGCAGCAGGGAGACGGTGTGGTCATTACCTTCGAGGGTCTTATCGACGGTGAAGTGCTTTTCAATAATCTTGGCACCGCGGGCAACGGCCGCAATGGGCACGTGGTAGCCGCGTTCGTGGCCTGAGTAGCCCACCAGACTCTGACCGATTTCAGCCAGGCGGTCCATGTAAGCCAGGTTGACGTCCTTGAAGGGCGCGGGATAGGTGGACTGGCACTGCAGCAGGGCGTAGGAGGCACCCAAGGAGCGCAGCAGGTTAACCGACTCGCGGATTTCTTCTTCACGGCTCATACCGGTAGAGACCAGCATGGGCAGGCCGCGGGAGGCCATATCGCGCAGTAGCTCGTGGTTAGTCAGGTCGGCTGAGGCAACCTTGAGACCCTGAATACCGTAGTCGACCAGAGCCTGGACCGAGGGGCCGTCCCAGGGGGTGCACATGATGTCCATATCGTGCTGCTTGACATGGTCAAAGACCTCGTACATCTGATCCACGGTAAAGGAGAAGCGGGAGAGTAGGTCGAGGGTGTACTGAACACCTAGGTCTTCGCCGGCTGACTTTGAGCCCTTCTGGCGGTAGAGGGCGTCCATGTCGCGCAGCTGGAACTTAACAGCGTCTGCACCTGTGTCAACAGCCAGGTCCACCAGGCGCTTTGCCAGGTCAACATCGCCCTGGTGGTTGTTGCCGATTTCGGCGATGATGAAGGAGGGCGAGTCTTCGGTGATTTCGGTGCGGCCAATACGCAGCACGTTCTGCTCGTCCATGGCGATAGCAACCAGGTGGCCTCGCTCGTCCACCAGGGGAAGAAGGCTGATACCCTTGGCAAATTCGCCCTGTAGCTCTGCCGGTTCCGAACCGATGGGGGCAGTCTTGACGCCCAGGTTAGCCACCTCAAGGGCACTGGTTTCAAGGGGGGCAGCGGGGTTGGCAATCAGCCAGCGGCGGAAGTCACCGTCTGACAGGGAGCCCTTAAGCACACCTGACTCGTTGACCAGGAAGATTATACGCTGCCCGTTAGCAGAAATCTTCTGTAGGGCAGTCAGCACCGGATCCTCGGAGAAAACGATGTACGGGGTGATATTGCGTTCGATAATCATGGTATTTATTTAACCTTCGTTTTCTTCTGATGCGAGTGTGGTGAGTAGCTGGTGTTCTGCGACGGAGAAGTCGATGGGGGCGTCAATGTCTACGCCTTCGACCTCATCAAGCATGAAGAGCTCAATCTCGCCGCCCAATCGGTTGTGCAGAGTTTCATAGAGCTCGGTCTTGGTAATATACATGGAGCCGTTTTCGCGGTAGCGGAAAGTCTCACGGGTGAGTTCCTGACGCCGAGGGCGAGCCATGACCTCATACTGGGCAGTCGGTGGCTCGGTGGCAGCCCAGATAAAGGGGCCGATGGGGATAACGCCCACCATAGAATCCGATGCAGAGACAGCGAACTGGCGGATAGCGCGGGCCAGGGTGCCGGGCAGGCGGACGGGCGAGGTCGCTTGCAGGAGCATGACGGCGTCCGGACGTTTGCCCGCAGCTGTGTAGAACTCGATAGCGTGCTCAATCACCGGTTCGGTAGCGGTGGTGTCTTCTGCCAGGTGGGGCGGGCGCATGAAGGGTACCTCTGCCCCGTGCTGGCGGGCAATATCAGCTAGCTCAGCGTCATCGGTTGAGACCAGCACGTCAACCAGGTGCTCGCCTTCCAGCTCAGCCTTTGCGGCAAGGGCCTGCTCAATGGTCCAGGCGACGAGGGGCTTACCAGCGATGGGTTTGAGGTTCTTTCGGGGGATTCCCTTGGACCCGCCGCGAACGGGTATCACGCATAGAACGCGCATCTATTTAAGTTTCTCCTCTAGGTATTGTGCGATTGCCTTTGCTGGAGGTGTTGAAGGCACAGTCGGTGCAGGCGTGGGGGCTTCGCCCCACTGGCTAAGACCATACCTATCCCAAAACTCTCTGACCCACGCAGGCGGCTTGGGATGATAAACCCAAGCAGGGATTCCCCTAATTGCCGCTTCAAGTACTCCTGTAGAAAAAATTGATACTACAGGGTTGGTCAGCGTGTTGAGGGGCTCGCGACCTCGGTCAATCTCTATACCCATTTTGTCCCATAAAGCATGGGTAAGTACAGACAGTTTGTCCTTTTCGTTAGGGTGAGGTCGGTAACGGGCCCCCGTCTCCTTACAGAATGTGTACCCTGCTTGGGCGTAAGAATGACGGGGTAGTTCAGCTCCGTGCATTTGGCCTAAGAAAATAGGTTGAGCAGTCTCATCTGAAGCCTGCATAGCAGGTAGCTGCGCTGCTTCCCAAAAAAGCTGGGAACCAACCACATCATAGGTAATATCTGTACGCCCTGAAATCCAGAATTCAGCATCTGCTTGACTAAAAGCTAGTAGATGAGCGGAAGGGGCCAGGGGGGGCGCAAACGGCGTGTTAAGACCGTGCTGAGACACTACATAGTCAGCATCTATACGGAGAGCAAGCTCGAAAGTAGCCGAACCTAAATCTAGGTAATGTCCAGCCGATAGTACGACCTGAGGATTCAGCTGTTTTATGGCTTCGGAAAGCAAAAGTTCTTCGACGCACCAATTCTCACCAGGAAGATGATGAGTAATATCATTATGCGATAAGACTGTGGCTGCGACATCAGTGTAAGCAAGAGGTTCGATAAGCGCTTTGAGAGAGGTTGCTCCGATACTATCTAATGCCACTACCAATTGACTGGGTCTAGAGCCTCTGCTACTAAAGAATATACGCGGAGGAGCAGATATATGAGAAGGTTTTCTCCAAGAAGCTACTTGTTTAACTGTATGTTTGACGTTGCCTATACGATTCGCAGAGCGCTGCCAGGCATACCACTGATTTAAATCTTCAGGAAATAAGAGTCCAGATTTATTCTCTATGTCCACAGATCCTCCAGCATTTTAACACGTTGATCAAAAGTATGCTCAGACAAAGTACGCTTCTGTCCAGCCACGCGAATTGTATGTGCCCACTGAGGGTCAGCAAAAATACGCTGACAAACTTCAATTAGTTCTTCTTCAGATCCGTAGACAAGCACTTCTTTACCTGGATCGTAATAACGTTCAACTTCAACTCGGTCAACAATTTGCAACCCACCCACGCCTGAAGCTTCAAAGGTACGCATTGTAAATCCATCCTGATCTCCATGGATATTAAGCGTTGCTGGCGATCCCGCCATAACACCGTATGCATGAGGTCGATCGAGGTCCCGCCCTGAAGCAATACCTGGATTCTTGAAATTACGTGTGCGGGCCATATCCCACCAGTGGCGTGACCACTGTTTACCGAATGCCTTAACTGGAACTCCAGCTTGATGTAGAGCTAGAAGCATTGCTTCGCGTCCAGGATAGCGGGCACCAACGAATGTGATTTCACTGCCCTGGACTGGAATAATATCTATATCTGTGTCGTACGCTAAAGGAACTTCTGTTGCTTTATAACCGCGAGCAGTCAGATTAGCGACGTCCCCGGGGCTGTAGCTAGCAATCTCACCTAGTAAGTTAAGATCGAAATTCTTGTCTGAATATCGCATCCTGCGGAATTCGTCATACATCCAGGTCACTAAACGCACCTCGGAAGTGCTAACAGCGTCCCACCAAGAAGAGCCCAATTGATCGCCCTTTACTACTAGGACGATATCAGGGTTCACTTCCCGAAAGCGGGTGAGGGCCTGCTCTGTCACCAAATTTTCGAAACGAGCAGGGCGCAAGTATTCGGGCAAATCGTGCAACGCTTTATTCCGGAGACGTTCAAGCAAAGTACCCGGTGCATCGTATACATGGGTAATAACTTGATAGCCGCGTTTGGTCAGAGAACGCTCAATAGTCCTCCAGTACCCGTGGAAAGCGGGAGAAACGAGAAAAATTTTAGGCTGAGCCATCTATTCAGCCAGTCCTCGCTCGGTAAGTTCTTCTAGTGCTGTATCCCAGGTTTCGCTTTTAGCTCCGGGGACTTCCCATGATTTAACAATGAAATCTGCAATAGACTCGCGAGCATTCCAGCGGGCTTGAGGAGCTCCCAGGGAATATGCATAAGTCATATCTGCAAGTGCATGATCAATATCCCCGGCACGTCTAATATCAACGTGCTCGATGACAGCGTCAGAGCCACCAGGGACTGCATCAATAGAGAACTGAGCTAGCTGATCAAGAGTAATTCGTTCACCAGAACCGAGGTTCAGGGTGCGGGGAGACTCCTCGAGCCCAGGCTGATTATTTAAGGCCCAAATAATGAAGTCAGCGACGTCTTCCACATGAATAAAATCGCGAGTTGCAGTACCATCACCATATACAGAGAGATTTTTGCCTTCTCGCAGACGCGCTAAGAAAGCTGCTAGCACACCGGTATAGGGGTTGTGTAAGGCTTGCCCTGGGCCAATAACATTCTGAGGTCGGATAATGATGGCAGGTATTTTACCCTGGGTTACTTCCGCTACAACGTCCTCACCAACTGACTTAGTCTCGCCGTATACAGAAAGTGGAGCATGGATATCTTGCTCAGTAGTTCCACGATCCTCAAAGCCTTCACCGTACACAGCACGAGAGCTCAGTGCAATCAGAGGGACTCCCCATTCGACAGCTTTCTCAGCGGCGTAGCGAGTACCGTCGATATTAACTCGTCGGTAGCGGTCAGTTTCATACATAGACTGAGCAGTACCAGTTTCTGCTGCAAGATGGATAATGGCTTCAGCCTGAGGTAAGTTGCTCCAAATATCTGGGTCAGATACATCTCCAACGATAATCTCGCCGGGGAACTGTGCCTTTTCAGCCTCAATATTTTGATGTACCTGTTCAAGCAAACTGTCAAGTGCATAAACAGAATGACTCTGGTCAACCAGCTTACGAGCAAGTTTGAGGCCGATAAATCCAACACCACCAGTGATAAGAATTTTCATAGTTTTCCCTAATTTATTTGAGTGCGATTAATTGGTTGAGCGGGGACACCTACAACAACGGCCCCACTTTCTACGTCCTTGGTAACAACAGCTCCGGCACCAATAATTGCCCCATCGCCGATAGTTACACCGCCAAGAACGATAGCGTTCCTGCCTAGGAAGACTTTGTCGCCAATAGTAATTGGCCCACGGTGAGTCACTTCATCCAGCTTCCCGGGGACATGGACACCTGTGTTAACCATTACATTGTCTCCGAACAAGCAATCGTTACCGATAGTCACGTCAGCTACAGCATGGATGTGTCCATGATGGCCAAGGTGAAAGTGTCTGCCTATCCGCAATACCCCGCCAGACTCGGTCTGTAGCCATACGCCCTCCCGGATAAGCACATCATCATCAAAATACATGTTCTCAGTACCGACAAGCTTGAGCGGAGAAATAATCTTGAGAGATTTACCAGAAGCACCTAGGGCCCGAGAGTACAGGTATTTTGAAAGTGCTGAGCCAACATGCCATCGAATAGACGGAGGTACTTCAGTTATCTTACGTGCGAAATTCATCTTCTCTAACTTAGTTGCTGAAAAGCAGTCTGAATCGTGGAAAGTTCAGTTTGGCGAACCTCTCGAGGCTTGACTGCTGAGTTGCGGACTCTTCTAACTTGATTAAAGAGATAGTTTACGTGAGTCACTGCGGTTAGAGCCACTCTAAGCTTTTGTGGATGCCCCCACTTTTTTTCGTATAAGAATCGTGAGTTAGTTACCCATTGACGCCTGCGAGCAGTATCTCCTGATGAGCCGCCACCCTCATGCGCAACTGTAATATCACCTCGGAACACACGTGGTACGCCTTGCAGCATCAAACGATACTGTATATCTACTTCTTCACTATTCATGAAGAAGGATTCGTCCATACCTCCAACCTCATTGTAAAGAGAACGGGGCATCATGAGGCAGGCACCCATAAGCCAGTCAGGTTCTGCCCGGTTATCAGCTATGCAAGCTAGATTATGGCCAACCATGTGATGCCAAAAACGAGTCGGACGCAAACGTGCAGCTGGGGTAAACCATTCCCAAGCATGATGACGAACACGGGGAAAGGCACGACCGACCCATTGTGAATCCCCCTCATGCCCTACAATATGCGGAGCAAGCACTACCCCCTTTCCACCTGCAAGAGCATACTCTGCTTCTGCTGCCTTGTACATGTCGTCGATAAAACCACTCGACAGAGTCAAATCACTGTTAAGAATAAGTATCCATTTACCTTCAGCTGCAGCGACTCCTGTGTTGACGTTAGCACCAAACCCACCATTGGTGGCTCGACGCACAGTAGTCACCCCACCAACTTCGGGAAAAGGTTGCGGAGAAGCATCGTCAGAAACAACAATCTGCACCGAAGCCAACGCTTCTTGCGCCTGAATCTGATTCACAAGATTCAAAGTATCTGCTGGATCCCCATAAAAAGGGATAACAACCGACAAGTCCGTCATATTTTCACCCATCGCACTCTTCTCTCCCCCAAATTACTAAACTACAGAAAAAATGAAATTTAAAAGTATTCTACCACAATTCCAATAGATTTTTCTTATAAACATGGTTACTATTTGTTTAAAGATTTTGCGAATTCTAGAATCTGCATGTAATCTCTCCTTACTGCTGGAATAACAGCACAGATAGCGGCTAGCGCCAACTGTAATACAACACCAAGAAGGATTGACGCAATCAAGTCCACTGCTAGCCCCTGGAGGATGTAATAATTCAATGCGCTAGAGAATAGCACAACCGCAAATATTCGATAGGAGTTAACTAGCAAACCTTTAGTAGAAACTCCTGTTGAACGTTGGACCCAAAGCAAAGACAACGGCCATTGAATCATCACAGCCACGGCTTGCCCCACCACGGCCCCTAGGGGGCCCAGCACCAAAGCACCTATAATAACAAAAATAGTTCTATTAATCGAGCTGAAGATCGTTAGATTCATAAGTCCTTTAGACTTGCCTCGAATAAGAAAAATCCATCCCGCTGTCATCGCAAGGCAGTTAAGCCCCTCGGTAATCGCAATCCAAGCAAAAAATGGCGCAGCTGCTTGCCAACTTTCACCCAGAAAAAAGACAACCAGTGATGAAGATGCGGCAGCCAAGCCACCTGCGATTAAGGCTAGAGGGTAGGCCAGAAGAATCTGACCTTTTTCTATTGAAGTAGCGATTTCTGCATTAGATGATTGTTTTTTCGACAAAGTAGAAAAGGCAACATTATTTAGTGGTGACCTCAAACTATTCAGTGGCGTGCGAACAGCCTGAGAAGATCTGTTGAAATACCCGAGCACCTCAGGCCCCGAAACATGACCAATCATATAAACATCAACTAAACCTGAGAAATAGTTTAGCAGATTAGAAAACATGAGAGGCATCCCAAAATTCAAGAATCTACGCATAGATACTGACCTATCGTAGCCTCTAGGAATCCATCTGGTCTGAATAATAAAGATCAACAAACTGGCGATAGCTATTACTAACCCTTGAAATACTAGAGACCAGACCCCAAATCCGTTTAAAGCCATGATCACTGCAGCAATCAATCCAATTATATTGGAAATAATATTATTCACTGCAATTTTGCCAAACTGGATCTCTCGCTGAAGGTTTGCAAAATACTGAGTTGACATCCCAGAAATAACAAAATTTAGTGACATTACAAGAGTTATTAAAATCAGCCTATCGTCGCTATATATTGCTGCAACAACAGGGGCAAGAAGTGCTATAGCAGCAGCAACTACTACTCCCATTGTGGTATTTAGCCACCATAAATTGCTTCGTTCCTGAGGCGAAATCGTTTTTGCTTGGATGGTAGCTGATGTTAGACCGAAATCTCTAAATACATCAGCTATTGCCATTACAGCCATAACCATAGCAACCAGCCCATACTCTTCAGGACTGATAAGTCTTGCCAAAATTGCGAGTGAAACAAGGTTAATGACAATTTTTGCCAGCTGACCGCCAACAGCGTTAACCCCTCCACGCGCACCTCTCTGAGCTAAAGTTCTTTCAGCCATTCTCCCCCTCCTATAGGTACGGTGAGGGGTCATGCACTAAGTGCATGACCCCAGCGTCAGTTGTATTTCTGAATGCTAGTTTGCTCTACCATCAAACAAACTAGTGACAGAGCCCTCATCAAAGACTTCCTTGATAGCACGAGCTAGCAAGGGAGCAATTGACAATACAGTCAGGTTGTCGAACGTCTGCTCGGGCTTGAGTGGCAGAGTGTTGGTAACAACGACTTCGCTAGCCCCGCAGTTAGCCAGACGCTCAGCAGCAGGGTCTGAGAAGACAGCGTGGGTGGCTGCGATGATGACGTCCTTAGCGCCGTTTTCCTTGAGCACACGCACAGCACCGGCAATAGTACCACCGGTATCAATCATGTCGTCAATCAGCACGCAGGTGCAGCCCTCGATATCGCCCACCACGGTCTTAGATACAGCCTGATTAGGCACGTTGACATCGCGAGTCTTATGGACGAAAGCCAGCGGGGCCCCGCCAAGAAGTTCAGCCCACTGCTCAGCAACGCGTACACGGCCGGTGTCGGGTGAAACCACTGTAACGTTATCGGTATCGACCTTGCTTGCTACGTACTCGGCGAGCAGGGGGATAGCCATCAGGTGGTCAACGGGGCCGTCAAAGAAGCCCTGAATCTGAGCGGTATGCAGATCAACGCTCATCAGGCGGTGGGCACCAGCGGTCTTGTAGAGATCAGCAATCAGACGAGCTGAGATAGGCTCACGGCCCTTGTGCTTCTTGTCCTGACGGGCGTAGGGGTAGAAGGGGGAAACTACAGTGATGGAACGAGCCGATGCACGCTTGAGCGAGTCAACCATAATGAGCTGTTCCATGATGGCATCGTTAATCGGTGCCGGGTGTGACTGGATAACGAATGCGTCCTTCCCTCGTACCGATTCGTTGAAACGTACGTAGGTCTCACCGTTGGCGAAGGTGTAGGCGGATGAAGGAAGAACTTCGTTCCCCAGTTCCGCTGCGATTTGTTCAGCGAGTTCGGGGTGGGCACGGCCTGAGACCAGCGCCATCTTCTTTTCACCTGGATTCGTAATCTCAGTCATTACTGCTATTCGCTTTCCTTAACTGAGTCGGTTGACTCCGCACCGAGTGCAGCCTGGGCTGCCTCTGCGGCTTCAGTACCGGCTCGCTTTTCAATGACCCAGCGTTCGATGTTACGCTGAGGGGCTTCGTTAATTGCTAGGGCGCCTGCGGGGACGTCCTTGCGGATGACGGTTCCAGCTCCAGAATACGCGCCATCTCCGATATGTACGGGTGCGACATACATGTTGTCGGACCCCATTCGGACATTGTTACCTACGGTGGAGCGGTGCTTGTTCACACCGTCGTAGTTCACAAAGATTGAGGCTGCACCGATATTAGAATTTTCGCCAATGGTTACATCCCCGGCATAAGAGAGGTGAGGCAGCTTTGAACCGGCGCCAATTTCGGCGTTCTTGGTTTCAACAAAGGTGCCAATCTTGCCCTTGGGGCCAAGCTTAGTACCGGGGCGCAGGTAAGCGAAGGGGCCAACGGTAGCACCGTCAGCGATTTCTGAATCAGAGCCCTCGGTGCGGGAGATAGTCACGTTCTCCCCTACCTTGACGTTGGTCAGAGTGGTGTCAGAGCCGATGACGGAGCCAGTTGCGATATGGGTGGTGCCGCGCAGATGGGTACCGGGCAGAATGGTTACATCGTTTTCGATAGTTACAGTAACGTCAATCCAGGTGGATTCGGGGTCAACAATGGTGACACCAGCAACCATGTGAGCGTGGGTCACACGGTCGTTGAGCTTGCGCCCCAGCTGGGCCAGCTGCACGCGGTCATTTGCGCCTTCAACTTCCCAGCGATCTTCAATATCGAGTGCACTGGTGCGGTAGCCGTCCTCACGGGCGATGGAGAGAACGTCAGTGATGTACTTTTCGCCCTGGGCATTGTCGGTGGTGACGCGGGTGAGCGAGTCACGCAGCACCTTTGCGTCAAAGGCATAAATACCGGAGTTGATTTCAGTGATGGCGAGCTGCTCAGGGCTAGCGTCCTTGGCTTCGACAATGGCGGTTACTTCGCCGGCCTCGTTACGGACGATACGGCCGTAAGAACCCGGCTCGTCAATGTGGGTTGTCAGGACAGTAACAGCGTTCTTACCTTCTTCATGGAAGGCAATGAGCTTGCGCAGGGTCTCGGTCTTCAGCAGGGGAACGTCACCGTAGGTCACCACAACGGTACCTTCAACTTCCCCGGCCTCTGCGTCCAGCCCCAGCAGTCCAACCTCAACGGCGCGACCGGTACCGGGAATCTCGTCCTGGTCCACAATCGTGACATCGGCGTCGAACTCAATGACGTGAGCAGCTACCTTATCGCGCTGGTGGCGCACAACAACAGCCAGGTTCTTGGGGTTAAGTTCACGAGCCACAGCTACTGCATGTTCTACCATGGAGCGCCCACCGATAGAGTGCATAACCTTGGGGGTGGAGGACTTCATACGGGTTCCAGCTCCGGCGGCTAGAACAATAACAGCGGACGGAACTGAAGCAGTAGCAGTCACTAGTTAGTACTCCTTGAGCGAGTGAAACCCCGAATAATGTTGTGAGATGTATGGGGTGTTGAGCTCCGCCACAAGGACTCGAACCTTGAATAACGGCTCCAAAGGCCGCTGTGTTGCCAATTACACCATGGCGGATTGTCGTCCCACCTACTTCAGTGAAGTAGCACGGACGAATCTAGATATTACCAAGTCTCATGCCCAGAATGAAACGCGTGGAGTGTGACTCTTGGTAAAAATTCATTAGGAAGTGGCCTAAGCCCCTAACCAGGGGATAATTTTCGTTAGGGCAAGCTCAATTTCTTCTACTGCGACTCGCGCGGCTTCTGCTCCCTTGCGGTAAGGGTCAGCGATTCTGTCTTCTTTAGCTGGAGGCTGGTCTAGCGCATGCATAAAGGATACTGGATTAACACGGCGACCAGCTTGTTCCTGAACTCGCGCCATTTGTTTTAAAAGATGTATTTTTGAGCGGTATTGGGGCCACTCACGCACAATCCAGTTTAGGTGTTCTTTCTCCATCACTAAGACTAGTGCAGATTCTTCCAACAACTGGGCAGTAATCTGTTTAGCCTGATGGCTGTGAAAGTTTACACCTCGCGATTCCAGCTCCGAGTCGATGAAAGGAGCTACTCCTGAGCCTACGATAGCCCCAGTCCCCGCGCTATCGAAAGTCCACTCTGAATCGGAGCCTGAAAGTTGCTCAGCGATGTACTGTGCCGAGGCGCTTCGGGCAATATTACCTGTGCAAACAAAGAGAATCTTCTTGGACATCGGGGGATACCTGAGCTCTTCTTCCTCTACTCTTCTTCTTTTTTTAAGGAGAGCTCCTACGTTGAATTGTGTCATGCCGTTTATATTACCTCTGTGCAGAACTTGTAATGACTAAGCGCTGGTGCTGCCAAACAAGAATCGCTCGAAACGGCAAAACGAGGTTTGCAACTGACAGACCTACTATGCACCTTGTAGCCTAAAGAGATGGCACATCTACTTGGCGGCGAAGACCTGCATATTGAATTCCCTACCCGTACCATTTTTGAGGGCATCACGGTTGGCCTGAACGAAGGCGATCGCATCGGTATCGTGGGCCGTAACGGTGACGGTAAGTCGACCCTTCTCTCCCTTCTCGGCGGGCGGCTTACCCCCGATTCAGGCAAGGTCACGGTGCGATCCGGCACCCGTATCGGCTTCCTTGATCAGGCTGACGTGCTCGATGATTCGCTCACTGTAGGCCAGGCTATCGTTGGTGATACCCCCGAATACGAGTGGGCTTCAGACTCTAAGATTCGCGATGTTATTTCGGGGCTGGTGCCGGACCTCGACTGGAATGCGTCCGTCTCTTCTCTCTCAGGCGGCCAGCGCCGCCGCGTTGCCCTTGCCGCTCTGCTGGCAGGTGACTGGGATGTCCTCATGCTCGACGAACCCACCAACCATCTCGACGTTGAGGCTATTACCTGGCTTGCTAACCATCTCAAAACCCGTTGGTCCAAGAACGCAGGTGGCCTACTGACCGTCACCCACGACCGCTGGTTCCTTGACGAAATTTGTACCGACACCTGGGAAGTTCACGATGGCATCGTAGAGCCCTTCGAGGGCGGGTACGCTGCCTACATTCTGCAGCGTGTTGAGCGTGACCGTCAGGCTGCTGCCACCGAGGCAAAACGCCAAAACCTCATGCGCAAAGAGCTCGCCTGGCTGCGTCGTGGGGCCCCCGCACGCACGTCCAAGCCCAAGTTCCGCATTGACGCTGCTAACGCCCTCATTGCCGACGTACCGCCGGTGCGCAACAAGGTTGAGCTATCGCAGATGGCAGTGTCTCGCCTGGGTAAGGACGTCGTGGATATTGAGGACGTCGATGTCAGCTACCCCGATGCCAGCACACCCGGTGCAACCAAGGACGTGCTCAAGAAGGTTACCTGGCGCATCGCCCCGGGTGAGCGCACCGGCATCATGGGGGTCAACGGTGCTGGCAAATCAACCCTGCTAGGCCTTGTGACTGGTTCGGTAGAGCCTACCCGAGGGCGGGTTAAGCACGGTAAGACCGTAAAGGTCGCTACGCTGACCCAGCAGCTCGATGAACTGCGAGAAGTCGAGAATGACCGAGTTTCAGATGTTATTGGGCGCAAGCGCACCTCGTATGTGGCTGGTGGTAAGGAGATGACTCCCGGCCAACTGTTAGAGCGTCTGGGTTTTACCTCAGCCCAGCTTTCCACCCCGGTTAAGGATCTTTCTGGCGGTCAGAAGCGCCGCCTTCAGTTGCTGCTGATTCTCTTGGACGAACCCAATGTGCTCATTCTGGACGAGCCTTCAAACGACCTGGACACCGACATGCTGGCGGCTATGGAGGACCTTCTAGACACCTGGCCGGGCACCCTGCTGGTGGTTTCCCACGACCGCTACCTGATGGAACGTGTCACCGACCAGCAGTACGCCCTGATCAATGGCACTTTTAGGCACCTGCCCGGTGGGGTTGATGAGTACCTGCAACTTTCAGCTTCTGCTACGGCTTCCCCCTCAACCAAGGCAGTTGATTCCTCACCGCTAGGTAAGCAGGACGCCGCTAGCAGCTCGGCTGCTAAGGCTAGTGGGGCTGAGGTTCGGGCTGCCCAGAAGGAAATTAATCAGATCGACCGCAAGCTGGCTAAGCTGGCAGATCAAAAAGCCAAGCTGGAAGAGAAAATGGCCAGCCATGACCCTTCAGATTATGAAGGTTTGGCTGCTCTCTCTGCTGAACAGCAGGGCATCCAGGCGGAAGTTGATGAGCTGGAAATACGCTGGATGGAACTCAGCGAAGTAATTGCGTAAAAAGACGGGGTAGATAGAAACTATATCTGCCCCGTCTTCGTACCACTTATGTGTTGTACATACGCACTATGGTAGGCCCTGACCCCGACACAAAGCCTGCCGCTACACCGAACTGGGATTCGGCCTGTTCCAGTGTTTCTACCAGTTCGGGCAACAAGGCAACAGCAGGAGCAGCCAGGTCATTGCGCAACAGCCCGGCGATAGCCGGCAGGCGCCTCTGCAGCGGCTCGGCCGAGGTCAGCAGGTCTAACAGCTCCTGCGGAACTTGCAGGGTGGCGTCCGGAGCAGGGTAGCGCCCCTCAGCCCGGCCAGCGTCCAGCTCCCTGAACACCGCGGGAGTTGATAGCCCAGCCGTTGAAGGCATAAACCCGAACCTCAGCGGCTCCACACCCTCGGGCACCTCAATCGGAGTGAGCTTATCCCCCACCCCGGTACCCACGGCCAGGCCGCCCAGCAGGGCGAAAGGCACATCGGCGCCCAGCGGAGCGGCCAGCTCCAACAGGCGCTCAAGCGCAAGAGGCTCAGTTGCCAGACCTGCCTGTACCAGGTAGTCGTTCATAGCCTTCATGGCAGCAGCAGCGTCAGCTGAACCACCGCCCATACCACCGGCAACCGGCACAGCCTTATCAATATGAAGCTGGACAGCGACGTCCGCGGGCTCCAGGCCGCTCTCCGCCAGCACCGCTGCCGCACCGCGGTAGGCCAGGTTAGATTCGTCGAGCGGAACCACAGCCGGGTCAAAAGCCCCGGCATCAACCTGCTCCGCAACCGGGGAGCCCTCAGCAACGCTCATCGACTGGGCGATACCCGGCTCTTGAGCCGAAGAAATCGTCACGCGCTCCAGCACATCGGTAGCGGCGTAGAGCGAGGCAACCTCATGGTAGCCGTCCTCCCGCAGGGGCCCCACCGCAAAATATAGGTTGACCTTGCCGGGGGCGGTAGCAGAAACGCTCAGAGTCATGCGGACGCCCCCTCCCCGCTCTGGTCGGTAGGGGCAGGTACCTGCCGGGCGGCTTCGGCAATCTTGATGAAATCAAAAATATCGAGCTTCTCACCGCGCAGCTGCGGGTCAATACCGGCGGCTTCAAGAATCTCACCGGCACGGGCAGCAGAACCGGCCCAACCGGCCAGGGCCGCCCGTAGGGTCTTACGGCGCTGGGCAAAGGCAGCATCGACAATAGCAAAGACCTCTTCACGAGGCAGGTCAGATAGCAGCTCGGGGCGGCGCTTAAAAGCCACCAGACCCGACTTAATCTTGGGGGCAGGCCAGAAAACGTTAGTACCGATAACTCCGGCCTTCGACACCTCAGCGAACCAGTTAGCCTTGACCGAGGGCACCCCGTAAATCTTTGAACCGGGCTTGGCTGAGAGGCGGTCGGCAACCTCGTCCTGAACCATCACCAGGGCGTGCTCTATGGAGGGGAAGGTCGCGAACATGTGCAGGAGCACCGGCACTGCCACGTTGTAGGGCAGATTAGCCACCAGGGCGGACGGGGTGCGCGGCAGCTCGGTGACCTTCATAGCGTCGGAGAGCACCACGTCGATGCGGTCTTCTGAGCCGGGGCGGAAGCGGGCAATCGTTGCAGGTAGCTGCTTGGCCAGGGGCGGGTCAATCTCAACAGCAACCATGTCGCGTGCAACGTCCAAGATACCCAGGGTGAGAGAGCCCAGGCCCGGGCCAACCTCAACCACCGTCTCATCGGGGCTAATACCGGCAGCAGTGATAATACGGCGAATCGTATTGGGATCAATCACGAAGTTCTGCCCCAGGGTCTTAGTGGGGCGGATGCCAAGCTGGGCTGCCAGGTCACGAATTTCTTGGGGGCCCAACAGGGCATCGGGCGCGGGAGATTGCTGTTCAGTCACGCTTCCTAGTCTACCGGGTCTGTATATACACATATATACATATAGGTTTCCATACTCCCAGAACACCCCCGGTAGAATTACTGCTCGTACCAAGCCACCCAACCCCGGGAACCCCATGCCTGTAGCACCTACCGCCCACCAGCGTCCGCCCATCGCCGCCCTTGCCCGAGCACTCACCAGCACACCGGCCTTGGTCACCGCCCTGGCGCTGACCCTCATCAGCGCCTACCCCTTCCTCTGGGACGAAAAAATGGTGGCCCGGGAATTCTTCGACCTGCAGGTCTATTACGGAGGGGTGGCCCACTGGCTAGAAACCGGCCAGCTCTACAACTGGGCCCTACCGCCTGAAGAAATCTACGGCTTTACCTACCCGCCCTTTGCTGCCCTAGTTTTCACCCCCTTTGTGCTGCTCACCAGTGCAGATACCGCAGGGCCTATATTCCTGCTACTCAACATTGCCGCGCTGGTGGCCCTGGTCTATCTCTCCTGCCGAGGTATGGGGGTGGGCAAGCACCCCGCCTTAGCTGCCGGGCTCTGGCTCACTCCCCTGCTGCTCAAGTTCTTCCCCATCAGCTTCAATATGGAACTGGGGCAGATCAACCTCTTTTTGGTACTGCTCATTCTCACCGACGTCATCTATCTCAAGAACACCCGCTGGCACGGGGTACTCATTGCTCTGACCGCCTGCATCAAACTCACCCCGGCTATCTTCGGCCTGCTCTTTCTTACCACCCGCGATTGGAAGTCCCTGGCCCGGTTCGTGGGCACCGGTCTGGCCTCTATCGCGCTGAGCTTTGCCGTCGATTTTGAGGTGGCCCGCGAATACTTCACCGAGAAAATCTTTGAATCCTCCCGTGTGGGGTCAATTACCGGGGCCTTGAACTATAACCTGCTGGGCACCTGGGCTATGCTCTTCCCCACCTGGCTCACCGGCGTCTTCTTTGCCATCACCGCCCTGGGGTCGGTGGTGCTCACCTACCTGGCTGTGCGCAGACTGGCAGGGCAGGACGTCCGTGGCGCCTACCTGGGGGCGGCCTCCTGCGTGGCGGTGCTGGGGCTGCTGCTCTCCCCCATCTCCTGGACCCACCACTGGGTCTGGTTCGTCACCTTCCTCGTCTTCGCGGCCCTCTACGGCTGGCGCACCGCGCACACCGGCTACCTTTACCTAGCCGCCACCGGTGTGCTCATCTTTGCCATGCCCTTTGCGGTCTGGTTTGGCGGGCACGACTGGGGCGGCAATGAATGGCCCGAGCACCTGGCTCTCCTCCATGCTCTGCCGGTGGCCTGGGCGGTCGCCTACCTGGTTCTCGGGGCTAGAACCCCTCAATCCCCCAGCTCCCGTAGGCAGCCAGGGAGTTAGCTCGGATATCCCGGCAGAGCTCTTCCAGGTCGGCGCCCAGGTGGTCGGCCATAAAGCGAACGGTGTAGTTGGTCATGTAGCTGGCATTAGGACGGCCCCGGAAGGGGTGGGGGGTCAGGAAGGGCGCATCGGTCTCAGCCAGGATAAGATCCCGGCGGGCTAGCTTCAGCGACTCTTGAATACCGTGCGAGTTCTTGAAGGTCACAGTACCCGCAAAGCTCATGTACCAGCCCTGTTCGTTACAGATTTCAGCCAGGTCGGGCCCGCCTGAGTAGCAGTGGAAAATCACGCTCTCGGGTGCGCCCTCATCGAGCAGGATGCGGACAACGTCCTCGTGCGCGTCGCGGTCGTGGATCTGCACAGCCTTACCGTGTTTCTTCGCCATACGGATATGGGCGCGGAAGGACTCTTCCTGGGCGCCCTTCCCCTCCTCACCGGTGCGGAAGTAGTCCAGGCCGGTCTCACCCAGGGCACGGACGCGCGGGTCAGCTGCCAGGGTGTCGATAGCGGCCAGGGCCGCCTCCAGCTGACCGGCTTCTGCCAGCTTGGGGGCTTCATTGGGGTGCAGGGCCACAGCGGCCAGGACGCGGGGGTCGGCCTGGGCAGCTCGCACAGCGTAGAGGGAGCTGGACACATCACAGCCCACCTGCACGATCGCGCCGATTCCCAGGGCTTCGCCGGTGTCGAGCGCATCGCGGGCGGTCACGGCAACCTCACCGTCCAGCAGGTCCATATGGGTGTGGTTATCGACAATGGCGTAGGGCAGGGGCGCGGGAGCCGGCGGGAAGACCAGGTTGCGGCGGCGTCCGTCCTCCCCCTTCTCGCCGCGGCGGCGGGTGCCCTCCCCACTGGGCTCACCCGCAGTGTTGTAGCGGTCAGCCCGATAGGCCGGGGGTACTTCGCCCTCAAAAATCGGTTCGGGGGTCTCAAAGATGGTGGCGGTCTGCTCGGCCTCACTGGGCAGGTAGGAGGCAAATCGCTCGGCAAGTTCGCGGAGTTCGGCGTCGGTCAGGGTGTGGTCGGTACACATAGGTTTAGCTTTCTGAATCTTTGACGGCCAGGGTCGCCTGGTAAAGGTCGCGTTTAGAGACCCCGTGAACTTCAGCCACCTGGGCACAGGCGGCTTTCAGGCGGACGCCATCTGCCACAAGCTCCAGGACGAGGTCGGTCAGGTTCTCTGCCTCTTCTGCCTCGGGTTCGGGGGCGCCCTCAACCACGATGGCGGCTTCGCCCTTGATCTGCTTAGATTCGGCCCAGGTAATGAGTTCTTGCAGGCTGCCGCGGGCAACCTCTTCGTGCAGCTTAGTCAGTTCCCGGCAGACGGCAGCCCGGCGCTCTGCCCCGAAGGCTTCGGCAAAATCGTGCAGGGTCGCGGCCAGCCGGTGGGGGGACTCGTAGAAGACCATGGTGCGCTCTTCGGCTGCAAGGGCCTTGAGACGGCGGGAGCGGTCTGAGCCCTTGCGGGCCAGGAAACCCTCGAAGGTGAAGCGGCCCGAGGGTAGGCCGGACACGGCTATGGCAGTGACGACGGCTGAGGGGCCGGGCAGGGCGGTGACAGTCAGACCAGCGTCAGCTACGGCTGCTGCCGCCACATAGCCTGGGTCAGAAACCGCTGGCATACCGGCATCCGACATGAGTAGCACGGTCTGCCCGGATGCCACAGCTTCAACGATTTGCCGGGCGCGGGCTGCCTCGTTGTAGTCATGGTTAACCAACACCCGCCCCCGGGTCGTGACACCCAGCCCGGCGGCTAGTTTACGCAGGGTACGGCTGTCTTCAACGGCGAGTACGTCGGCGGACGCGAGCGCCTCACGCAGGCGCGGGGAGGCATCGGCTAGGTTGCCGATAGGGGTTCCGCCAAGGATGAGGGCGCCGCCTTCGGCCGGCGCGGCGGGCGTGGTATGAGGGGAGGGTTCCATAGGGTTAAACCCTACTACTTTTGTTCCCCTACAAGTAGGGACCAGATTCCTCCCGACGTCCTTGTCCACCACACATACAATCGTTACTTTCCTGGTCCATTGTTACCTGAGCGCCGTAGTTCTACTACTCCCGTTTTTCCTTTGCATGGTGGCAAGAACTTCACGAACGATTTTCTGCGGGTGGTTCACAACGGTAGACCAGTCACAGCGCAGCACATCCCACCCCGCATTTTTCAGCAGCTTCTCGCGTCGCACCTCGTTGAAGAAAACCTCATCGCGGCTCTGAGAATCAAGGTATTTCACCCGTCCATCAAATTCGAGGGCAATCATTTCATCTTCGTAAGCAAAGTCGAGCCGGAAGTGTTCGTTTTCAACCCAAACATCAGCCTGCTGGGCTGGCAAAGGCAAGGGGCTCATGTGTAAGACCCATTTCAGTTTGCTTTCACCAGCACTCTCACTTGAAGAACTCATGAGGCCGGCAACCGTCCGCATCTTCTGAACTCCACGCCCCCTCTGACGCCCCAAATACTCCGCGATTTCTTCAACCGTGCAGGCTCCCTGATAAAGCGCTGACTCAACCGTAACTAGTGCTGAGGACGGATGCAGGTAGCGGCAACAATCAGCTAAAGTCCGCAGGCAGGTAGTGAGGTGGAAGAAGCCGTGCACTGACGTTATATCGGGAACTGTAGACGAATAGTGCTTTGCGATACCTTGAGCACGCCCCCGTGAACTAGGGTGGCACTGTACATCTACCAGCTTCTGATCTACCACGGCTAAGCCGTGCAACCAGGCAGCGGTTTGGTGAGTGAAAACAGTTTGAGGGTTCCTCTTGTAAACAGCAGAAATAAAGTAAGGGTACTGCTGATAATGAGGAAGCTGACGAAAATTTGACTGGGTTGTATAAACACCTGGAATGAGACGGGCCAGCTCCTGTTGTCTAACCCGGCGAGCGATAACGCTAGAGCTCATGCCCAGCCGCAGCAGTTCCCTGTAGGTATAAACGGTTTGAAGGCTATCGAGAATATCCATAACAGCATTCTGTTGTGTAGGAGCTACATTTCTAGAACTGATGTTTTCTGTGGATAAAGTTTCTCCCAGTCTCAACGGATTGCGCCAAAAAAGATTTTTTTATCGGTCAGGTTATTACAGCGCATATACAGGTATCCACAGGGTAGCTTCACCACCCCGTAGGTAGAGCCCCGCCCCTCGTAAGGACCAGAAAAATACCAATTGTAGGTCATGGCATGAAGTATTTTGGGAGGAATCTGGTCCCTACTAGATAGGACCAGAGGAAGCTGGTCCCCACGCGTCCGCGCGCGATTCTGCTGCCCCAGGTAGCATAGCTAGGGTGACATCTAACCCAACCCCTGCCGTCCTGACCCTCAAAGACGCTTTCACCGAGTCAGCCCTCCGGGCACGGCTAGCCGTAACAGCGGTACCGATGCCCCGCTACGGCTGGGTGGCCCCCCTGCTTGTACTGGTACTGGCCGGGCTCATGCGTTTTGTGAACCTGGCTAACCCTAACGCCATCGTCTTTGACGAGACCTACTACGCTAAAGACGCCTACTCCCTGCTGCACTTTGGGTACGAGCGCAACTGGTCCGATACAGCCAACGAGACCTTCGTTGCCGGAGCTCCATCGGGCATCCTTGAAACCGCCGAATATGTGGTCCACCCGCCGGTTGGTAAGTGGATGATCGCCTTCGGTATGGCAATTTTTGGTGACGATAACCCCTTTGGCTGGCGATTTGCCGCAGCCCTAACAGGCACCCTGTCGGTGGGGCTGGTCATGCTCGCTGGCTGGCTTCTCTTCCGCTCAGTTACGGTTGCTACCTTGGCCGGCCTGCTGATTTCTATTGACGGTCTGCACTTTGTGCAGTCCCGTTTTGCCCTTCTCGATATCTTCCTCATGTTCTGGCTGCTGGCCACCTTCGTGGCTCTGCTGCTTGACCGCTATCAGGGTAGGTGTAGGCTCGCGGCCCGTATAGCGGCTCATGCTAGTGACCAGGGCGGCTCTCCCACCGACGACTTCATGCGCTACGGCCCCTGGCTGGGTTTCCGCTACTGGCGGTTTATCGCCGGTATCTGCGCGGGTCTGGCGGTTGGTGTCAAATGGAACGCCCTCTTCTTCATCGCTATCTTCGGTCTGATGACGGTTTTTTGGGATGCCAACGCCCGCCGTATCGCCGGTATCCGCCGCTGGTATATCTCGGGTTTCCTGAGCGACGGCATGTTCGCCTTCTTTGCCCTCATCGGTACTGGCCTGCTGACTTATCTGGCGACCTGGACCGGCTGGTTCCTCTCAGATTCTGCCTACAACCGCAACTGGGCCACGGAGCACCCCGGCGAGGGCGTTCTCTGGCTGCCAGAGTCTCTGCGCTCCCTCTGGGAGTACCACCGCTCTGCCTATGCCTTCCATTCAGGGCTGGATTCCCCCCACACCTACGAGTCCCCGGCCTGGCAGTGGCTGATTTTAGGGCGCCCCACCAGCTACTACTATGAGTCCCCTGACCTGGGCGTGAACGGCTGTACGGTTGAGTCCTGCTCTGAGGCGGTACTGAATATAGGCAACCCGCTCATCTGGTGGTCCTTTATCATCGTTGCGGCCCTGTCCCTGCTCATTGTGCTGCTGCGCCGCGACTGGCGTTTTGCGGCCCTTTTCGCGGTCTTTGCGGTGGGCTATTTCCCCTGGTTTGCCTACCCCGAGCGCACCATGTTCTTCTTTTACGCCCTCTCCTTCGAGCCCTACCTGATTCTTATGCTGGCAGGTATTTTGGGGCTGGCGCTAGGACGCCCCGGCGACAGCGTACGCCGCCGCCGGGCCGGGCTACTGGTGGTCGGGCTTTTTGTGGTCTTTGCGCTGTTAGTCTCTATCTACTACTGGCCTATTTGGACGGCCCAGACCGTCCCCTACACCGAGTGGCGCGAGCGCATGTGGTTTGACGCCTGGATTTAGGGGTTTACTTGGTCAGGAGTTCTTTGAGCTCCTGACGCTCTGCCCGGCGTTTGAGGGCTAGCTGCTTGCGGTAGCGGGTAGGCCAGGTCATGGCGAGGACGGCAACCGTGATGAAGAGAGTGAGGGCACCTGCGGTGGCGGCGGCGTCCACCCAGAACTGAGGCGGGTAGAGGCGGATAAGGGTGTCGCTCATGCGGAACTGCCAGTTGCCCTGGGGAAAGAAGACCTCGTGGAAGGTGGTGAATAAGGCTTCCCAGCCGATAGCACCAGCAACGCCCATGCCGATAAGCAGGGCTAGGGTGAGCCAGGCACCGGTGAAAAGGGAGGACCGCAGGACGCCCGGGGCCCGCAGGCGCAGGGTTCTAGCTGAGAGCAGGGCGAGGACCAACATGATGAGGGCAAAGGTCATACTGATCAGCATGACCCGTTTGACGTCGGTCATGTGCTCAACCTCGCTGGCAAGGAAGGCCTCTTGACCTCCGGTGGTGATATCGGCCAGGTAGGTGTGGGGGGCAAAGTTCAAGATATAGTCCAGCCCATAGGAGCCCAGACGCAGTCTTTCCTGGGTATCGAAGCCGTAGCTATCTGCCGGGAAACCGGGTCGATGGTATTCGAGCCAGAGGAAGGCGGGGCTGGCGACGGCACGCACAGCCAGCATGATGGTCAGTACGGGAACGGCCAGGGCGATGAGGGCCCGACGCAGCCCCAGCAGGCGGGGCTTGTCGTCTACCGCAACTTCGCGGGCTTCGGCGCGTTCTGCAGCCGGGGTAACTTCGGGAGCGGACGCGTTACCTCCGGGGGCTGCCACCGCAGCCAGGGGCGCGGTCCAGGGGGTAGCCTCGGAGGGATCGTCCGCCCCGGTCTGCTCTGCCGATGGGCTGGTGTCGCCTACCTCGTGGGCGGTAGGAGCCGGAATCTGAATACCGCGCTCAGCCCTGCGGGCTGACAGTAGGCTATCGGTCTTAGGCGGGGTGATAGCGGGGCTGAGTTTCTTCCACTCCTGGTTCTGGTCGGGCTGCTGGGCCACGGTGGGTTTCCTCCCGGGTGTCTAGGGTGCGTCTGCCTGTGTATTCTACGCGCTAGAAACTAAAAACTCCCGCCCGGGCACCGGGGGTGTTAGGGGCGAGAGTTTTGCAGTCTGTGCCGGTCAGGCTCTGGTCTTACCAGTTACCCTGCCAGGTGGAGTCGTGGTAGTTGGCAAAAGGAATGTTCCAGTCACCGTAGCCGTCGTCGGGGTCAGCCTGGGGGTAACCGGTGTTCACAGTCTCTACCACGTCGCCAACACCGAAGGTGTTGTAGAAGAACTTAGCGTCATCGGGCAGCATGCCGATGCAGCCGTGGGAGACGTTCGCGCGACCTACCGAAGCCCAGGCTGAGGGTAGGGCCTGGTGAACAAAGACACCGCCGGAGGTCAGTCGAGCAGTCCAGGAGGCCCAGAAAGGCTCGTAGTAGTGGGGGTCGTTTTCTGCTAGATTAAGAGAACCGGGGTTGAAGTAGTAGCTCTCAGCCTTTTCCATGATGACCAGCTGGCCCACCACAGAAGGCCATTCAGTGTTGCCTAGGGTAATGAAAGCTTCGCGCACCATGAGGTCATCGATATACATCTTGATGGTCTTAGTGTTGTTATCCGCAAAGGCGTAGCGCTTGTTCCAGGTCTTGAAGCTGCGGGTGGTGGTGTGGTTACCGATCATGCCGTTACCCACGTCAAGGCCGAACAGGTCGATGGTGACGGTAACAGTGGAGTTGGTAGCCCACTTGTCCTCGGGGCGGTAGCGCACCATGTAGTCGCTGTACCAACGGAACTTACCAGCCTGATCGCCACCACCCTTGACGGTGATGCGCTTTTCTACCTCGGCCTTGTTCAGGACGGGCTCAGAGAAGTTGAACTGGATGATTTTACCGATGCCGTAGCTAGCGCCCTCGTCAAAGTTCATGAGGGCATCTACCTCATAGGCAGCAGAGACAGTGGAGAAGGCACTCTCTCCGGTGCCTGAGGTACCTGCGGCGTCCTCAGCTTCCCACTCCACGGTGTAGTCGCTGTGGAAGAGCATGCGGTCGGTTGAGGCCCAGCTCTTGCCGTCTGCGGCTAGCTCACCGGCAAGCTCTTCGCCCTTGGCGGTGGTCACGGTGACCTTGGTGAGGGTCGAGTCAGCGGTGGTGACGGTGACGGTCTCGATGGGGTTAATCTCTACCTCATCGAGGGCGGGGTAGACCTCTACAGTACCGGTGAACTTAGCGGTGGGAGTGGGGCTCGAGCTTGCAGTCGCAGCGGCACTTGCGCTGCTGGTACTGCTCTCGGGTGTGGAGCAGGCAGCAAGAGTCATTGTGCCCAGAGCTCCTACGGTCACGAAGGACCGACGGGTAAAAGTGTCTCGGTTGGCTGCGTTGATGGGGTTGACCACGAACTTATCTTCCTTATGTCACGTACTGTGGGCGCAAGTGTGTTGTGTGCTCGTCAAAGTTTATCGGATAAGGGCTGTTTTTGATATAGGGCCTACAAGAAAACCCGTTGGTCATAGACCAACGGGTTATACCGAATCTCGCTCTAAACAGAACGTAGGGGTGGGTAGGATGCGTCCGCCTGCTCTTCTGCCGCGGGGCTGGTGGTGGGGGCGTCCAGGCGCACAACATCCCAGCCTTGGGGGGCGGTGAGTCGGTCGGCGTGGAATTCGCACAGGTCGTAGGCGTGGGGCTCCCGGTGTACCGAGAGGGGGCCGATCACAGCGGTTGACTGGGCGTAGGCATAGGTGAGCGTGAAAATAGCCTCACGCTGGCAGGTCTGGCGTGAGCACTGGCGGGTAATTGCCATGAATCAAGCCCTTCTTTCTTAGATAGCTTGCTTGCGGAGGCGGCGGCGTTCACGCTCTGATAAACCGCCCCAGATACCGAAGCGCTCGTCGTTTTCCATGGCGTATTCTAGGCAGGCTTCGCGAACAGGGCATTCGCTACATACTCGCTTAGCGTCGCGGGTTGATCCACCCTTTTCGGGGAAGAATGCCTCGGGGTCGGTCTGGGCACAGAGGGCATCTGCCTGCCAGGAGAGTTCGCCGTCGTCACCGTCTGTGCTGTAGATACCGGCGGCCTGCTGCCAAAGGGAGAGGGCGTCGGAGTCTGTGGAGAACATGTCGGTAGCTGAGCTGCTGGCGAGTGAGTTTGCACGGCCGCGGCTTTTGGGAGCGGCGGCGTTAAGCAAAGCGGTAGCCTGGTCTTCTAAATACTGGGCAGAGTGCATAGTGTGGTACTGGGCCACATCAGGCGTGCGCCCTGCAGCGCCCTGAGGTAGGCGGCTGTGGAGGCCCATATTCTTCCCTTTCATATCCCAAACAGAGGACAGAATAAAAAATTTCCCTGCACCTAATTACACGCGTGTAACGGCCCGTTCGTCAAGCTGGGATTAAAAAAGTCTTCTTCATACGAGATTCTCTCACAATAATTTGCGTTTCTCTGTGGTATATGCATTTACCTCAACCGGCCCCTTCTGGCTGCAAAGCGAGCGGTGCCCTAGAGTAGGGAGCATGACAGCATCATTTCTCCAGGTAGGTTCTTCTTTCCCACATTTCATGGTCCAGCTGGCTCAGCGCCAGTCCCCCGCCCTGCTCTGGTATTCGGTACCGGGTGAGCGCATCGAGCTTTCGGGCAGGGTTTTTGATAACTGGGTTGCTAAGACCGCTAATTTTTTGGTGGACGAGTGCGAGCTGGAACCCGGCTCCCTGCTGGCCCTGCCCGAGCGCCTGCACTGGCGGTCGCTAGTTTTGGCGGCAGCTGGTCTGCGGGTCGGGGCAACTCTGGCCTGGGGGCAGCAGGCGGGGGCGGACGTCCGCGCCGCCTTTGATATGTCAGAGCTAGAGGACGCTGAGGAAGAATACCTGTTGGCTGTCGCCGCCGAGCCACTGGCACCTCGTTTTATGGGACAGTTGCCGTCTGAGGTGCTTGATTATGCCGCTGAGGTGAGGTCCCACCCCGATGTCTATATGGGCTTAGCTAAACCTACCTCTGAGGGGCAAGCGTGGGCTGGCACCAGCTATAGCCAGCTGATGGAGCAGCTCACCGAGCAGGCTACGGCCCTGACTACCGAATATGAGCACGAAGTAGCCGCCCTCCAGGTTCCGGGGGAGCATTTTGATGCCACATACCTAAAGCAGGCTCTGGCGGTCATGGCCTCAGGCCGAGCTGCTCTGGTTCTCGACCCGGCGGTCACTTGGGAACAGGGCCGTCTTAGTCGAGTTTTGGGCGACGAACGGGCCCGGTCTCTGCCTTCTCAACGATAGGCAGGGAGCCGGTCATAATCTTAGTGGCCTCTTCAATCAGCTCGGCGCGCTTTTCTTCGGAGGTCTTATCGCCGTTATGGCTCCTGCTCTGAGAGAAGACCCAGAACTTGTACAGGAAGTAGCGCACGATAGTGCCCAAGATGGTACCGATGATGGTGCCCGAGATAAAGGACGCCCGCGGGCTGGTTAGGCCCAGTACGTAGACGCTAAAGAGCACGCAGGAGGCCTCAACACCGATGCCGATGGCGTTGACGATGCCGAATTCGATGGCCTCGCGCACCTTGTTGCCGGTGCGTTTTTCGCGGAAGGTCCACAGGCGGTTTGCTACCCAGGAGAAGATAGTGGCAACGATGCCGGCCACGACCTTGGCCTTGGCGTGCCCGTCGGAAAAGATAGAGTGCATGAGCGACCAGGTCACCGCCGAGTTAATGATGAAGGCCAGGCCACCGACGCTCAGGAACTGGGCTACTTCCCGGCCGTGACTGTGCCACAGGGTCTCTAGACGCTGTTTGAGTGCGCTCATAGTTTCTTCCCCTCGTCGTATGGTGCGGGCCCCTCCCGGCGGGAACTGGTATGAGTTCGGCAAGGAGCGTCTCAACGCACCGACTGAACTGGGGAGCAGGTCTTTAATTCTGTTCACATAGTACAGGCGCGGCCTTGTTCCCTGCCTGCTTACCGGGGTAGTGTTTTGCTCACAGATAGCGGGGCATTACCTAGGAGCTTGCCCAGCCTTGGGGGCCTGTTCAGCATGTAGCTGGGGCTTTTACAAGCACCGTCCACCCAGGTAGCCTAGTGAATGTGACTTACCCTATGACTGGACCCAAAATTGGTGTTGTAGGTGGCGGTCAGCTGGCGCGCATGATGGCGCCCGCCGCTACCGAGCTTGGCTTCGACCTTCGTATTCTTGCTGAGAGCGAGGACGTCTGTGCCCGCCGAGCGGTGCCATTCGCGCCGGTGGGTGACTACCGTGATTACGATACGCTGGCAGCTTTTGCCCGTGAGGTTGACGTGCTCACCTTCGATCATGAGCATGTGCCCACCGATTTTCTGCAACGTCTGATGGATGAGGGTGTCAATGTGCAGCCCCGCCCCACTGCCCTGGTATACGCCCAGGACAAGATTGAGATGCGCAAGGCCGTTGACCGTCTGGGTCTACCCAATCCCCGCTGGGCCGAAGTACGTACCCTGGACGAGCTCCTCGCCTTTGGCAAGGAGGGCGGCTGGCCTGTTGTTCTGAAGACCCCGCGGGGCGGCTATGACGGTAAGGGCGTGATGGTGCTCGATGATGAGCAGGACGCCCGCGAGAAGTCAGCGCCCTGGTTTGAGCAGCTGCCGGCCCGCACCGACTTTTCGGCGCTCCTGGTGGAGGAAAAGGTTCCTTTCACCCGCGAGCTCTCTGCCCTGGTAGCCCGCCGAGATTCAGGGCAGGTGATAGCCTGGCCGGTCGCTGAGTCCATTCAGGTGAACTCGGTCTGCGACGAGGTCATTGCCCCTGCCTCCGGTATCTCCCCAGAGGTAGCGGAAGCTGCCCAGGCCGCCGCCCTCAAGGTTGCTACCGAACTGGGTGTTACCGGTGTGATGGCCGCCGAGCTCTTTGAGGTTCCCGGTTCTGAGGCGGGCTTCCTGATTAACGAATTCACCATGCGCCCCCACAACTCCGGCCACTGGACCCAGGACGGCTCCGTTACCAGCCAGTTCGAACAGCACCTGCGAGCCGTTGCCAACTACCCGCTAGGAGCCACCGGCATCAAGGGCGAGATCGCCCTGATGAAGAACTTCTTGGGCGGCACCAACGACGATATCTTCGGCGTCTACCCGCAGCTCATGGAAGACTACCCGGCCGCCAAGGTGCACTACTACGGCAAGGCAGTCAAGCCCGGCCGCAAGATTGGGCACATCAATATGACCGGTCCCGCAAATGAGCTAGCGGCCCTCCGCCAGCAGGCTATCGCAGCAGCTTCTCTGCTCACCAACGGCCCCTCCACCCCCTAACTCCGCAGGCCCAGCCCGGCCCTACCCAGGTGGGGCGGGCGTCCGCACCACCCCTACCTTCAAGGAGCAAGATGACCTCCCCCTACGACTCCAATAACCCCATTGTCGGCATCGTGATGGGCTCAGACTCAGACTGGCCGGTCATGGAAGCAGCAGCTGAGGTGCTCGAAGAATTTGGTATACCCTACGAGGCAGATGTGGTCTCAGCCCACCGCATGCCCGAAGACATGATTGCCTACGGGCGTGAAGCAGCAGACCGCGGTATCCGCGTCATCATTGCCGGTGCCGGCGGTGCAGCCCACCTGCCCGGCATGCTGGCCTCTGTTACCCCCCTGCCCGTGGTCGGTGTGCCGGTCAAGCTCAAGTCCCTCGACGGTATGGATTCGCTCCTGTCGATTGTGCAGATGCCTGCCGGTGTTCCCGTCGCAACTGTCTCCATCAACGGCGCCCGCAACGCCGGCCTGTTAGCCCTGCGTATGCTCGGGTCAGGGAGTGACGGCTTTGCCCGCCAGGTACGGGCCGACCTCGTAGACTTCGCCGCTTCCCTGCGCCAGACCGCCATGGACAAGGGTGCCGCTCTGCGCGCCAAGGTTGAAGACCACAAGGCAGAACTCGATGGTGAAGGGGCCGCCCCCAGCGCACCCGCACAGTCACTCACCGCCCCTGCCCACAACGACGAGCAAGACGGCCAGCAGAAGACCCCCTACGCTCCCTAACCCGATACCGGGCGCTCCGGCCTGCCCCCCCTTCGGCAAGTTCAGGAAGAGCACCCCGGGAGCACCCAGCTTCTTTCAGTAGTGTGGTTGAGTAGATTTCAAGCTACTCAACCACACTCGGTTATTTTTCAGGCCCCACCACACCAGGGAGGCAAACACATGTCCGGTGAGCGCAAGCGCCCACGCTCCGCAACCCCTATCACGGGTATCAGGGGGCGAGGCCAGCACCTGGTAGACCCCACCTACACCGACCCTCTGCGGCACCCCGAAGCGGCGTCGGCCTCCGTCCGTACCCGCCGGGCCTGGCTCCTACTCCTGCTCACCCTCTTCCTCCCGGGCTCTGCCCAGCTACTCACCGGGCAGAAAACCCTGGGCCGTCGAGCCCTGAAGGTTACCTTTACCGTCTGGGGCCTTGTGCTAGCTCTGCTGCTACTCTGGACGCTCCGCCGCACCCTGGTGCTTTCCCTGGTCACCAATACCTGGGTGCTGCTACTTGTAGCAGCAGCTCTGTTGGGCCTAGCTATTGGCTGGGTCTATCTCTTCCTAGCAACCCTGCGCGCCATTCGGCCGGGCCTGCTCGAAGGCCGCTCTAAGCCCCTGGTTACCCTGGCCCTGGTCGCCTGCATCGCCCTCACCGGCGGCGGGCTAGGCTACGCCGCCTACATCACCTGGGTAGGGCGCGGGGCCCTCGGCAACATCTTCGCAGGTGGCACCCCCATCAAGGAACAGGACGGCCGCTACAATATCCTGCTCATGGGCGGGGACGCCGGCGCCGACCGCGTAGGCCGCCGCCCCGACTCCATGACCGTGGTCTCCATCGACGCCACCACCGGCCAAGCCATCACCATCTCAGTACCCCGCAACCTACAAAACGCCATCTTCGAAGACGGCTCCCCCCTCTGGGAGGTTTATCCCGAGGGCTTCAACTGCGGCGACGAGTGCATCCTCAACGCCCTCTACCCCACCGTCACCGCCGACTACGCTGACCTCTACCCCGGGGCAGATGACCCCGGTGCTGAAGCCACCATGGACGCTGTCTCCGGCGTCCTCGGTATCACCGTTGAGAACTACATCCTCATTGATATGTCGGGCTTTGAGCAGCTCATCGACGCTCTAGGCGGCATCACCATTGACGTAGGCGGCTACGTACCCATCGGCGGTGGAACCAACGAAATCACCGGCCTACCCAACCCCATCGACGGCTACATCGAACCCGGCCTGCAGCACCTCGACGGCTTCCACGCCCTCTGGTACGCCCGCTCCCGCGAAGGGGCCTCCGACTACGACCGCCAGGCCCGACAGCGCTGCGTACAGGCAGCCATGCTCAAGCAGCTCGACCCCGCCAACGTACTCACCAAGTTCGCAGACATCACCGCCGCCGGCGAACAGGTCATCGAAACCAACATCCCCCAAAACGGCCTGGCAGCCCTGGGTGATGTCGCCCTCAAGTCCAAGAACTACGACCTGATTCAGTTCGCAGCAGGTCCCCCCTACTTCGACACCCTCTTCCCCACCTACCCCGACTTCGACCAGCTCCATACCGCGGTACAGCAGGTCATTGCCGACTCAGCCTCAGGCATCCAGCCCACCGCCGCAACCGAAGCTGCCGCAGCTACCGGCTCGACCGCGTCCGCCCCCTCAGGGCTCGACGTCATCGAAACCGCCGCCTACCGCGCACAACTCACCTCAGAGCTCAGCGAGAACGGCACCTGCTCCGTCCCCTAGAGCCACGATAAGCGGCGAGACGGTAAGCTGGTGCTCATGAGTACAATTCTGCAGTCAGATATTTGGGCAAAGCTCCAGGAAGCCAATGGTCACCGGGTCTTCCGTGGACAAGGTGAGGGCTGGCGCTACATGGCCACCCTCGAAGGCGGCTCAACCGGTCGCTACCTCTACGCCCCCTACGGGCCCGAAGCCGACAGCGCTGCCGCTTTCGATGCAGCTATCGCCGATATGAAGCGTGTAGCAGCAGAGAACAAGTGCTGGTTTATTCGTGTCGAGCCCACCAATAGCGCCATCTGGGAACCTCAGAGCGGTGAAGCCTTCCTCGCAGCCCGCGGGTTTACCCTTTCACCGCGCCAGGTACAGCCTGGCCACACCCAAATCATCGACCTAACGCTGACCGAAGAAGAGCTACTCAAAAACATCGGCTCAAGCAACCGCAACCTGCACCGCAACATCCACAAAAAAGGCGTAACCTTCGAAAAATCCCAGGACCCCGCAGATATTAAAATTCTGCTCAAGTACCTCGACGAAACCGCCGGTCGAGCAGGCTTCAACCGCCAGCAGGACGACTACCTCACCCGCGTCGCCCAGGTCCTCATGCCCGCCGACGCCGCCACCCTCTTCATCGCCAAGGTAGACGGCGAGCCCATCGGCGCCTCCCTCATCTACGATTCAGACGACACCCGCGTCTACGCCCACACCGCTACCTCCTATGAGCACCGCAAACTCAAGGTCGGCAACCCCCTGCTCTCCACCATCATCCTGGACGCCAAAGAAAAGGGCCTAACCTACATGGACCTCTTCGGCATCGCCCCCAACGACGACCCCAACCACGAATGGGCTGGCTTCACCAAGTTCAAGAAGTCCTTCGGCGGCACCTCGGTAGCCTACCCCGGCACCTGGGACCTACCCGTCTCAACCGCTGGCTACAAGGCCTACCAGGGCATCCGCGCAGGACGCGAAGCCCTAGCCCAGGGCAAAAAGTTCGCCACCGGCACCCTGCTTCCCAAGGCCAAGGACGCCGTCGGTAAGGTTCGCGCGCGTATCGGTAAGTAAAAGATTGAGCAGGTCTTCCCTGCACTGACTAACCTTCTTGGGCTCGCGCTGGGCGCTCGCCCAATTCATGCCAGCCCCAGCCAGTCGGCTTTCGGGAAGACCTGCTCAATCTTCTAGTATTCGAACCTACATCTGCTCTAGAGTTCTAACGGTTCATGGTTCCGGCGATCATTGCCGAGTAGCGGGAGAGCTTGTGCTCGGCCTCGATCAGGCGCACGGTGCCTGACTTAGAGCGCATGACCAGGGACTGGGTCGTGACGGTGTCGCGGCCATAACGCACACCGCGCAGCAGCTTACCGTCGGTAATGCCGGTTGCGGCGAAGAAACAGTTATCGGTGGTGACCAGTTCGTCAGTGGTCAGTACTGCATCGAGGTCGTGACCGGCGTCCAGCGCCTTCTGGCGTTCAGCGTCATCGATGGGGGCCAGGCGGCCCTGGATAATACCACCGGTGGCCTTGATAGCGCAGGCAGCCACAATACCTTCGGGGGTGCCGCCGGTGCCCATCATCAGATCCACGCCGGTGCCCTCGCGGCAGGCTGCGATAGCGCCAGCCACATCGCCATCGAGAATCATGCGGGTACGGGCGCCGGTAGCACGGATCTCTTCAACCAGCTTGGCGTGACGGGGGCGGTCTAACACACAGACGGTGAGCTGACTGATGCTAGTGCCCTTTGCCTTAGCCACCAGGTGCAGGTTCTGCTTAACGGGAAGGCGCAGATCAACCATATCGGCCGCATCAGGACCGGTAACCAGCTTCTCCATGTAGAAGACAGCGGAGGGGTCAAACATGGTGCCGCCTTCAGCTACCGCAATAACTGAGAGCGCGTTATCCATGCCCAGGGCGGTCAGGCGGGTACCGTCAATCGGGTCAACAGCAACATCAAACTTAGCGCCTGAGCCGTCGCCCACCTGCTCCCCGTTGAAAAGCATGGGGGCCTCGTCCTTCTCGCCCTCGCCAATCACCACGGTGCCATTGAAGTGAACAGTCTTGAGGCGAGCGCGCATGGCATCGACAGCAGCACCATCGGCCATATTCTTATCGCCTGCACCCACCAGCGGGCCCGAGGCAATAGCAGCAGCCTCGGTTGCGCGCACCAGTTCCAGCGCCAGGTTACGATCTTCGTTACTTACGTTTGACATGACTCACCTTCGAGTAGCTTCTAACAGTGCCAGCTGGCTCCCTGCGCGGGGCGCTCAGCCTCCACACTCTAGACTACTCGCTTCCCCGCCGTGTTACGGGCCGGTGCGCCCCTACTTGACACAGATGACGCCGGTAATTCTCGCTCGCAAGTGGCATAGGGCGCCCCCTTTAGACCAGAATAGAAGGCGTGACTTCATCGACTAACCCCAGCAACCAGCCCCTGCCCCAGGCGTCCGCACCTGGAACCCAGGCCCCGGACGCCACCGAGCAGGTAGTCCCACAAATTACCGAAAAGCAGGCTGCCCGCATCAATGCGCCCGCCCGCAATATGGTGATTTCGATGATCGTCATGGTGCTCCTGCTGCTGCCGGTGATCTGGCTGATGCCGCAGCCCAACAAAAACCCCTACCGACCCACCGTTGACCTCCCTGTGATTGCCTACGAGGCCAGCGCCCAGGCAGGCTACCCGGTTGCAGCCGCCGAACAGGAAGGCTGGCACTACAACTACGCCCGCTGGAACACCGGTCAGGCGGACGGCATCAACTACTGGTCAACCGGCCAAGTCACCCCCTCCAACGAATTTATCGAGCTCATTCAGGCCACCAACACCAACCCCACCTGGGTTGCCCAGACCGTAGGGCAGGCTGTACCCGAAGCTACGGTGCAGGCCGGGGGCGTGGACTGGGACGTGCGCTCTCTCGTGGACGCTGACGACAAGAGCAAGGTCACCACTTTCTACATCGGCGAGGTGGACGGCACCACCGTCATCCTCAAGGGTGAAGCCGAGGCAGCTGAGTTCCAGGCCCTGGCTGAGGCTACTGTCGCCTACATGGCAGCTCCCTCTTCCACCGCTTCCCCCACCCCCTCAAGCGGAATCCAGTAAGCCGCCCACCGGCGTCCTTTCAAAAATGTAATTCACCTTACACAGGTCTTGGGGCTGGCAGGTTGCTAGGTTAGACCTAAGCCACTGCGAAAGGACGTCAGCTATGACCGCTATCGAAACCCCCGTCCAGGCATGGGAACGCCTTGTTGAAGGCAATGCCCGCTTTGTGGAGGGCAACCGCTCCCACCCCCATCAGGACGCCGCCCGTCGTGCTGAACTCGTAGCTGGCCAGCACCCCTTCGCCGCCATTTTCGGTTGTGGCGACTCCCGTCTGGCAGCAGAAATTATTTTCGACCTCGGCCTAGGCGATGCCTTTGTGGTACGTACGGCGGGGCAGGTGCTGGACGACGCAGTCCTCGGCTCCCTGGAATACGCCAGCGGTGAGCTCAAGACCCCGCTGATTATGGTGTTGGGCCATGACTCCTGTGGCGCGATTACGGCTACCCAGAAGGCCCTGGTGGAGGGTGAAATGCCCGGCGGGTTTATCCGTAACCTGGTGGAGGGTATTTTGCCGTCGGTGATTTCCCCGGCCCTGCCCGAGGGGGCCACTATCAACGATATGGTGGTGGAGCATACCCGTCAGACTGCGGCCCGTATTGCTGAGCAGTCCGGGATTATCCGTGAAGGTATCGAGGACGGCTCCCTGGCCGTCATTGGCGTCTTCTACCACCTGGCCGACGGCAAGGCCGACCTGGTCTACTCATCCTCACCACTGATTACTATCTAGAATCTTCAGCCGGGCTGTACTCCACATTCGGCGCAGAGCCTGCTCTTGCGTCATTTTTACGACGGGTGCGACAGCCGTCACGGCGGCGTATTAGACTAGGCAGTATGGCTGAAAACACTGAATACCGCATTGAACACGACACCATGGGTGAGGTCCGCGTACCCGTAGACGCCCTCTACCGCGCCCAGACCCAGCGTGCCGTTGAAAACTTCCCCATCTCAGGCCAGACACTGGAGTCTGCCCACATCCGCGCCCTCGCCCTCATCAAGAAGGCCGCCGCCAGCGCCAACGAAGAGCTCGGCGTCCTGGACTCAACCCGTGCCCAGGCGATCCGCGACGCAGCAGACCTCGTTGCCGCCGGTGACTACGATGAGCACTTCCCCATCGACGTCTTCCAGACCGGCTCCGGCACCTCCTCCAACATGAACACCAACGAGGTGCTGGCAACCCTGGCCAACAAGGCCCTGGAGGGTCAGGACGTCGAGGTCCACCCCAACGACCACGTGAACGCCTCCCAGTCCTCCAACGACGTCTTCCCCACCTCCGTGCATGTGGCTGCCACCGAGGCCCTGCTCAAGGACCTGGTCCCTGCCCTGGAATACCTGGCCGATTCCCTGGAGCGCAAGGCTGTGGAGTTCAAGGACGTCGTCAAGTCCGGCCGCACCCACCTGATGGACGCCACCCCCGTGACCCTGGGCCAGGAGTTCTCCGGCTACGCAGCCCAGGTGCGCTACGGTGTTGAGCGTATCCACGCTTCCCTACCGCGCGTCGCCGAGGTTCCCCTGGGCGGCACCGCCGTGGGCACCGGCATCAACACCCCCGACGGCTTCTCCGCCCGCGTCATTGAGCTGCTGGCTGAAGAAACCGGCCTGCCCCTGACCGAGGCCCGCAACCACTTTGAGGCCCAGGCCAACCGTGACGGCCTGATCGAGGCCTCCGGCCAGCTGCGCAATATCGCCTACTCCTTCATGAAGATCAACAATGATATTCGCTGGATGGGCTCAGGCCCCAACACCGGCCTGGGTGAGCTGCACATTCCCGACCTGCAGCCCGGTTCCTCCATCATGCCCGGTAAGGTCAACCCCGTCATCTGTGAAGCAGCCATTATGGTCTGCGCCCAGGTTATCGGTAACGACACCACCATCGCCCTGTCCTCCACCAACGGTGCCTTCGAGCTGAACGTGGGTATCCCGGTCATGGCCGCCAACTTGCTGCAGTCCATCCGCCTGCTGGCCAACACCTCTCGCGTGATGGCCGACAAGATGATTGACGGCCTGGAAGCCAACGTGGAGCGTGCCCGCTTCCTGGCTGAGGCCTCCCCCTCAACCGTGACCCCCATGAACAAGCTGATTGGCTACGAGGCAGCGGCCAAGATCGCCAAGTACTCGGTGGCTAACAAGACCACCGTGCGCGAGGCCGTCATCGCCCTGGGTTATGTTGAGCGCGGCGAGGTCACTGAGGCCCAGCTCGACGAGGCCCTGGACGTCACCAAGATGCTGGGTAACTTCTAAACATACCGAGCGAAGGACGCTCTGGTCGTCCGAGCCTACAAGGGCGGGCTTCCCTCTACGGGAAGCCCGCCCTTTGTGTGCCTCTCTTGTGAACTAGCGCTCAGGGGCACGTGACCACATAGATAGTCCAAGAATAAACAAAAGCTAGACCAAAAGGAGTAGACTAAGAAAAGTAAGGGTACAGATTATTGAAAGGTTGCCCCGTGAAACTCGCTGATCAACTCATCCAGCAACTCATAGACGCCGGCGTAGAACGTATCTACGGTGTCGTAGGAGACTCCCTTAACCCCATCGTCGATGCAGTCCGTGCCAGCGGTGGATCTACCAAGGGCGGCATCGACTGGATTCACGTACGCCACGAAGAGGTCGCGGCTTTTGCCGCAGCAGCAGAAGCACAGGTCACCGGCAAGCTCGCCGTATGCGCAGGGTCCTGCGGCCCCGGCAATACCCACCTCATCAATGGCCTCTACGACGCGCACCGCTCGGGCGCGCCCGTCCTAGCTATCGCTTCCCATATCCCCTCTGCACAAATCGGCACCAGCTACTTCCAAGAAACCCACCCCGACCGCCTCTTCGCCGAGTGCTCCAGCTACTCAGAAATGGCTATCAGCCCCGCTCAGACACTGCGCATCATGAACTCCGCCATGCGCCACGCGGTTGCCAACCGCGGTGTTGCGGTTGTCTCGATTCCCGGCGATATCGCCGCTGAGGACGCCGTGGACTACGTACCTGCCTGGGGCGATATGCGCCGCGGCACCATGACCCCGGACCAGGCAACCGTGCAAGAAATCGCTGACCGCATCAATGCCGCAGACAAGGTCGCCATCTTTGCAGGTATCGGAGCTAAGGGAGCCCATGATGAGCTGGTTGCCCTGGCCAATGCCGCCGCCGCACCGGTGGGCCATTCCATGCGCGGGAAAATGTACGTCCAGTACGATAACCCCTTCGACGTGGGCATGACCGGGCTTCTGGGCTACGGCGAGGCTGCTGAGGGCCTTAAAGAAGCAGACCTGATGCTCCTGCTCGGCACCGATTTTCCCTACGACCAGTTCCTACCCGATACCGACACCATCCAGATTGACCGCTCCGCTCAGGTACTGGGCCGCCGCACTAACGTGAGCCTGCTGGTTGAGGCTGATGTTGCAGCGACCCTGCGGGCTGTCCTACCCCTTATCAAGCGCAAGAAGAACCGTTCTTTCCTTGAGCGCCTGCTCAAGAAGAACGAAAAAATCATGACCAAGGTCGTGGGTGCCTATACCAAGAAGCCATCAAAAAGGGCCCTATCCACCCCGAATACGCCACGGCGATCCTGGATGAGCTCGCCGCCGACGATGCCATCTTCACAGCAGATACCGGCATGTGTAACGTGTGGACGGCCCGCTATATCACTCCCAACGGCAAGCGTGAGCTACTCGGTTCCTTCCTACACGGATCCATGGCTAACGCCCTCCCTCACGCCATTGGCGCTCAGGTTGCCGCCCCGGATCGCCAGGTTATCTCGGTATCGGGCGACGGTGGTCTCTCCATGCTTCTGGGCGACTTGCTGACCGCCCGTATGTATAACCTGCCCCTGACCGTAGTGGTCTACAACAACTCCACCCTCGGCATGGTCAAGCTCGAGCAGCTAGTTCAGGGCTTCGAGGACTACGGAGTTGATGTGCCCGACACCAACTACGCTGCCATCGCCACCGCCATGGGCTTTGAGGCGGAGCGCGTTACCGACCCCCAGAAACTGGAAAAGGCGCTCTCTCATGCCCTAGCCCACCGGGGCCCGTCCCTCGTTGAGGTCATTACCGACCCCAACGCACTCTCTATGCCGCCCGAGGTGGAAGCCTCACAGATTGTTGGGTTTGCGACTTCGCTCTCCAAAATTGCCCTCAATCGCGGGGCCGGTGAAGCTGTAGCAATGGCTCGTTCTAACCTGCGTAACGCCAGCGCCTGGCGTCAGCTCACCTAAACCAGTTCTCATACAACTAGAGGTGGGGCCCGTTCTGCGGGCCCCACCTGTTTTAACCTCGTAGTACGAGAGATTAGTCTGCGCGAAGAATCAGGGCATCGCCCTGGCCTCCGCCACCACCCAGGGCAATAGCACCACCGTGGGGGGGGTGACCTTCTGCAGGTCAAGACCAAGTTCACGGGCAGAGGCCGCAGAGACAGCAGCAAAAGCCTCGTTGATTTCCACATGGTCTAGGTCGGCCGCGGTGAGCCCGACCTTGTCGAGAGCGGCGGCGATAGCGCGGGAGGGCTGGTAGTGCAGTACGTCCTCTGGGCCAGCGGTGTTTGCTTCAGTGAATTCGTGGCTTGAGAGCACCAGGGCCGCTGCCCCGTCAGACAGCGGGGAGGCATTCCCTGCGGTAATCGTATCGCCCTGCTCAAAAGCGGGCGGCAGTTGAGCGAGCACCTCAACCGTGGTTCCCTCGCGCACGCCCTCGTCGGCGCTGACCTCGGTGACCTGCCCCTTGCGTCCTTTCACCTGAACCGGGGCAATTTCGGCATCAAAAAGACCGGCGGACGCAGCGGCCTGGGCCCGCTGGTGGGAAGCGGCCGCGATGGCGTCCTGCTCCTGGCGGGGCACCTTAAAGCGGGCGTTAGACCCCTCGGCCAGCACCCCTATCGACTCCCCGCTCTGGGCATCGGTGAGGGCATCACGCTCAACAGCATCGAGCACACCGGTAGCTCCGAAGACCCTGCCCGAGCGGAAATCCGGCAGCAAGAAAGGGGCACGAGAAAAGGGCCCCATAATCTTGCCCTGGGGGGGTGCGAGCAGCACCGATAATGACAGCGTCCTTGTTGTGGGTCTGCATGTTTCTTCCTTCTGCAGCAGCGTCGCTGCACCGGCTATCTCAGGGATTTCTTAGAGACTGACCCCCGGCGCCATGTCGGTCAAGACTAGACCGGTGAAAGGCGCTGCTCACACGCTTTAAGCGTGTAATAGGTGGCTTATTTTTCCCTCACAGCCGCCCAGTGAGTAGGCTTAAGGAATGGAACCATCGCCCCGCAGCCACACCTACTGGTCTTTTATTGACCGGGTTGGCGAGAATCTTGCCGACCAGAACGATATACCCGTCAATGTTGACGCAACCCTACTTGCCATGTCGCTGAACCGCGCATCCGTGGCTATTACCCACGATTTTGAGTCGAAAGTGCACCGCCCAGCCGGCAGCTCCTGGGCGGCCTATCGGGTGCTTTTTGCCCTTTGGCACTCCGGGGCAACCTCGGCTAGTTCCCTGGCCAATATCACCGGCATGACCAGGGCTGCTGTCTCAAACATCAGCAAGCCCCTAGAGACCAAGGGCTTGATTACCAAGGCTAAGGACCCCGAGGACGGGCGCGGCACCCTTGTTAAGCTCACCCCCGCCGGCACCGACTTCGTCAGCTCTACCTTTGCCCGGCAGAACCAGCTTGAAACCGTGTGGGCCGAGAAACTGACCCCCGTTGAGCGCACCATGCTGGTTGAGCTTCTGCGCAAGCTCTCAGCCGAAGCCTAGCTATCGCGCTTCTAGGTCGAATCGGGCGCCGTTCTGCCAGTGCAGGGCGGCGTCGATTCTATCGAGCATGCGCTCACTGCAATAGTTAGCTAGCTGATCTACCGGCACCCAGAGCACCTGGCTGGATTCTTCGTCGTTGACCCGGGCCTGCCCCGAGATGTAGCGGCAATAGAAGGTGTGGTCGAGGAACTGGCAGCGGTCCCCGTTATCAAAGGTCATGGGCGGGTCGGCTTTCAGCTGGGCGAAGCCTACGACTTCAATCACCACGCCGGCCTCTTCTTCGGCCTCACGTAGGCAGGTCAGGGCGGGGTTCTCACCGGGATCGACGATTCCGGTCACCGGCGTCCAGGCCCCGGTATCGCTGCGACGCACCAGCAGAATATCTCCGTTATCCCGCTGGATCACGGCAGTAGCGCCCGAAAGCCAGAGTATATCAGAGCCAATTTTGGCTCGCAGGTCGGTAATAAATTGTGGGGTAGGCATATTTTCCTTTCGTGGGCAGATACCCGGTGCGGACGCTCGAAGGCAGCAGCCACGCGAGGCCAGCTAGGTTGCGGGAAAGAGCAGGGCGAGGGTGGTGCCAAGAAGCATAAAGGGACCAAAAGCTATGTGGGTGCGGCCCGTAGCCCGACGGGTAAGTATAAGCGCGAGGGAATATAGGCCACCGGTCAGAAAAATGAGCAGGTTACCCCAGAGCAGATTCAGGGGCGAGAAATAGGCGAGCAAAAGACCTAGAACTCCGGCCAGTTTCACATCCCCCATGCCTAGGGCCCCGCGGGAGGCCAAACGCATAAGGGCATAGAAGCCAAACATGACAGCAGCTCCGTAGGCAGTCTGTCGCGCCTGAGCAAAGGGGTCGGGGGCCACCAGCAGGATAACTCCAAACAGGGGTAGGCCCACCAGGGCATAGAGCGGTAGAACAATACGGTCGGGCAGACGGTGCTCGCGCACATCAACAACCCACAACCGGGCGGCAGCCACCAGGTAATAGCCCATCACCCAGACCAAGAGCAAGGCGGCAAGAGCCGACTGCCAGCGTCCGCCCAGCCCTTCTTCCGCTAGGCTATATATCTGTTCGAGCATAGCCGCCCCGGCTAATCTTAGGAACCAAACCGGCGCTGCCGCTGGGCGTAATCGCGTAGGGCCCGCAAGAAATCAACCCGGCGGAAGTCAGGCCACAGGGCCTCGCAGAAATAAAACTCGGAGTAGGCCGACTGCCAGGTCATAAAGCCCGAAAGGCGCTGCTCCCCCGAGGTCCGAATCAGCAGGTCCGGGTCGGGCATACCGCTGGTGTACAGATGGTGGGAAATATCGTCGCTGGTCAGACTCGAAGCGAGTTCTTCGAGACTTCGGCCGGAGGCTGCCGCCTCACGCAGCAGGCCGCGCACGGCGTCCGTAATCTCCTGACGCCCACCGTACCCAACAGCGATGTTCACCTGCAGCCCGCTGACCGCCGCCGTTTCTTCAACAGCCACCTCAAAGGCAGAGCGCAAACTCGCTGGCAGGGATTCCAGCTGACCCACCGGGCGAACCCGAGCCAGGCCGCTGGCGGTCAGACGCCCCACGAACCCCTCAATGACCTCAACCAGGTCATTCAGCTCGTCGCTACTGCGCTTCAGGTTCTCGGTAGACAGCATGTAGAGGGTCACCATCGGAATCTTCAATTCCGTGCACCAGCCCAGGAACTCAATGATACGGGCAGCACCTGCCTCGTGACCGTGCTTGGTGCTCTCCCCCAGCAGGGCAGCCCAGCGGCGGTTACCATCGACCAGCACACCAATGTGCTGGGGCAGTTTCTCCGCTGGAATCGCAGAAATCAGGGACCGCTCATACACCGTGTACAGTGGCTGCGGTAGCTTCATGTGCTGCTCCTGGTTGTAGGGTGGCAGGTTTGTCTTTACCCTGCTCATTCTACCTGCAAGGCGAGCTCGGGCAGGCCCCTGCCCTCCTCTGCGCAAGTGGGCGGACGCCCCGCCCCGACTCCCTGCCCGTCATTTCAGCTTCTAGCTACCCCCTAGACCGCACTTATTTTGAACTGCCATACTAAATATATGGCTTCACGTGTTCACCGCTCCCAGACCTCCGGCTCATCAACCGCACCCCACCAGGGCGTACTTGACCGGCTGACCGACGTGCAACGCGAAATCATCGATTTCTACCGCGAGAACGGCAAGCCCCTACTCCGCGGCTGGATTCACGCAGGCTTTGCGCCCGTAGCCTTTATCGCCGGCATCGTACTCATCGTCCTCTCTGGCGGGGGCCTAGTGGGCGTCGGATGCGCCATATTTGCTCTCACAGGCGTCCTGCTCTTTGGCATCTCCGGTATCTACCACCGCGGCTTCTGGTCAGCCAGGGCTCGCATGCTCCTCAAGCGACTCGACCACGCTAATATCACCCTACTCATCGCGGGCACCTATACCCCGGTAGCCCTAACCCTCCTTGAGGGCACCCAGCAGGCCATCCTGCTCTGGAGCATCTGGGGCTGTGCCCTCTCCGTCACCCTCTTCAGGGTCTTCTGGACAGGAGCCCCCCGCTGGCTCTACACCCCCATCTACGTTGTGATGGGCCTGATGGCGGTCTTCTACCTAGGTGACTTCTGGCAGGTCTCCCCCGTCGCCACCGTACTCATCGCCACCGGCGGAGCCAGCTACATCATCGGAGCCATCTTCTACGGCACCAAACGCCCCGCCATGGCTCCGCAAACCTTTGGCTTCCACGAGCTCTTCCATGTCTTTACCGTGCTCGGCTTTATCCAGCACTACATCGCCGTGATGTTCTGCATCTTTGTATAAGCTCACCCCGTGACCTTTAAACTAAAGGACGCCGCACCCGGCCGGGTGCGGCGTCCTTATTTTCTCTTTCCTCAAGAACCTAGTGGGGGCGGCGCAGATGATCCTGAGCTACAACAGCCTCATCGCGCACGGTGGCGTGAACGGGCTCCTCGGTTTTCCCCTGGGCCGCAGCTTCAGCGGCTGCCCGCTCCTCAGCCTCACGGGCAATAGCGTATTCGCTGCGGTAGCGCAGACGGCGAGCGCGCCGGGTCAGATCAAGCCCCAGCAGCACGATAGCCACGGCCAGGCAGAAGGTGACGATAAAGCCCACGATGCCGGGTGAGCCGCGGAAGGACCCGTCGGGGTTGACCGTTGTAATGACGGTGGGGGTCGCTTCGGATGCAAGGATCGTAAGTGATGGAGGGATCAGGGCTGACACGGTCACGGCTTCCTCTGGTCTTGGGTGCAGGGCTTTATCTGGGCGCTGGCCTAGCTGGGCATGTAGTCCCCATTGTACGCGGCGGGGCTGGGCCTTTCCTGTCTTTAGGAGTGGTAGTCGATGCCGGTGGAGAAGCAGGTTTCGGGCAGTTCACTCTCAACGCGGCTTTGGGCCAGTACATAGTCTTCGAAGGGCCAGATTTTACGCTGGACCTCGGGGGAAACAGCGAAGAAAAGGGAGTCGGGAGCTACCTGGGAGCGGTGGGCGAGCAAGGCCGCGTCGCGCTTTTCGAAGTAGTCTGCTGAAGAGATGCGGGTGGTGGTCTGATGGCGGGAGACCGGCGGACGGTACCCCTCAATGTCTTCTTCCATCGACATAGCAACCCACTGGGCGAAGGGGGATTCGAGGCCGGCACCTTCGAGGTAGCTGTGGAAGGCCACGACTCGGTCAAAGTTGAAGGCGCGGTCGTAGTAGATTTTTGAGACCTGCCAGGGCTCGCCGGTGCCGGGGTAGGCGTCCGCGTCCCCTGCCTTCTCAAAAGCTTCTACGGAGACCCGGTGGGTCATGATGTGGTCGGGGTGGGGGTAGCCGCCGATTTCGTCGTAGGTGAGGATGACGTGGGGCTTGAAGTCACGCACCAGGCGCACGAGCGGGGCGGATGCCTGTTCAAGCGGCAGGCTGGCAAAGGAACCGTAGGGCAGCGGGGGCAGGGGGGCGCCCTCGGGCAGGCCCGAATCGACGAAACCGATCCAGCGGTGCTCGATACCGAGAACCTCAGCTGCCTGCTTCATTTCGGAGCGGCGGACGCCCGCCAGGTCGCGGTGGGCAGCGGGGTTGTTGTTGACTGCCTCGTTGAGGATATCGCCGCGCTCGCCACCGGTCATTGATGCCACCATGACGCGGGCCCCGCGGGCCACGTAGGCTGCCATGGTCGAGGCGCCCTTTGATGACTCATCATCGGGGTGGGCGTGGACCGCCAGAATACGCAGGCCGGTGTAGTCGTCCTTTAGCGGTGCTAGCAGGGATGGGTCAAAGCCGGGTGCGGGTGATTCAGTGCTGGTCATGCAAAACTCCATTAGTGCGAAGGTGGCTCAAGTGATCTTTCGGGTATCGTAAATGAGGAAGGAACCCGCATTCAAAGACACTGGTCAATTCTACCTGGCCTGGTGGGGCTCCTCGTTTTCTCTATTACCCCGTATGAAAGGTGTGGGCTTGATGACCGCCCCTGACCTATCTGCCCGTTACGGCACCGTCCGCCAGCGACGGACCCTGCCTCAGTGGTTCTGGTATGCACTGGCCCTGGTAGCGGTACTTGTGGGGGGCGCCTTTGTGTTCTGGGTGCAGGCTGACTCCAGCGGCGAGCCCGCCGGCCGCGACGTTGGCTTTACCCTGACCAGTGCCGACGAAGTCTCAGTAACCTTTGAGGTCAGCAAACGGGCCGAAGATACCGCGGTCTGCGCGGTCAAGGCACTCAACACCGCAGGTGCCCCCGTCGGCTGGAAGGAAGTCGCGATTGGCCCCTACGCCGATGAAAACGGCAACGGCATTTCGGTGCAGACCGTGCAGTTCAGGGTACTGGGCGAAGCAACCACAGCTACCGTCGATAGCTGCTGGAAGGTTGACTAATTCCCTTTCTCTCTAGGGGTAAAGTTAGGGAGCTTACCCCGTCTATGGGTAGACTAGGCTCACGACTGACCTTTTACACGGGGCATTCCGCTCCGTCCGCACCCGCGGTCCCCAGCCGCACCGGCTGCGGGGCCTTGCTTACAAGGAGTAAACACATGGCAGAAAACGAAGGCGCATGGCTCACTCAGGATGCCTACGACAAGCTCAAGGCTGAGCTTGAGCACCTCTCAGGCCCCTACCGCCAGGAAATCATCGACCGAATCTCAGCAGCCCGCGACGAAGGCGACCTCAAGGAAAACGGCGGCTACCACGCAGCCCGCGAAGAGCAAGGCAAGAACGAAGGGCGCATCAAGCAGCTGCAGCACCTGCTCGAAACCGCCCAGGTCTCAGACAAGCCCGCAGCCGACGACGGCGTGGTTGAGCCTGGCATGGTCGTTGAAGCCAACATCGCCGGTAAGACCATGACCTTCCTGCTCGGCTCCCGCGAAGTAGCCGACACCCTGGTCGGCGGCACCGACCTGCAGGTCTTCTCTGAGAAGTCCCCCATGGGTGCCGCTATCAACGGCCACAAGGTAGGCGACGAGCTCTCCTACGAAGCCCCCAACGGCAAGCAGATCCCCGTCAAGATCGTCTCAGCTAAGCCCTTCCAGGGCTAAACCTGACCGCAGGCAGATAGACCGAAGCCCGGGCGTCCTTCCCCTTCTGTAGGGGGGGCGGACGCCCGGGCTTCGGTTTACCTTCAACGGCAGGATTCAGGCGCAGGGATATTTGCCGGCAGCCTGCTGGCTCTCGGGGCTGGCGTGAATCACTTGTGAGCGCAGCGAACCGGTGAGAGGGTCGCAGGCAAAGGCAAATATCCTGTGCTTTAGCAATCTGCTCTTTAGTAGACCACAATCGGCTTATAGCCCTCAGCTTCTAGGGCCGCGATGACCTCCTGGCAGTGCTCTACGCCCTTGGTTTCCATGTCGATGGTGATGGAGACATCGCCCATGGAGAGGGCGCCGCCCAGGCGGGTGTGGTCCACACCGGTGACGTTGGCGTCGTGCTCCGAGATGATGCGGGAGATGGTGGTGAGCTCGCCGGGGCGGTCGTTGAGCATGAGCTTGATGGTCATGTAGCGCCCCGCAGCAGACAGGCCTCGCTGAATCACCTTGAGCATGAGCATGGGGTCGATGTTGCCGCCCGAGAGCAAGCAGACCGTGGTGCCCAGGTCGCCGTACTTTTCTTTGAGGGAGCCGCTCATCAGCGCCGCTACAGAGACCGAGCCAGCCGGTTCAACGACCAGCTTGTTGCGTTCCATCAGGAAGATGAGGGCTCGGGCAATTTCGTCTTCAGAGACGGTGTGCACGTCGTCCACCAGGTTCTTGATGATGGTGAAGGGCAGCTGGCCGGGGCGGCCCACCGCGATACCGTCGGCGATGGTGGAGACCTTTTTCAGGGGCACCAGGGCGTCTGCCGCGAGAGAGGGCGGGTAGGCTGCCGCGTGCTCGGCCTGCACACCGATGATGCGAATCTTTTTACCCAGCTTTTCTTCCAGCGAGCGCACCGCGATGGAGAGCCCAGCCAGCAGGCCGCCGCCGCCGACGCCCACCAAGATAGTGTCGGCGTTCGGAACCTGTTCCAGGATTTCTAGGCCCAGGGTGCCCTGGCCGGCGATAATATCTTCGTTGTCGAAGGGGTGCACAAAGACAGCGCCGGTTTCTTCGGCGTAGCGCTTGGCTTCTGCTAGGGCGTCGTCCACGTTGACGCCGTGTAGCACGACCTCGGCCCCGTGGCTGCGGGTCGCTGCAATCTTGGGCAGGGCAGCGCCCTGGGGCATGTAGATACGGGCCGCGATACCCAGGCGGGAGGCAGCTAGGGCCACGCCCTGAGCATGGTTACCTGCCGATGCTGCCACCACGCCCACGGCCTTTTCAGCCTCGGTGAGCTTAGCCATGCGTACGTAGGCGCCGCGCACCTTGAAGGATCCAGAGCGCTGCAGGTTCTCACACTTGAGGAAGACCTCGGAGCCAATCTGCTCGCTTAGGGCGCGGGAGTGGGCTACGGGAGTGCGTTCAATGACGCCGTCGAGCAGGCGGGCTGCATCTTCAATCTGGCTTAGGCTCACGGGGAGCTCTACCGGGGCGGGTGCTTGCATCGTTACCTCGTCTTGTCTTATTTCTGGGCGCCGTTGTTGATGGCTTCGAGGGCGTCTTCATCGGCCTTTTCGGCCTCCTTGATGCGCTCTAAGCGTTCCTTGACTTTCTCAGCGATAGCCTTTTTCTCGCGTCGGCGTTGTTCGTGCGGGTAGAGGAATTCTTCTTCACGGATATCGGGGTCGTGTTCCCACTCGCGGCCGGATAGGTACCTGATGACAGTGTTGACCACTGCCAGGACGGGTACAGCGAAGAGGGCACCGACGATACCGTAGAGCATGGAGCCGGCAACCACCACAATGACAACGGCCAGGGGGTGTAGGGCTACGGCCTTACCCATGACCAGGGGTTGCAGGATGTTGGATTCAATCTGCTGCACCACCAGCACCATAGCCAGCATGATCAGTGCGTTGACCAGGCCGTTGGCGACCAGGGCCAGCAGGACGGCGATAACGCCGGTCAGCAGTGCACCCACCACCGGGATGAAGGAGCCCAGGAAGACGAGGACGCCCAGGGGTAGGGCCAGGGGGACGCCCAGGAAGAAGGCGGAGAGGCCGATACCGACGGCGTCAACCGCTGCCACAAAGACCTGAACGCGCACGTAGGAGACCAGGGACTTCCAGCCGCGGCGTCCAGCACCGTTTACAGCGCGGCGGGCGTTGCGGGGGAAGAGCTTGACGATAAAGAGCCAGATCTTCTCACCCTCCATGAGGAAGAAAATCAGGGTAAAGAGCACAATCACCATGCCGGTGCCGATATCGGCTGCGGTAGAACCTACACTGGCCACGCCGTTGAGAATACTGGACGTATTATCCTGCAAGGTGGTGACCAGCTGGCTGATGTACTGGTCAATCTTATCCGCCCCCAGGTCGATGGGCAGGTTGTTAAGCATGGCAACAATCTGGTTCCAGCCTTCGACAACCTGGTCAGACAGGGAGGAGAAACCGGCGGTTAGCTGCTGGCCTACCAGCGCTAGCAGACCAATGACGCCGGCGATAAGACCCAGTTCAGTGATTGCGGTAGCGATACCAGCGTGGATTCGGTTGCGACGGAGGAAGTAGACAACCGGTGACATGAGACCGGCCAGCAGGGCCGCAATCATGATTGAAATGACGATGAGGGAGATCTTAGCCAGCATCCAGTAGAGGGCAGCGGCCGCGATGCCCACAATCATCAGACGCCAAGACCAGGCTGCTGCAATCTGCAGGGCAAAGGGCACCTGACGGTCAGATTCACTCTGCCGGGCAGGGGGTTCAGGAATAGTGACACTCATACTTTCTATCTTCCCACGTTTCCTTACTATCTGCCCCGTACCCGCCCGCATCCCGGGCACAAGCGTGACCAAACTCGCCCGGGGCAGAAGCACAGCTGCTTCTGCCCCGGGCGAGGTTTCTATCTCTAGCGCTCTAGACAGAGTCTAGGTTTAGTCGTCGGCCATAGCGCGAACGTAGTAGAGAACACGCAGGATCTCAATGTAGAGCCAGACCAGTGACACGATCAGGCCGAAGGCAATGCGCCAGGATTCCCGCTCGGGGGCGCCCATCTTTACCGTTTCAGAAGCGTGGGTGAAGTCGAGCAGCAGAGAGTAGGTAGCCAGCAACACGGCAAAGAGACCGATAATCAGGCCCAGGGGGATGCCCATAACCTCAACACCGCGAGCATTGAAGCCGAAGAAAAGGGAGGCTACGAGGTTGATGAGGCAGAAGACGGCGTAGGAAATCGTCGCAATCATAAAGAAGCGGGTCATCTTAGGGGTTGCCCGCACCTTTCCGGAGCTGTAGAGCGCCAGAATGGTTGCAAATACGATGACAGTTGCCATGACTGCCTGAAGCACGATACCGGGGTAGGAAGCCTCAAACATGCGAGAGATACCGCCAACCAGCAGGCCTTCCATGACCGAGTAGGTCATGACCAGGGCAGGTGAGACCTTCTTCTTCAGGGCGTTGACGAAGCCCAGCACCAGGCCGCCGATGAAACCGACGAACATGAGGATGGGCATGTACCAGGAAATAACAGCACCCACAACAACCAGGCCCAGGTTCAGGCCGGTCTTCATGATGATGTCGTTGATAGTGATGCGGTTGGTATCAACCGGGCCAGCGGTACCGGCGTTGTACATGTCGTTGAGCTGGCCAGCCGATACCTGCTGGTTCTCGTAGCCATAGGGAGCCTGCTGGGTGTAGCTACCCTGCTGGTAGGTGCCGTAGGGGCTCTGGGCCTGCTGGCCATAGGGGTTGGCGGTAGTGGTGCCGCCAGCACCGAACTGCCCGAAGCGGGGGTCGCCAGCGGGCTTAGTCATGTTGTTAATCAGGGGGTTACCTGCCACGGCTGTTGTCTCCTAGTGGTAATAAGTAGTCGTGGTAAATGTCTTGTCTTCTACCCTACCGAATCTTGGCCGGTATTTCTGGCCGTTTTTCTCAGGGCGTGAGCGGCTGGGGCTAGGCGGTGAGTTCGGCTTCGAGGAAGTCGAGGACGGCCCCGTCGTTGTTGGAGCCGATGGTTAGGTCTGTGACCGGGGCGAGGGCCGGGTCGGAGTGCTCCATGGCGATAGCGCGCCCGGCGTAGCTAAACATCTCAAGGTCGTTGCCCGAATCGCCAAAGGCCGTGGTCTGTTCGGCGCCCAGCCCCAGGTGCTCAGCTAGCCAGGCCAGGCCGTGGCCCTTGTGGTTGCCCTCGATAATCAGGTCGATAGCACCGAACCCGCTGGAGGTCGCTGCGATTCCGTCCGGTAGAGCATCGTGCAGTTTTTCGATGGTCTCGTAGATTCCCTCATCGGGGTCGGCGTTCAGGGCGATCTTGACGATAGTTTCGGTGATGGTGGTGGGGTCGTCGATGGCTTCTACGTTGGGGTAGAAAGGACGAATCGCGGTGATTGGGTTTTCCGGGTCCCACCCGGGTAGATCAATACCCGCCTTAATCACTTGCTCGTGCACTCGCCCAGCGATGGTTGCTAGGCGGTCGTTGGGAACAAACGAGTGGTGGCGGCAGGACAAAATAATACCCAGGGTTGGGAAGTTCTCGAGAGCCACCAGAGCCTGGTTTACCAGTTCGGGGCTAAAACCCCACAGGGCTAAGTCGGTTCCCTGGTTATGAATAATGGCACCGTTCTCTGCGATGTAGTAGAGGTTCTCGTGGTGCTCGTGCCCGGCCAGATACTGCTCAATTTTGGGCATCTGATTACCCGTTGCTACCGCCAGGGAGGAGCCCTGTTCAGCTAGCAGGGTCAGAACGCGGTCCAGCTGCTCGTGCTTATATGTTTTGTGGTCAGTCAGCAGGGTACCATCGAGGTCAACAGCGTAGAGATGAGGTGTCTTCATAGCCTCTACTCTATCGAAAACCTTAGGAGCCACAGCTACTACCGCCCGATACTCAGAAGATCACCCGGTGTGCATTCCAGAACCTCGCATATGGCAAGGAGCGTACTAAACCGTATAGCTTTCGCACGATTGTTTTTGAGTTTAGAAAGATTAGCAACTGTCACCCCAACTCGGTCTGACAACTCAAGCAATGTCATAGAACGCTGATCAAGTAAAACACCCAAATTACAGTGGATGTATTTGCCGCTCTGTTCAACCGGTTCAGACAAGGTCATCAACCTCTTCCTGAAGCTCAATTGCCTGACGAATCGACCCCTGCAGGACGTACAGCATCGCAAGCAGCAGGAAGACAAGAACCATGACTGAAGTATTGGTGAGTAGACCACCGCTCCACTGGTCGTTCAGGCCAAGACGGTGCGCAAGGAAATTATTACCCATGCCTTCGATGCCGTTTCCAACCAGCCAGCCGAGTACTGCATAGGCAACGACAACCGCACGTTGTGATGTCTCTTCGGTGTACAGCTGACCATTCTTAATGCGATTCAGCATGGACCACATCCCCCATATAGCAACCAGTAGGCTCACCGACTTGAGCACAAAACCTATCATTAAGTATGCAAAGGGACCCCCAGCTGCAAGGTCAAAACTGACGCCACCTTCAACTGCCGGGCTTATCGTGCACAAGCCTTCAGTCCAAACACAATTAGCCAGGGGGCGTCCAATTCACCCAGGCAACAAAAAAAGAGAGAGTACGCCTGCGCTTTGCGCTTGACGTACTCTCTTTTGTGTAGCCCCACCGGGACTCGAACCCGGAACACAAGGATTTTAAGTCCTCTGCCTCTGCCAATTGGGCTATAGGGCCTTGAGCGGGCGCCCGCCGGTCCTTACCCAGCGAGCGCTATCGCTTATACATTTATACCAGAAAAGTTCCTAGAGCTTTGCCTTGGTCTTCTCGGGTGCGGTGCCGGTAGCCTGCTGGAAGGCACGGCGGGGTGAACGCTGGTGACGAATCGATGAGGTGTCGCGGCCGAAGATCTGGTTGAGTGCCCAGGTGGCCATGACGCGTGCGGTACGCTCGGTGGTGGGGATAGCGGTGCCGTGGTAGCCGCGGTGCATGAGCCAGGCCAGGGGGCCACCAATGGTCTTGCCCTTAAAGTTAGCTACACCCTTCCACAGGCCCAGACCGGCAACGACACCGATGGTCTCGTGGTAGTAGTCGGTCAGAGCTTCGCCGCGGCGCTTGGCCAGCAGGTTTTCTGCCAGCTTGAGGGCCTGACGGGAGGCATGCTGGGCGTTAGGTACGCAGAAGCCACCGACGCCGCCACCGGAGAGGTCGGGTACAGCTGCGTTGTCGCCTGCTGCCCAGGCGTCCTCGATGATGCCATCATCGCCGGCAACGCGCAGGTCAGCCTGCACACGGACGCGGCCGCGCTCGTCGATGGGGAAGTCGGTGTCCTTGAGCATGGGGGACGCTGCTACGCCGGCAGTCCAGATCAGGGTGTCGGTGTCGAGTTCACCTGCGGGTGACTTGTCGCCCATGTTGATGAGCTGCAGGTGACCATCGGTGGCGTCGGAGAGTGAGGTGTTGAGCAGGACCTCGATGCCGCGGGCGCGCAGTTCAGCGACGACCTTTTCGGCGCGGTCTGCGGGGACCTCGGGCATGATGCGGGGGGCTGCTTCGACCATAACGAAGCGCAGGTCTGAGATGCGCAGACGGTCGTTGCGGTTGATGGCTTCGCGGGCCATGTCTTCAAGTTCGGAGATGGTTTCAACACCCGCGAAACCGCCGCCGACGATGACGAAGGTGAGGGCGCGACGGCGCTCGTCCTCGTCGGTGGTCAGGGAAGCAATTTCGATGCGTTCGAGAACCCAGTTGCGAACAGAGACTGCTTCTTCAACGGTCTTCATACCGATGGCAACCTCGGCCAGGCCGGGGATGGGGAAGGCACGGGTGACGGCGCCTGCGCCCAGGACGATTTCGTCGTAGGTCAGTTCGAAGGTTGCACCGGCGTTGATGGGTTCGATGGTTGCGGTCTTGGTAGCATGGTTGATGGCTACGACGCGGCCGCCGATGATTTCTGAGTCGCGCAGGTGCTGGCGCAGGGGTACGGTGGCGTTACGGCCTTCCATGGAGCCTGCTGCAACTTCGGGGAGGAAGGGCTGGTAGGTCATGTAGGGGTTGGGGTCGACAACGGTGACGACGCCGCCGGACTCCTTGATAACCTTCTGGATCTTCTTTGCGACGGTGAAGCCGACGTAGCCGCCGCCGACGATAAGGACGCGGGGGCGGTCCTGTGCAATCTTGTTGAATGCCATGCGAGTTAACTTCCTGTTGGTGTAGTGCCGGTGTTCCGGCAAAAAGTCTCCATGCTTATATTGCCACTTTTGCGGGGGTTAAGCATAGTTTTGGACGGGGTATTTGCTGTGAGCGTTTCTCATTCTGCTGGTGACTAGTCTTTCAATCCGGGGTGAAGATTTGATGAAGGCTAGATGAGCCTCCGGTGAGGCTAGCGGCGACGGCTACGCTTCACGATATTGGTCAGCTGGTGAATGGAGCCGAAGGTGATGATGCCGACCCACAGGGTGAAGGCTGCCAGCACGATGAAGGGCAAGATGCCGGAGTCTTCAACGGGGCGGAGGGGTGCAGGGGCGGCTGCCTCGGTGATGGTTTCACCGGCCTGGTGGACGGGGGTTTCACTGACGCTGGGGGAAGCTGAAGCGGTGGTTTTGCGGTGGACGTTAATCCAGTCGCTCATGGAGCCCAGGGGGTTGGTATCGGTATCATCTGGAGTCGATTCGGCGAGGGCAGCCTTGGGGTTGATGATGCCGTAGCCGTAGAGGACGTCGCGTCCGTCCGCCCCTGCATCGTCGCTGGAAGCGATGATGCGCTGGATCACCTGGTTGCCGGTTAGATCGGGGTATTCCTCCATGATGAGGGCAGCAAGACCGGCGACGATGGGAGCAGCCGCTGAGGTGCCCGACCAGGTGGCGTACTTATTGTTGGGGATAGCGCCGATCATGGACTCACTGGGGGCAGAGACAGCGATAGAGATACCTTGGGAGGATGAGGACCAGGAGTCCTGCTTGTTCTTATCAACGCCGCCAACGGTGAGCACCCCGGGCATGGTGGCGGGGGCGCCCACCTGGGTGAGCCCGGCACCGCGGTTGCCGGCAGAGGCGATGATAATGACGCCCTTTTCTTCGGCGTAGGCAAATGCTGAGTCCCAGGATTCGGGCCAGCTGGTTTTATCGGAGCCCACAGACAGGTTGATGATATCGGCCCCGTTATCGACGGCGTAGCGCACGGCGTCCGGAATCTGCTCGTCGACCGAGCGAATAGTGGCGCTGGTGGTGCCGAGTTCTAGGGAAATGGGCAAAATGGTGGCATCGGGTGCTACCCCGATCATGCCTGCGGACTCCCCGGGTTCACCGGAATTAGCGGGAGTGGTGCCATCATCGTGGCCGTGGCCTGCAATCACTGAGGCGACCAGGGTGCCGTGTTCGGGTTCAACGCCCAGGCCCTTCCAGCCCTTGTTCTTGGTGGTTCCGGTCGAGGCGTCGTAGCCGCTGTCTACGTTACCAGCCAGGTCCTGGTGGGTGCCGTCCACACCAGTATCAATCACAGCCACTGTCACCCCCTTACCCGTGGTCTGTTTCCACAGGTCGGTAAATCCGTACTGAGTCAGCCAGTACTGGCGGGCACGGATAGAGTCGCCCTTGGGGGCTGCGATGGTGGGCACCGAGGCCAGGGCACTGGGGCTGGCGCTGGCTGACGCACTTGCTGTGGGGCTGGCGCTGGTGCTAGCCGAGGGGCTCGCCGTGGTGGCTCGGGCAGGGAGGGCACTGAGCGCCAGAGCGGTGGCTAGAGCCAGGCCGCTGGTGAGCAGGGCGGTGCCGGTGGGGAGTCGCCGAAAGGCCATGGGCGGCTCCTAGCGGCTGGCGCGTTCGGCTACCGAGAGGGCCAGGCCGTCGAGAATATCTTTTTCTGAGGCGATAGCGCTGGTGACCGCTCCCCCGGTCAGGGCGCTGATGCGCTCAACGATGCGGGCCCAGACGACGGAGCCTGCCGGAATGACGTCCACCCGACCCTCGTGCATGTAGGGCAGGGTGGCGCGGTCGGCGCTGGCCATCGCTACCATGTCGGCTGCGGTGCGGGAGATGTCCTTGATCGCGATCTCGGCCCGGTCAATTTTTTCGGGGTCGTAGGAGTCAAGACCCATCGCGTGGGCAGCCACGGTGGTGACGGTTCCGGCCACACCCACGACGCGGCGGGCAGCAGACAGATCGACAGAGGCGCTGGCGGTTGCAATGGCCCGGTCAGTATCTGCAATGACGCGGGCGACCTGGGTGACGTTAGCAGGGTCAGAGCTGATATGGCGTTCGGTCATGCGCACGCAGCCGATATCAACCGAGCGAGCTGCCACCAGGCCGTCCTTGTTTCCCAGCACGAACTCGGTGGAGCCGCCGCCCAGGTCAATCACCAGAGTCATCTCCTCGGTATTGCCCACTGACGAGACAGCCCCGGCAAAAGACAGCTCGGCCTCTTCCCGGCCGGTAATGACCTCGGGTTCTACCCCAAGAATCTCGCGGATTCCGTCGATAAAGATTTGGCGGTTGCCCGCGTCGCGGGTGGCGCTGGTGGCGGCAAAGCGCACCTGCTCTACCCCGTATTCGCGCAGCAGGTCGGCATATTCGCGGGCCGCGGCGAAGGTGCGTTCCAAGGATTCTTTGGCCAGCCAGCCAGTGGCGTCCACGCCCTTACCCAGGCGCACAATTTTCATACGACGCTCAAGATCGGTGAGCACAAAGCCCTCTTCGGTGGTTTCAGTCTCGGCGATGAGCAGGCGAATTGAGTTGGTTCCGCAGTCGATAGCGCCAACGCGCATGGTTACTCCCGGTAACTCGTAGGGGCAGGTTAGGTAGGGTGGGGCGGAGGCTGGTGGGCGGCTAGTCGCGCCAGGTGGGGTCGCAGTGGCAGGTTTCGGGGGTCCACCACTCAGCGATGAGGTCGAGGGTTGCATCCCCGTAGGGGTTGATACCGCGACCAACGGCTAGGGTGTGGCCGAGCACGGCATGCAGGCACTTGACGCGGGTGGGCATACCACCGGCTGAAACACCCTCAATTTCGGGTACTTCTTCTAGACCGGCTTTGACGCGAATGCGTTCGCGCTCTGCCAGGTAGTTCTCGTGGGCGCCCCGGTAGGCGGTTGCCTTGCCCTCGTCGTCGGTGACCTCATCGGTCATCTCGTACATGGCGCCTTCTGCTTCAAGGCGGGAAGCTGCGGCGGTGATGACGGGGTGGGCCAGGTAGAAGGTGGTGGGGAAGGGTGAGCCGTTGGCCAGGCGCGGGGCGGTGGCGGCTACCAGGGGGTTGCCACAGACGCAGCGAGCCGGGATTTCGACAACATCGCGCACGGTACGCCCTAGCTGGGCTGAGAGCACTTTCAGATCTAGCTCGGTGGGGGTGAGGGTTTCGGCGGTGACGCCGAAACCCTGGGGCTGGTGCTCGGTGCTTGCGGGTGTAGTCATGGTGTCCTTAGAGGGTGGTGCTGGTTTTTCTAGTCTACCGGCGCTAGCGGGTGGTGGCGGTAGCGGTGGGCTCTGCACTCGGGGGAGCTGAGGTGCTGGTGTTCGGGCTGCTTGAGCTCTCAGGGGCGGGGCTGCTGGCGGAGGTGTCTTCAGCAGCTAGTTGCAGAGAGCCCCAAAGTTTGGTGGTCCAGGAGTCTTCGGGGGCGGTTTTAGCCGATGCGCTGGTGTCATCCGCTAGTTCGCTGGTGGAGTCCAATCCCACGACCAGGTAGGGGGTCTCCCCCGGCTGTACGTAGAAGAGACGGCTTTTAGCCTGTTGTTTGACGTAGTTGTCGTCCTGCCACCAGCTGACCTGGGCGTTTAGTGAGTCCTGCTCGGCTTGCAGGGCAGCGATGCTGGCTTTGGCGTCGTTGATTTCGTTGTTCTGACGGATAAAGGAGGTCAGGGGGTTATAGACCGACAGAGCAATGATCACCAGCACGATGGCAAAGGTGATGAAGTGCCCGCTAAAGGAGTGGGCGGCTACCGGGGTAGCCAGCTCCTGTGCGGAGGTTTCTGCGGTAGTCTCAGTCCGCAGGGGCTTAGCTGCCCGGGCACGGCGGGGTTTGGCCTGCTTCTCCCGAGAGGGGGCGGACGCCGGCTTGCCCAGGCCGAATCCGAAAAAGGCTGCGATGGGGTTGGGTTTCTTACCCGGTGTGCGTGCCATAATGTGCTGTTCCTGCCCTCTCGTCCGTGATTTTCCTATTTTACCGTCTGAACTGGGCACCCGCTGAACGGTTCCACCCTCGTCCTTAAAGGGCAGTGCCCCGGCCAGGGGCAACCTGGCCGGGGCACGGGCGTCCTTACTCTCTTACCTTTAGAGAGGGGCAGACTACTTTGCGAAGCGGGGGAAAGCACCCTTGCCTGCGTAAACAGCCTGATCGCCGAGTTCTTCTTCGATGCGCAGCAGCTGGTTGTACTTAGCGACGCGCTCGGAGCGGGCGGGAGCACCGGTCTTGATCTGGCCAGCGTTGGTAGCAACAGCCAGGTCAGCGATGGTGACGTCCTCGGTCTCACCTGAACGGTGTGAAACCATGCAACGGTACTCGTTGCGCTGAGCCATGCTCATAGCGTCGAAGGTCTCGGTCAGTGAACCAATCTGGTTGACCTTAACCAGCAGGGCGTTAGCAGCGCCACCCTCGATGCCCTGAGCCAGACGCTCGGGGTTGGTCACGAAGAGGTCGTCGCCAACGATCTGAACCTTGTCACCAATTTCAGCGGTGAGGGTCTTGTAGCCGTCCCAGTCGTTCTCGTCCAGGGGGTCCTCGATGGAAACGAGGGGGTACTTAGCAACCAGGTCAGCGTAGTAGGCAGACATTTCAGCTGCGGACTTCTTCTGGCCTTCGAAGTCGTAGGCACCGTCGTTGTAGAACTCGGAAGAAGCGACGTCCAGAGCCAGGGCGATTTCTTCACCGGGCTTGTAGCCGGCCTTCTCGATAGCCTCGATGATCAGGTCAAGAGCTGCAGCGTTGGAGTCGAGGTTGGGAGCGAAGCCACCCTCATCGCCCAGACCGGTGGACAGGCCACGGTCGTGCAGAACACCCTTGAGCGCGTGGTACACCTCAACGCCAGCCTGCAGGGCAGCGGAGAAGGTGTCGAAGCCGATGGGGGCAATCATGAATTCCTGGATATCAACGTTGGAGTCAGCGTGTGAACCACCGTTGAGGATGTTCATCATGGGAACGGGCAGAACGTGAGCGTTGGGGCCGCCCAGGTACTTGTAGAGGGGCAGGTCTGAAGACTCGGCTGCTGCCTTAGCAACGGCCATGGAAACGCCGAGGATAGCGTTTGCGCCGAGCTTGCCCTTGTTGTTGGTGCCGTCCAGGGCGATCATGGCTGCGTCAACAGCGCGCTGGTCGGTTGCGTCGATGCCGATAACCTCTTCAGCGATTTCTTCAATCACTGCAGAGACAGCGCCGAGAACGCCCTTGCCCAGGTAAACAGCCTTGTCGCCGTCGCGGCGCTCTACGGCTTCCCACTCACCGGTGGATGCGCCTGAGGGAACTGCTGCACGGCCAAAAGCGCCGTCTTCGAGCAGAACCTCAACCTCAACGGTGGGGTTGCCGCGTGAGTCAAGAATCTGACGAGCGTGAACTGCGGTAATCAAAGCCATGAAAATGCTCCTTGAAGGATGAGAAATGAAAATGGCTATATAGCGCTACAGCCGGTTGCTGATCGGGTATTTTAGCCCGTGCGCGTTTATACCCCCAGTCTACCAAAAAACCCACATAAGCACACAGGAATTCAACATTTCCAACGGTTTTCTTCAGCACTTCTGAGGTTTTGTGGGATTCTGACCAACGGGTCACAACTACCTTATGGCGGTGCTGGTGGGGTGGCGGTGCTCTGGCAGGCCGCTGGCGGGATGTAGCGAGTGGAATCCGCCGTTAGGCGGGGCGTGAATCATGACGAGTCGCCAGGCGAGGAATGAGAGGGTCGGCGGGCAGAAGAGCACCGCTACCCCACCGCGTCAGTCGCGAATCAGCCCTTGCACATACGTCCGCAGGGCCCGTTCCGCATCAAGCCCGGCGGTGCGGGTAGAGGCTGCCAGCTCGTAGAGGTAGGCGCCTAGCTCCTGCTCGTTAGCGAAGGCTGGGAGCTGCCCACCGGAGCCCGCACCTGTAAGGTCAGCCCCGGAGATCTCGGCTCTCTCCGCGACCTTGGCGGCGAGGGCGAGCGCGGGCAGGGCCGGCGGGAGACCATCGAAGGGGCCGGTGCGTTCGGGTTTTTCGGCTTTTTTGAGCTGGTCCCAGGTCTCAAAGATATCGGCAGCGCTGAGCTTTTCGCTGCCTTGGCCGGTGGCAGCGAAGACATGTGGGTTGCGACGCACCAGTTTGGCGGCGAGCCCATTGATGACGTCCTGCATGGTGAAGCCGCTCTGCGCGGCGGGGGTTTCGGCAGCCATGATGGCGTGGAAGATGACGTTGAGCAGCACATCCCCCAGTTCTTCGCGCAGCAGAGGCAGGTTGACTCCGCCGGGGGCTTCAACGGCTTCGGCAACCTCGTAAGTTTCTTCGATGAGGTAGTGCATGATGGACGCGTGGGTTTGGACGGACGTCCAGGCACAGCCGTCGGGGCTGCGGAGGGTCTGCATGAGCCCCATCAAGTGCTCGAAGCTACCCCCGAGGTCACCGGGTTCTGGTGCTGGGGCGGAGTGCTCTTGTCTGGGCCGGGTCATGCGCCGCGCTGCTCATCCTGGTCGGTGTCTGCCCGCCCCTGTTCTTCGAGGGTCAGCTGCCCGTAGGCGCTCTGGATGCTGGTGAGCAGGGCCTGTTTTTCGTCGAAGGAGCAGAAGGCTCCGTTGATGGCGTTGTAGGTGACCTCAAAGAATTCGGGTAGTCCAAAGCCCTGGTGGGTGGCGAGTTCGGCGAATTCCCGGGTCATGCTGGTGGCGCTCATTAGGCGATTATCGGGGTTGATGGTAACCGCGAACCCGGCCTGTAGAAGCAGGGCCGCCGGGTGCTCTTCGTGACTGAGGGCCGGTTCAAAGTCTTTTTTCTGCCCCACATTGCTGGCTTTTTCGGCTGCGTCGGTCTGCAGGTTGGAGCATGGGCAGGTTTCAAGCACGATACGGCGGTTTTTGACGGCTTCGGCGACCTCGCCCAGCTGCAGGACGGTCTGACTGGGGTCCGCCCCGGGCATCAGGGAGCCGTCGGGATCGATCTCTGCCAGGGTGCGGGCTGTGATGTCTTCGGTGATACGGACGCCGTGGCCCAGTCGCAGGGCCCGGCCGGCGACCAGGGCTTCGCGGATAGAGGCCAGACCGAAGGCCTCACCGGCGTGGAGGGTGACGGGCAGGAAGTGCTCGGCGGCAAGGTTCAGGGCTTCGGCGTGGGCCGAGGTGGGGTGGCCATCCTCGGGTCCGGCTAGGTCGAAGCCAACCACACCCAGGGCCCGGTAGGCCAGGGCGGTTTTAACGACCTCCAGGGAGTTGTTGTGGTGGCGCATGGCGCACAGGATCTGGTTGACCAGGATGCGTCCGCCGGCCCGAGCTACCTGCTCCATGCCGTCCATGAGCCCGTCAGCGACCGCTTCAACGGCCTGGGCCATGGTCAGCCCGCCGCGCTGGTGCAGTTCGGGAGCCCAGCGTACCTCGCCGTAGATGACGCCGTCGGCAGCCAGAGTCAGCACGTGCTCACGGGCGACCCGGCGCAGGTTATCTGCGGTTTGCATGACGGCCACGGTGTACTCAAAGGTTTCGAGGTAGCGGGCCAGGGAGCGGGAGTCCGCTGCTTGCTTGAACCACTCCCCCAGCTCCTGCGGGTCGGTTGTGGGCAGGGTGTGGCCCACCTGGTCAGCTAGCTCGATGAGGGTCTCGGGCAGCAGGCCACCATCGAGGTGGTCGTGCAGGCAAACTTTGGGGAGTTTCTGGAGCCAGGTCAGAGTGGGCGTGGGTGCGGTCATGCGGGGAAGGTTCTTTCGTAGTGGCCCGCCCCGAAAAGGTCGGGGCTCTTTCGGGGCGGGTGCGTCAGATGAGGGGTGAGTGGGCCTAGAAGGTCCAGGAGGCCAGGGCCTCGCTCATGTGAGCCGGGATGTTCTCGCCGGTGCGGGGGAACATGCGCAGCTCTTCAACGTATTGCTGAGCGGGCAGGTGCTCGGGGTAGCGCACGAAGGCTTCTTCATCGGCGTAGTCGAAGGAGGCCTCGACCGGGGTGCCGGGGGTGAAGCGGATGTTGACGGCCAGGGGTGAGCCGTGGCCTTCCTTGTAGGAGTCGGCCTTGAGCTGCAGAATCGCCAGGGTCTCTTCGGGGATTAGGTCGAAGGTGCGCACCTGCTCCCAGAAGCCGTTGCGGCGCACGTGGGTCAGGGCATCGTAGTAGGAGCCCAGGGTACGCACACGAATCAGCACGGTGGAGACATCGCGGGCGGTACCTTCTGCCCCGAACAGGGCCTCGTAGGCCGGAGCGAAGCGGGAGACCACTTCGGCTTCAGTCAGCACCAGGTTGCCGCTGGCCTTCTTGGTGGCAGAGGGCTTGGGCTGGCTGTGCTCAGCGTAAGAGGGGGCGATGTCCACGCTGGTGCTGGTCATGGGGGCGTCCAGAGTCGGGGCGGACGCGGGCAGGCTACGGGCCGAAGCCGGTGCAGCGGATGCCTGGGGCTGGTCGTCGGTCTCGAATTCGCTGTCGTCCAGGTGGGTGGGCAGCTGGTGGGCCTCGTTCTCGTCGGCTGCGGGGGCTTCTTCTGCGTTACCTGTTTCTACCGCGGGGGCTTCTTCCTGCGCAGGTTCTACAGCTGCTTCCTCAGCGGTGCCCGAGACTTCCTCAACGGGGCTTTCTACTTTCTCCGCTTCGTTCTGGTCAGCCTTCTCCTGCGCTGCCTTCTCCTGGGCCAAACGGGCTGAGATCCGGCTCATGCGGTCCTCAGCCTGGGCTGCGGTTTCCCCCTGCCCTGCGGCAACCGGGGCGGTGGCGGCGTCCTTGCCCTTCTCAACTTTAGCAACCTGCTGAGCCTGGGCAGCGCCCATGTCGAGGGCGTAGTTGAGGTTGTGGGTCTTACTGGTGGCGGTGTTCATGAAAGAAGCGTGCACAGCTGCATCGCTGCCGATAGCGGGGTTAACCACGATCAGGGCGCGGTTCCAGGCGCCGCGCTCGCTCTTTTCTTCCTCAACGTAGAGGTCGGCCACAGCCTGGAACCACTCGCTACCGGGTGTGACCAAACCAGATTCAACCTCCTGGCCACGCTGGTAGAGGGTGTACTTCATGTCGTTGGCGTTCTGGGTCAGGTTCAGGGTCACCTGACCCTCTGCCTTGGCACGCATGAGCTTCACAACCGCTTTGAGACCCTCGCCTGCGCCCAGCCGGGTAGGCGCCGACTGGGTGACGGGGGTAGGCTCAGCGGTTGCGGGGGCGGACGCCTGCTCGGCGTCGAGGCCGGTTGCCAGAACATCGCGCTGGGTAGCGTCGGTGGCGGGGGCAGGTGCCTGAGTTTTCTTGCGGCTAAATAGGCCCACGGTTCTTCTCTTTTCTTGCAGGGTCGAGGGGGGGCTTTAAGCGTTGATTCTATCCAGAATCAGGTCGGTGGGGGTGTAATCGCCTCCGATAGTCCAGGCGTCCTTGAGGGATTCCAGGGCTCGTTCAAAGCGTTCAGGGGTGTCGGTCATCAGGGTCATGAGGGGCTGACCTGCGGTGACGGCATCGCCGGGCTTGGCGTGCAGGTTAATGCCCGCTGCTAGCTGCACGTCGTCTTCTTTACGGGCTCGTCCTGCGCCCAGACGCCAGGAGGCCACGCCCACTGCCAGAGCGTCCAGGCGGGTTAGGGTGCCGCTGGCATCAGCGTAGACGGTGTGGGTCTCGCGGGCTTCGGGCAGGGCTGCATCGGGGTCACCGCCCTGGGCGGAAATCATCTCGCGCCACTTATCCATAGCGCGACCGTCCGCAAGGGCCTTGGCCGGGTCGGCGTCGATACCGGAGTTTTTGAGCATGACGCGGGCCAGTTCGACGGTCAGTTCAACGATATCGGCAGGTCCGCCACCGGCGAGAACCTCAACAGATTCAGCTACTTCATTGGCGTTGCCAACGGCCAGCCCCAGCGGGGTATCCATGTTGGTCAGCAGGGCACTGGTTTTTACACCGGCTCCCTGACCCAGCTCAACCATGACCTCTGCCAGCTCACGGGCGCGCACGGCGTCCTTCATAAAGGCACCGGAGCCGACCTTGACGTCGAGCACCAGGGAGTCGGTGCCCTCGGCAATTTTCTTGCTCATAATGGACGATGCAATGAGCGGGATTGCCTCGACAGTGGAGGTGGTGTCGCGCAGAGCATAAAGCTTCTTGTCGGCGGGGGCGAGACCCGCGCCTGCCGCTGAGATAACAGCGCCAACGGTACCGAGAATGTCGAGAGTCTTTTCATTAGAGATATTGGCCTGCCAGCCGGAGATGGCTTCGAGCTTGTCGAGGGTGCCGCCAGTATGGCCCAGGCCGCGGCCTGAGAGCTGGGGTACGGCCACGTTATAGACGGCAACCAGCGGGGCCAGGGGCAGGGTGATTTTGTCGCCGACGCCGCCGGTGGAGTGCTTATCTGCGGTGGCGAGTTTTTTACCGGGGCCGATGATGGGTGAGAAGTCCATACGTTCGCCGGAGCGGATCATGGCATCGGTCCAGCGGGCGGTTTCTTCGCGGTTCATGCCGTTGAGGAAGATAGCCATGGCCAGGGCGCTCATCTGCTCGTCGGCTACGACGCCGCGGGTGTAGGCGTCGATGACCCAGTCGATTTGATTGTTGGTGAGGGTTCCGTGGTCGCGTTTGGTGCGGATAATGTCTACGGCGTCGAAAGCTTCAGTGCTCAAGCGCTCACCTTCCCGGCAGGGTGCAGCTTCGCTCCCCTGCCCTGTTGTGTCGTGTTGTTCGGGCGTCTCTTCCAGTATGCCAGTTTGCGCCGGGGCTTGGCCTGAGCAAAGCCGTCAGTGAACGGGAAAGATAAGGACGTTAGGGGGCAGCTAGGCGGTCGGGGCCGAAGGCATCGGGCAGCATCTGCTCGATGGTGAGCACTCCACTGGTGGAGCGCAGGAGCATGCCGGGGGCGCTGTGTTCGTAGAGTAGCTGGCGGCAGCGGCCGCAAGGCATCAGGGCGTTGCCGTCCTTATCGACACAGGCGAAAGCTGCGAGCTTGCCGCCGCCGGTGCGGAAGAGCTCAGAGATCAGCGAGCATTCGGCGCAGAGAGTAATCCCGTAGGAGGCGTTTTCGATGTTAGCGCCGGTAATCAGGCGCCCGTCGGTGGTTAGGGCCGCGGCCCCCACCGCGAAGTTGGAGTAGGGCGAGTAGGAGTTCGCTAGGGCTGTGGTGGCGGCAGCGGTGAGCTGATCCCAGTCAATGTCTTGTGCAGTCATTGGTATCTTCCTTTGTTTTTCTATAGGTACGGGGATGTTGAGGCAGAGGCGGACGCCCCTTTGCCGACTAACCTTCTCGCAGGCTCGCAGAGCTCGCACGCGATTCATGTAGCCTCGCAGGCTCGGCTAATTCGCAGGGATTTCTGTTTCGCTTCGCGGAAACCCCGTACTCATCCCAGCCAGTCGGCTGCCGGGGCGTCTGCCTCCACCCTAGCCCAGCCTCAAGAACATTAAGACAGCTATGGCCGCTACCCCACATGAAGATAGCGGCCACATGGCTCAGGTGAGATGGAGCTCAAGCGCCTGAAGGGTATGCCGCCTGCCAGCGCGTGAATCGGGCCTGGCGATGAATTTCGACGAGCGCCCCGCGCGAAGAGAAAGAATGGTTGCGCGGCGGCGGCATACCCAAAAGGCGCTGCTCTCCCCTGCGTCCGTCCGGACCTACTCCTTGATGTAGGGCTTGCCCACTGCGGCGGGGCCGCGGGAGCGCCCGACCAGACCGGCTACCGCGAAGATGGTGACCAGGTAGGGCAGCATGGCGAGCAGTTCGGTGGGCACGCTGGTGCCCAGGATGGAGAGGACGAACTGTAGGTTGAGGGAGAAGCCGAAGAGGAGGGCGGCGGAGAGGGCTCCGATAGGGGTCCAGCGACCGAAGATGAGGGCGGCGAGGGCGATGTAGCCCTGACCGGCGGTCATATCGGAGTTGAAGGAGGATACGGAAACCAGGGTGAAGAAGGCTCCGCCCATACCGGCTACAGCACCTGCGAGCAGGACGTTGGTGGCACGCAGGCGGTTGACGTTAACGCCCAGGGTATCGGCCGCCTTGGGATGCTCACCGACGGCGCGGGTACGCAGGCCCCAGCGGGTCTTATTAAGGGCAAACCAGATGACGGCTACCACGATGTACATGAGGTAGACCAGTACGTTCTGGTTGAAGAGGACGGGGCCCAGAACAGGGATCTCGGAGAGGCCGGGGACGGCGAAGGCCGGCAGCTTGGGCGCGGAGTTGAGGGTGGACGCGTTGGGCTCAAGAACACGTGCGAAGAGGAAGCCGGTGAGGCCTGAGACCAGAACGTTGACCACGACACCCACGATGACCTGGTCGACCAGGTACTTGATAGAGAAGAGGGCCAGCAGGGCTGAGACGAGCATGCCACCGACCATGGCTGCGATGAGACCTGCCCAGGGGCTGCCAGTCATGGAGCCGACGATGACTGCTGAGAAGGCTCCCAGCAGGAGCTGGCCTTCGATGGCGATGTTGACGATGCCAGAACGCTCACAGAGCAGACCGCCCATGGAACCAAAGATCATGGGGATAGAGAGGGCCACTGCACCAGTGAGCAGGGAAACTAGGGAGAGTGAGGCTCGTTCGGTGGACCCGATGGCCCAAACCACCAGGCCGCTGGCAAAGGCAATCCAGAAGAGGGGCGCTACCCAGCGGCCGATAGTTTTGCCGGCGTTGGTGGTGACCAGAGCATAGCCTGCTACAGCGAGCATGGCGATGGAGGCTACCCAGCCGTAGACCTGGGGGTTGATTTGGAGGGGTTCGGCGGAGAACCAGCTGACGCCGTCCGAGATGCCCAGGCTGATGGTGCTCTTGGGGGCGCGCAGGGCAATGAGCAGGGTTCCGAGTACTGCAAGTACCCCGTAGATGATGGGGTTCTTCCAGTTTTTGACGACCAGCCTTTCATCTGAAGTGCTGGCAGTGGTTTCAGGAGTTGCGATGACGCTCATGGTTATGCCTCCACGGCCTTCTTCTTAGCTGACTTCTTTTTCTTGGGCTTGCCGGTGGGGTCAGGCAGGCGGAACAGGGATCGAACCAGCGGGGGCGCCGCGATGAAAAGAACGATCAGAGCCTGAAGAACCAGAACGATGTCGATGTCGGTTCCGGTTGAGATCTGCATGGAGACACCACCTGCACGGAAGGCACCGAAGAGCAGGGCCGCGAAGAAGGTGCCCCAGGGGGTAGAGCGTCCGAGCAGGGCTACGGTGATAGCGTCAAAGCCAAGTGAGCCTGCAACACCGGTGCTAAGAACCTTTTCGGTACCGGAAACCTGGGCGGTACCAGCAAGACCTGCGAGGGCGCCGGAGAGAGCCATCACGATGATGTACCCGGAGGCGACAGAGATACCTGCGGTGCGTGCAGCATTAGGGTTTGCACCGACCGCTCGGAGGCGGAAGCCGATAGTAGAGCGGTTCAGGATCCAGCTCACAAAGATAACTGCTAGAACAGCGACGATGAAGCCCAGATGCAAGCGGAAGGAGGGGCCAAGAATCAGAGGGAAAATCGCGTTAGCGCCGACCTGATCTGAGATGGGGTTTGCACTCCCTTCGCGCTGCAGCACGGGGGTTTTAAGCAGGTAGGTCAGGAGGTTAGCGGCGATGTAGTTCATCATGATGGACAGGATGACTTCGTGGGCGCCTGTCTTAGCCTTGAGAACGCCGATGATGCCGCCCCAAATAGCACCACCGATCAGACCACCGATGAGGACAAGGGGAATCATAAGGGGCAGGGGAAGCCCAGCATTGAGGGCTACCCAGCCGGAGACGATAGCACCGAGGATAATCTGGCCCTGGGCACCGATGTTGAAGAGACCAGCTCGGAAGGAGAGCGCGATAGCTAGACCCGCGAAAATGAGGGGGGTTGCCATGGTCAGAGTTTCGGTAATGGGTCGAATCTGCTGGGCAAAGGTTTTGCCGTTGGGGTTGTAGATAGACCCCTGGAGCAGGGCCATGTAGGCGTCAGTGGCTGCAGACCACCCGGCGCTGATGGCATCCATAGGTCGAGCAAAGAAGTAGCCTGCCGCTTTTTGGGTTGCCGGGTCGGTGAAAGCGATGAGAATGCCACCCACGATAAAGGCGGCAAGAGCTGCACCGATGGAGAGCCCAATATTCCCACCTGCGATACGAGCGAAGGTGGAGGGCTTCTCGGTAGCTACCAGCGGGGAGGGGACGTCCTGGGGCGGGGTTTTAACTACCGTATCGGCAGCGAGGGCAGGGTCTACCTGCGGGGTTGCGGGCTTATGCTCGCTCATTCTCTTCTCCTTCTGCCCAGGGGGTCTCAGTATTGGGGCCCGCCAGGTGCTTGGCGTGGGAAGTGCTGGGGGCTTCTTCTTCGTGTTCTGCGGAAGCTGCGAGGGCTTCCTCATAGGTGCTTCCTGCCATCATCTGGCCAAGAACGGAGCGCGGGGTGCTGGGCGGAACGATTCCCATGAGCTCCCCGTGGAAGAAGACGGCGATGCGGTCTGCTAGACCGTAAACTTCGTCGAGTTCGGTAGAGACGATGATGACGGGCACGCCCTTATCGCGTTCTTCGACGATGCGCTTGTGGATGAATTCGATAGAACCAACATCGACGCCGCGGGTGGGCTGGGATGCAACAAAGAGTTTTAGGGGGCGGGAGAGCTCGCGGGCAACAACGATTTTCTGCTGGTTACCGCCGGAGAGAGTGGAGGCTGCGTGTTCCTTGGAGCCCATGCGGATGTCGAACTCGGCTCCCGCCCGGTCGGCATTTTCAGAAATCTTGGTGCGGTTCAGGGTGCCTACTGAGGAGAAGTCTTTGGTGTCAAAGAGGTCGAGAATCAGGTTCTCTGAGATGGAGAAGGAGCCGACCAGACCGTCCTTGCTACGGTCTTCGGGCACGAAACCAACTCCGGAGCGCAGCACCTGCTTAGTGGTTTTCCCAAGAAGCTCATGACCGTTGAGTTTCATAGAGCCGGTGGCCTTGGGGTGCAGGCCGATGATAGATTCGGCCAGCTCGGTCTGGCCGTTACCCTGCACACCGGCAACGGCGAGAATCTCGCCGCCGTGCACGGTAAAGCTGACATCCTTGAGTAGGGGGACGCCGTTATCGGCTACTAAGGTGAGGTCTTCAACAGCAAAGGTCTGTTGGTTGGTCTGAGCCTGGGACTTTTCGACGGTTAGCTGAACGGCCTTACCCACCATGAGAGAGGCCAGCTCAGTGGTCGACATGGAGGGGTCAGCGTGGCCAACTACCTTGCCGCGGCGGATGACGGTGATGTCATCAGAAATTTCACGAACTTCGCGAAGCTTGTGGGAGATGAAGAGCAGGGACTTCCCGTCTTTGCGGAGCTGGTTCATGATGCCCAGTAGCTGGTCGGTTTCAGCGGGAGTGAGCACAGCGGTGGGTTCATCAAGGATGAGGGTCTCAGCATCACGCACCAGAGCCTTGATGATTTCAACACGCTGCTGCACACCAACGGGTAGGTTTTCAACAATAGCGTCGGGATCGACTGCAAAGCCGTAGCGGTCAGAGATTTCACGAATCTTACGGCGGGTAGTCTCAAGGTCAAGGGTTCCGCCCTTGACTGATTCTGAGCCCAAGGCCACATTTTCGGCAACGGTGAAAACGGGTACCAGCATGAAGTGCTGGTGCACCATGCCTATACCTGCCGCCATAGCATCCGATGGGCCCGAAAAATCGACCGGCTGATCATCGATGAAGAGCTGACCTTCGGTGGGCTGGTAGAGACCGAAGATAACGTTCATGAGGGTGGACTTACCCGCGCCGTTTTCACCCAGCAGGCAGTGTACTGTGCCGGGGCGGACCACAAGGTCGATGCTGTCGTTCGCGGTAAAGTCACCGAAACGTTTGGTGACCTTGCGCAATTCGAGTTTCATGGGGTGGCTTTCTGTCTGAGAACCGGACGCACACTGCGACCCCGGGGGCTGCAGAGTGAAGGAGTGCTTGTGCCTAGTTTAGCGGGTTAGTCGCTTACCCTAAAGACTGTTCGTGGCTCAGGGCTATGGGCCAGAGGCTTTTACCAGACAAACGGCTCACTCCCCTCGAGTGCAAGGGGGTGAGCCGCTGTTGGGTGACTGAAAGGAGGCTTTCAGCGCCGGGAGAGACTACTTGGGTGAAGCCTCTGATTCGATGGTGATGGTACCGGCGATGATGTCTTCCTTGATCTTGTCGAGTTCAGCCTTGGTTTCGTCTGAGACTGCTGAGTCAAAGTCGTGGAAGGGTGACAGGCCAACACCGTCATTCTCAAGGGTGCCGACGTAGGGTTCAGCGGTGAAGTTACCTTCGAAGTCAGACTTGATGGTTTCGGTGACAGCTGCGTCCATCTTCTTCATGATGGAGGTCAGGATAATGTCTGAGAAGTTGGGGTTGGTTTCAACGCCGTCTGAGTCAACCCAAACAACCGATGCGGGGTTCTCAGGGTTAGTGGCGTTATACTCCTTGACGGCTTCGAGGGTACCGGAACCTACGGGGCCTGCAACGGGCAGGATGATGTCAGCGCCCTGATCCAAGAAGGTCTGGGTGTTGGTCTTGCCCTTAGCAGCGTCTTCGAAGTCACCAGTGAAGGTACCTGACTGGCTCTCTACATTCCAACCCAGGAGTTCAACGTTGGCGTCCTTCTGCTCATTATAGTAGGCAACGCCCTGAGCAAAGCCATCCATGAAGATGGTGACGGTGGGGTACTGGGCACCACCGTAGGTTGCTACCTTACCGGTCTTGGTCTGAGCAGCTGCAAGGTAGCCTGCCTGGAAGGCAGCCTGGGCGGTATCGAAGATGATGGGACGAACATTGGGCAGGTCGATGGCGTTATCGTCAACGATTGCAAAGTGTGATTCAGGGTTTGCCTCTGCGACTTCCTTAGTGGTGTCTGACAGAGCGAAGCCAACAGTAACAGTGATGTTGCAGCCCTGCTGGATCATACCGTTAACGTTAGGAGCGTAGTCGGTATCTGATGAAGACTGTGCTTCTGCCATGTCGATGCCAAGCTCAGATACGGCGTCCTGCAGGCCCTTGTAGGAGTTCTGGTTGAAGGACTTATCCTGGAAGCCACCGAAGTCAGAAACGACGCAACCCTTGTAGTCGGCTGCTTCGCCGGAAGCTGATGATGATTCTTCGGGGGCAGCGCCGCAAGCTGACAGAAGCAGGGCTGAGATGCCCAGAATGGAACCGGTGGAAGCAACGTGCTTACGTGAGAAAGCCATGAAGGTCCTTTTCGTACGGCCCTGAAAGCTGGCGGCGCATAGTGTACGCCACCTGTGTGTGAGTGGTGCTTTCAGAGAAAATTTTGCGTAACACAACACATCTTAGTGTGATTTAGCTTCCCGTTCACCTCCGATTCACCTTAAAGAACGTGAACCGCATAACAGGCCACTGCTGTTTAATCACACCGTGGAGCGTTTGAACTAATCACACAGGGCAGGAGGCTACCCCAGGCAGCGGGGGCCAGCGTCCTACCCTCGCAAAAAATTTTCTGAAAAAACTTACTGGCCAGTAACTTGCCGGACGTTAACTGCGAGGTAGCTCCGAGCGGATAGCCCGCAGCGCGGTTGCAGCCATCACCTGCACCCCGTACTCGATGGCGCGCTCGTCCGGCGCATAGTCACCCCGGTGCAGGTCGTATGTTACTCCGCCGGGTACACGGGTGCCCAAACGAATCAGGGCGCCGGGCACTTCCTGGAGCATCCAGGCAAAGTCTTCCCCGCCCATGGACTGCTCCACCAGAACCACAGAGTCCTCCCCCAGCTCCACGCGGGAGGCCGCCTCAATCATGGCCACCTCATCTTCGGTATTGACGGACGGCGGCACTCCCCGGAAATGCTCCAGTTCAACTTCTACGTTGTAGGGGGCAGCAATCTGGTCGACCACTTCATCAAGCATGGCGCCGGCCTGCTTCCAGACATCCGCATCCAGACAGCGCATGGTACCCGCCAAAAAAGCGGTAGACGGAATAGCATTGGGAGCCACCCCCGCCTCAATCTGCCCCCAGGCAACCAGCACGCCGGAGCGCACGTCCGTCTTGCGAGAAAGCACCGCCGGCACGTTAATAGCAATTTGAGAGAGCGCGTAAATAACGTCTTCGGTCAGGTGGGGGCGGGAGGTGTGCCCACCGCGGCCTTTGAGAGTGATTTTGATGGTATCGGAGGCACTGGTAATAGCACCGATGCGGGTTCCAATTTTACCCACGTCAACCTTGGGTTCGCAGTGCAGGGCAAAGGCGCGGGGCACCCCCTCAAGGATACCCTGGGCAATGACGTCCACCGCCCCGCCGGGCAACTGCTCTTCAGCGGGCTGGAAGATAATGCGGATGGTGCCGCCCAGTGGAGTTTCGCTATGTAGCCGGTGCAGGGCAATAGCTACGCCCAGCATGACGGTCTGGTGAATATCGTGGCCGCAGGCGTGCATGACGCCATCGACCTGCGATGCGTAGGGCAGGTCGGTTTCCTCCTGAATCGGCAGGGCATCAATATCGGCTCGTAGGGCTGCAGCCATCGAGCCAGAACCTACATCCACATAACAGCCGGTACCTTTCAAGTGTTTGGGGGCCAGCCCCGCTTCGGTGAGGGTACGAAAAATACGCTCGGTCGTCTTGTTCTCTAAGTAGGAAAGCTCAGGGTTCTGGTGGACGTCCCTGCGGAACTTAATGAGTTCAGGCAGGAGAGAGCGAATGCGCTGGGCAAAGATAGGGGTGCCCAGGTTCAGGGTGTGCGCGGCTGCGGTTGAGGACGTCATGTATATAGAGTAGCCCCTCGCACAAAAAAGTCGCGCTCCACAGCGGACGTGGAACGCGACTTTCTGCCGGCCTTTAGAGGGAGCGGGCTAGGATAGCCTGCTTAACCTCGGCAATTGCCTTGGTAATTTCAATACCGCGAGGGCAGGCCTCGGTGCAGTTGAAGGTGGTGCGGCAACGCCAGACGCCTTCCTTATCGTTGAGAATCTCAAGACGCATATCGCCAGCATCATCGCGAGAGTCGAAGATGAAGCGGTGGGCATTAACGATAGCTGCCGGGCCAAAGTACTGGCCGTCAGTCCAGAAGACGGGGCAGGACGAGGTACACGCAGCGCAAAGGATACACTTGGTGGTGTCGTCAAAGCGGGCGCGGTCCTCCTGGGACTGGTAGCGCTCGCGCTCCGGCTCGTGGGTATCGTTGACTAAGAAGGGCATAATCTCACGGTAGGCCTGGAAGAAGGGTTCCATATCTACGATAAGGTCCTTCTCGCAGGGCAGACCCTTGATGGGCTCAACGGTAATCGGCTTGGACAGATCAAGATCCTTGAGCAGGGTCTTGCAGGCCAGACGGTTACGGCCGTTGATGCGCATAGCATCGGAGCCGCAGATGCCGTGGGCACAGGAGCGACGGAAGGACAGCGAGCCATCGATCTCCCACTTGATCTTGTGCAGGGCATCGAGCACACGGTCAGTGCCATACATGGTCAGCTTGAATTCGTCCCAGTGGGCCTCTGCTGACTCTTCGGGGTTGTAACGGCGAACCTGCACAGTCACGTCGAAGGTGGGAATAGCACCCGCTTCGCCTGACTCAGACTTCAGCTCAACCTTGGATTCGGGTTCACGTGCTTCAAAATCAGCCATTTTAGTACTTACGCTCCATCGGTTCGTAGCGGGTGAAGGTCACGGGCTTGGTATCAAAACGCAGACCCTTGATACCCTCCATCTCGGCGTTCTCATCGAGGTAAACCATTGAGTGCTTCATGAAGTTGGCGTCGTCGCGGTCGGGGTAGTCCTCGCGGAAGTGACCGCCGCGGGACTCCTTGCGGTGCAGGGCAGCCACAGACATAACCTTGGCCAGTTCTAGCAGGAAGCCCAGCTCGACCGCTTCAAGCAGGTCGAGGTTGAAGCGCTTGCCCTTGTCCTGAATTTGGATGTTCTTGTAGCGCTCTTCAAGCTCAACAATCTTGTTGACGGCGTTGTGGATGGTTGCCTCGGTGCGGAACACCTGCATGTCGGCGTCCATGACGTCCTGCAGTTCTTTACGCAGCTGGCCTACCTTTTCGGTGCCTTCGCCCTTGCGGATCTGGTTGAGCAGTTCCAGGGTGGCATCGGCGGCATCGTCGGGGACGGGCAGGAAATCAGCTGAGGCTGCGTATTCTGCCGCGTAGATACCGGCGCGCTTACCGAAGACGTTGATGTCGAGCAGGGAGTTGGTGCCCAGGCGGTTGGAGCCGTGGACCGATACACAGGCGACCTCACCGGCAGCGTAAAGGCCGGGGATGATGTCCTCAGAGTTGGAGTGGACCTCTGCCTTGATGTTGGTGGGAATACCGCCCATGGCGTAGTGGGCGGTGGGGAAGACCGGGACGGGCTCGGTGTAGGGTTCAACGCCTAGGTAGGTACGAGCGAACTCGGTAATATCCGGGAGCTTCTCGTCGATATGGGAGGGCTCAAGGTGAGTCAGATCCAGCAGGACGTAGTCCTTGTTGGGGCCGCAACCTCGGCCCTCACGTACCTCGTTCGCCATGGAACGGGCCACAATATCGCGGGGAGCCAGGTCCTTAATGGTGGGGGCGTAGCGCTCCATGAAGCGTTCGCCGTCGGAGTTACGCAGAATGCCGCCTTCACCGCGGGCGGCCTCAGAGACCAGAATGCCCAGACCAGCAAGACCGGTGGGGTGGAACTGCACGAACTCCATGTCTTCCAGGGGAATACCGTTGCGCAGGGCAATGGCCATACCGTCACCGGTCAGGGTGTGGGCGTTGGAGGTGGTCTTGAAGATCTTGCCACAGCCACCGGAGGCGAAAATAACGCTCTTGGCCTGGAAGACGTGGACGTCGCCGGTGGCCAGGTCGTAGGAGACTACGCCAGCGGGGCGGCGGACGCCGTCCTCGTCCTCAACCATGACCAAGTCAAGGACGTAGTATTCGTTGTAGAACTCTACATTGTGCTTGACGCAGTTCTGGTAGAGGGTCTGCAGAATCATGTGGCCGGTGCGGTCTGCCGCGTAGCAGGCGCGGCGTACAGGAGCCTTACCGTGGTCGCGGGTATGGCCACCGAAACGGCGCTGGTCAATACGGCCCTCAGGAGTACGGTTGAAGGGAAGGCCCATCTTTTCCAGGTCAAGAACCGCGTCAATGGCTTCCTTGGCCATGACCTCAGCTGAGTCCTGGTCTACCAGGTAGTCGCCACCCTTGATGGTGTCAAAGGTATGCCACTCCCAGTTATCCTCTTCAACGTTAGCCAGAGCCGCACACATGCCGCCCTGGGCAGCACCGGTGTGGGAGCGGGTGGGGTAGAGCTTGGTGAGCACAGCGGTGCGGACGCGCTGGCCAGCTTCGATAGCGGCTCGCATGCCTGCGCCGCCTGCGCCGATGATAACGACGTCGTACTTATGTACCTGCATTGTGTGAATGCTTCTTTCTACAATCTAGAGAGCCAATGGCTTACGGAGCGGTGCAGAAGGAGGGCAGAAGGTCTGCGGATGCACCGGCGGGGCAGGGGTCAAAGGTGAAGATGACCAGGGTGCCCAGCAGAATCACGAAAGCGGTGGCTAGGAAGAGGGCTACTTTCAGGGCAAAGCGCACGCCGTCCTTTTCCGCGTAATCATCGATGATGACGCGGATACCGTTAGCGCCGTGGAGCATAGCCAGCCACAGGAGCAGAAGGTCCCAGACCTGCCAGAAGGGGTTAGCCAGCTTACCGCCGACAAAACCGAAGTCAATGCGGTGTACGCCTTCGCCCATCATGAGGTTGACGAAGAGGTGACCGAAAATCAGGATGACCAGCAGAACACCGGAGACACGCATGTAGAGCCAAGCGAACATCTCGAAGTTATTGCGCTTAGACGAGGCTCGGTTGTATTTGACACCCGAGACGGTGTTGTCGCGGCTACGGGGAACCGAAATCTTGGTTTTCAGAGGAGTTGCCATGTCTTAGTGACCCCCAAAGACGAGCATGAGATGACGGACGAGGAAGGGAACCATGACGACGGCCCAGAGCACCAGGACGCCCCAGAGCATAGCCTTCTGGTTCTTGGCGCCGTTCTTCCAGAAGTCCACCAGGATAATGCGGATACCGTTAAAGGCGTGGTAGACAATAGCTGCTACCAAAACAGCTTCACCCAGACCCATGATGGGGTTCTTGTAGATGTGCATGACGGCGTTGTAGGCCTCGGGAGAGACGCGGACAACGGCGGTATCAAGCACGTGAACCAGTAGGAAGAAGAAAATGGCGATACCGGTAATGCGGTGGGCAACCCACGACCACATACCTTCACGGCCGCGGTACAGCGTGCCCTTGGATGTATTCGGCACTGAATAACCTCCTGTGTGATGCGAAGCGACACACCGATAGATTGAGCCCATCTGTGCGCCCACGCAACATACGTATTGTGTGTTCTACTCAACAGCAAGATTAGCAGGTTTTAGGGCTACTTACTTACACCGTGTCACCATCTCCTGACCCCGCATTTCCGGGAAATAGGCAAGGTTTTAATGCCCTTAAGCCAGCTATCGGCGTTATCATGCGGAAGCCGCCGTGAAGTTTTCTGTCAAAAGTGACCGGCGCCGTACAGTTTAAGGAAAAGATTTCATCATTATGACTTCAATTCTGGGTACACTGTAGAAACAATGAGAACACCACTTGAACGGTTCTACCCCCTCATTCCGGCCGGCGGCGTAGGGTCCCGCCTATGGCCCCTCTCTCGCGCCGTAGAACCTAAATTTCTGCTTGACCTGACCGGGACAGGTTCATCCCTCCTCCGTGCTACCTACGATCGCTTGGTTGATCTTGCAGCTGACGGCGTCCTTGTCGTCACCGGGCAGGCTCACGCCAACGCCGTCACCCAGCAGCTCTCCGAGTTGCGCGGGTCTGACCTGGTACTCGAACCTTCACCTCGTGACTCTGCGGCGGCCATCGGCCTTGCCTGCGCTATTCTGCACGAACGCGATCCTGAGGCTATTATCGGTTCCTTCGCCGCTGACCACATCATCAGCCCCGTCGAGGAATTCCAGGCTGTAGTGCGCGAAGCTGTGCATGCAGCTGCCTCAGGCAAAATCGTCACCATCGGCATCGAACCCACCGAGCCTTCTACAGCCTTCGGCTATATCAAGGCAACTCAGAACCTGGGCCTGGAAGACGCACCCAGCGTCATGGCTGTTGAGCAGTTCGTCGAAAAGCCCAACGAGGCCACTGCAACCGAGTACGTCGCCAGCGGTGACTACACCTGGAACGCCGGTATGTTCGTTGCCCCTGCGGCCCTTATGCTGCAGCACCTTGAAGCTAACGAACCGGAGCTCTACGCCGGCATCATGGAAATTGCCCGCGCCTGGGACACCCCCGCACGTGAAGCCTGCATCAACCGTCTTTGGGATACCCTGCCCAAGACCGCCATTGACTATGCAGTAGCCGAACCCGCTGCCGCAGCTGGCGACGTCGCCATGGTTCCCGGTCGCTTCAGCTGGGATGACGTAGGAGATTTTGACGCCGTAGCCCGCCTCAACATCGAAAAGAGCGGTGATAACCTCTTCGTGCTGGGTGATAAGTCCAGCGTCATTAGCGAAGAATCCACCGGCATCGTCGTCAACAACACCGGCCGTAAGATTTCCGTCATCGGCATTGAGGACGTTGTTATCGTTGACACCGCAGATGCCCTACTTGTTACCGTACGCGACGACGCCCAGAGCGTGAAAAACACCGTCAACACCCTGAAAGAACTGGGCCAGGACAACCTGCTCTAGCCCACCAAAGTTACATAAAGGCCCGCACCGTTTTCTCGGTTCGGGTCTTTTTTGACACTCACATTATGCAAATGATTCTCGTTTAGTTTAGACTGGTGGGCATGCAGAACACCTCACGACCTCTTTTCACCCTCATCGGCGCCACCCTTGCCCTAACCCTGGCAGGTTGCGGGGCAGCGTCCACCCCCTCCGCCACCTCCACTAGCTCCTCCGAGGCAGCCAGCGCCACCGCAACCGCGGAACGCGCAGCTATCACCGAAGCCTCCACCCCTTCAGCCCGTATCGCCCTCACCTACGACGGCGGAATCATGATTGTAGACGGCAAGACCTTTGAAGTCATCGAAACCATTAAAAAAGAAGGCTTCCTACGCTTGCAGCCCGCTGGCGACAACCGTCATCTGGTTGTAGCAGACGGCTCCTCCTACACCATGCTTGACGTGGGCGCCTGGACCCAGGCCCACGGCGACCACGACCACTACTACACCACAACCCCCGCTCTCACCTCCCTATCCTTTGCAGCAGACGGTACCGGTCACGTCATCACCGACTACGGTCGCTCAGCCATGTTCGCCGACAACACCGGCACCATTGAGATCTACTCCCCCGCCGACCTGACCGGCGCTGATCAGTACACCGCTACCAGCATCAGCACCGAAACCATTACCCTGCCCGACGCCCACCATGGCCTAGCCATCCCTCTAGAAAATAACCAGTACCTGGTATCAGTAGGCACTGAGGACGCTCGCACCGGCGCCGCCGTCATCAACGCCGACGGCTCTGTAGTCACCGAAAACCTGGACTGCCCCGGAATTCACGGCGAAGCCATCGCCGCTAATGACACCTTCACCGTCGGCTGCCAGGACGGCGCCCTAATCTATGCAGACGGTACTTTCACCAAGGTCACCAACCCCGAAGATCCCTACTCCCGCTCCGGCAACCAGGCCGGCTCAGCTGACTCAGCTATCGTCCTTGCGGATTACAAAACCGACAAAGAAGCCGAGCTCGAACGCCCCGAGCAGTTCGCCCTTATTAACACCATCACTAAGGAGCGCACCAAGATTGCCCTGCCCGACGGCGTCTCCTACACCTTCCGCTCGCTAGCCCGCGGCCCCGAAGGCTCCCACCTGCTGCTGACCACCGACGGTAAATTGCGCTTCTGGGCTGAGGACGGCACCGAGCTGGGATCCGTTGACATCATGGATTCCTGGACTGAGTCCGAGGTTTGGCAGAACCCCCGCCCCGCCATCTGGGTTGACGGTGAAACCGCCTACGTCACCGACCCGGCCACCAAGAAGCTACACGTTGTTTCTCTGGCGAAGATTGCGGACGGCACCGCCGAGGTATTTGCCAGCATCGACCTGCCCGAGGTACCTAACGAAATCAACGGCATCTCCCGCACCGCTGAACTGGTCACCACCACCGAAGTGGACTCTGACCACTAAGACACAGTTCGCCCAAAAGGCCCTGCTTCTTCGCTCTTAATGCGAAGAAGCAGGGCCTTTTGCTATAGATTTACTGTTCCCAGCTGCTGCCAGCTACCTGAGTGATAGCGGTAGACCGTCAGCTGATTTACGGTAAAACAAGCCAGGTCAGGGGGCAGAAAAGCAAAGTCGCGTAAGGACGCCGCCAGGGCAGGGGCCGGGGCATGGTTGGCTAGGGTGAGGTGCGGCTCGTAGGGAAAAGGTGACACTGACTCCCCTACCGCCTCCTGGCAGGCTGCATGAATCAGGGTGAGCCTATCTGCCCCGGCGACAACGGGGAGGTAGGTTACGGGGGTAACCGGCTCAAAGGTTGCAGCCGGGCCCAGGCCCACCTGCACGGGGCCAATGCCGGCCACCACCTGCTCAATGGAGCGCAGGGGGTCGCCGCCGGCGTCCTCGCTAATCAAAATCGTAATGTGACAGCTTTCTGCAACGGGGCCTACCAGGCCCTGGCTCACCCGCCAGCTGACCAGGCGCGCAGACACCACCGCAGGCACCTCGGCAACAATGCTGAGGTACCTGCGGTCGGGGTCTATGGTCGGTGAAGAAGCCACCAGGCTAGGTCGTCTAACTCTTAGAGGGCGGGCAGGAAGCCTACCGCGTCATACACGTTCTTCACGGTCACAGAGGCAATCTCACGGGCCTTACCGGCACCGATAGCCAGCAGACGGTCTAGCTCCGCCGGGTCGTCCATGAGTTCCAGGGCGCGCTCACGAATAGGCGACAGTTCCTCAACCACAATCTCGGCCAGGTCAACCTTGAGGTGGCCGTACATCTTGCCCTCGTATTCAGCAACGATGTCGTCAATGGCCTTGCCCGTCACAGCCGAGTAGATGGACAGCAGGTTAGAAACACCGGGCTTGTTCTCGCGGTCATAGGTAATCTCGCTACCGGCGTCGGTAACTGCGCCCTTAATCTTCTTGGCGGTCTTCTTGGGGTCATCAAGCAACCAGATAATGCCCTTATCGGTGGTTGCTGACTTGCTCATCTTGGAGTCCGGAGTCTGCAGATCGTAAATCTTGGCAGTCTCTTTGAGAATGACCGGCTCAGGCACCACGAAGGTGTCGCCAAAGCGGGAGTTGAAGCGCTGGGCCAGGTTGCGGGTCAGCTCCAGGTGCTGGCGCTGGTCCTCACCCACCGGCACCACGTCGGCCTGGTAGAGCAGGATGTCTGCTGCCATAAGGACGGGGTAGGTGAAGAGCCCCACCGAGGCGTTATCGGTACCTTGCTTAGCTGCCTTGTCCTTGAACTGGGTCATGCGGGCAGCTTCACCGTAGCCGGTAATGCAGTTGAGCACCCAGGCCAGCTGGGCGTGCTCGGGCACATGCGACTGCACGAAGAGCGGGGTCTTCTCGGGGTCGATACCGGCTGCGATGTACTGGGCCGCGGTCTTGCGGGTGCGCTCCAGCAGAACCGCAGGGTCCTGGGGCACGGTAATCGAGTGCATATCGGGAATAAAGTAGAGGCACTCGTGGTCTTTCTGCAGGTCAACCCAGTTATTGACCGCACCAATGTAATTACCCAGGTGCATGGAATCCGCGGACGGCTGGGCGCCCGAGAAAGCACGCGGCGCACCGGTTGCCGCGTTGGGAATCTTAGCCTTGATGTTTTCTTCGGGGGTGGTCTGCTGTGACTTGCTCACGGGGCGTCCTTCGCTGTGTTTAGGCCCCTTCACGGGCCAGTTCCATACCGTTCTTAGCGGTGAAGTTAATGGTGTCGATAGCGCGATCAATCATGTCGCGGGAGTTTTCGTCGTTGACCTCAAGCTGCTCGGCAATCACCTTTGACTGCACCAGGCAAATCTGGAAAGAGTGGGCGAGCTTCTCGGTGTGCACATCAGACTCGTACTCGGCGCGCTTCACAGCGTGCTCCTCGTAGGCCTTGCGCTGGGCAACCAGGGTACGGTTGACGTTCACCAGGAGATAGGCTGCGATACCCAGCCAGGCTGCGATAATACCGGCCAGAATCCAACCCAGCACCGACTCTTCGCGGGCTGACTGGACGATGGCCCAGGCCAGCAGGGCAACGAGAATTGCCATGCCGATGCCCGCCCCCATGAGGACGACCTTAGTGTTCTGCTCTTGTGCTGTTTTTTCTGAACCGTTCGACTGCATGACCTCTATTATGTCAAAGGAAGCCAGGCCGCGCTGAATCGCAGGCCCAACTTAAGCGTAAAGTGGGGTACATGATGCCCTCATCACGTGAAACGAAGTACCAGCAGGTCGCCAGGCTCATCGAAGAGCGCTATATCTGCCCGGCCGATGAGAACATGCCCCTGCCCACAGAACGGCAGCTGCAGGATATCTTCTCCGTCTCACGCGACACCGTCCGCCGGGCCCTACGGGAACTAGCTGAAGCAGGTCTTATCTACCATGTACAGGGGTCAGGTAGTTTTGTTGCTCCGCGCAAACACCTCATGAGGGCCCCGTCCTTACAATCCTTCACCGAAGATATGACCGCCCGCGGCCACCGACCCCACTCCCTCACTCTGTCCTGCCACCTGATTGAAGCGCCCCTGGCAGTACAGAGAGATTTACGCCTGGATGCCGGCGCCAAGGTGATTCAGATTCAGCGGCTCCGGCAGGCGGACGGCTCCCCCATCGCCCTTGAAACCGCCCATTTCCTACCCCAGGCCTTCTCCCATGTGGAGCCAGAAGTGTCCGCCTCACTCGATGCCCAGATGCGGGCGTCCGGCTTTCAGGTAGAGACCGCCTCCGTGCGGTTACTAGCCACCAACCTAACCCAGTCGGAAGCAGCCCAGCTGGGTGTCCCCCTCGGAGCAGCCGCCTTACGCCTTGAAAAAGTCGGCTATACTGTGCGCGGTCTGCCCGTTGAAAGTACCCAGACCCTCTACCGGGGCGACCGCTATGACTTTGAGATAGAGGTCAAGAGGTAGTTCTTTTCCGTGAGTGCATACAAGAATCGCCGAGTGCATACGCTGTGGGTATGCACTCGGCGATTCTCGTGGACACTTAGGCTGAGGCAGCCTGACGCTCAGCGGTCTCCACCACGTTGACCAGTAGCATGGCACGGGTCATGGGGCCAACGCCGCCAGGGTTGGGTGAATACCAGGACGACTTAGCGGTAGCCTCGGGCGAGATATCGCCGGTCAGCTTCTTCTTACCGGTCTCGGGGTCCTCGATGCGGGAGACGCCAACGTCCAGTAGGATAGCGCCGTCCTTGACCTGGTGTTCTTTCACCGCGTGGGCAACGCCGACAGCCGCGACGATAACGTCCGCGTCAGCCAGGGCGGCCGTGACGTCCTCGGTGCCGGTGTGCACTAAGGTGGCGGTGGAGTTAACGTCCTTGCGGGTCAGTAGCAGACCCAGGGGGCGGCCCACGGTAATACCGCGCCCCAGCACAGCAACCTTCTTGCCCTTCCAGGAAATACCGTGACGCTCAACCAGCTCAATGACCCCGTTAGGGGTGCAGGGCAGGGGCGAGTTCAGGGGTTCGCCCACATTGAGGACGAGGCGGCCCAGGTTCATGGGGTGCAGGCCGTCGGCGTCCTTCTCGGGGGCAATCTTCTCAAGAACTCGATTGGTATCAATGTGCTTGGGCAGGGGCAGCTGAACGATGTAGCCGGTGCAGGCAGGGTCGTTGTTCAGCTTTTCGAGCTCAGCTTCAAGCTCTTCCTGGCTGATGGTCTCGGGCAGCTCCACCTTGATGGAAGCAATGCCAACCTCGGCGCAGTCGCGGTGTTTGCCGCCCACATAAGAGCGGGAGGCCGGATCATCGCCCACCAGTACGGTCGCCAGGCCGGGGGTTATCCCCTTCTCTTTGAGGGCAGCGACGCGCTCAGCCAGTTCCTTTTTGATTTGGGCAGCAGTTGCCACCCCGTCAAGAATCTGGGGCATGCTTACCACTCCTCGATACCGGAGTAGAGGGGGAACTTCTCGCACAGGGCGGTCACACGCGCCCGCTGGGCGGAGACATCAACGCCGGGCTTGAGGGTTTCGGCGATGATATCGGCGACCTCGGTGAAGGCCTCAGCATCAAAGCCGCGGGTAGCCAGGGCAGGGGTGCCGATACGCAGACCCGAGGTGACCATGGGCGGACGGGGGTCGTTAGGCACTGCGTTGCGGTTGACGGTGATACCGGCTTCGTGTAGCAGGTCTTCTGCCTCGCGGCCATTGATGTCTGAGTCACGCAGGTCAACCAGGACCAGGTGAACATCAGTACCACCGGAGATGACCTTAACGCCGGCTTCGGCCATATCAGCCTGGTTGAGGCGGTCAGCCAGAATCTGGGCGCCTTCTAGAGTGCGCTTCTGGCGGTCCTTGAACAGGTCGGAGCCAGCAATCTTGAAAGCGGTTGCCTTACCTGCGATAGCGTGCATGAGGGGGCCACCCTGCTGGCCGGGGAAGACAGCCGAGTCAATCTTCTTCTTCAGGTCTTCAACACACATGATGAAGCCGGAGCGAGGCCCGGCCAGGGTCTTGTGGACAGTAGATGACACAACGTGGGCGTGGGGGACGGGGTTGGGGTGCAGGCCAGCTGCGACCAGGCCAGCGAAGTGGGCCATATCAACCCAGAGATAGGCCCCGATCTCGTCGGCAATCTCGCGGAAGGCAGCGAAATCTAGCTGGCGGGTGTAGGCAGACCAGCCGGCAATAATGACCTTGGGCTTCTCAGCCAGGGCCAGCTCACGGACCTCGTCCATGTTCACACGGCCGGTTTCTTCATCCACCCCGTAGGCAACGACTTTGTAGAGCTTACCGGAGACATTGAGCTTCATCCCGTGGGTCAGGTGGCCACCGTGAGCCAGGGACAGGCCCATAATTTTATCACCGGGGGTCAGCAGGGCATGCATGACAGCGTTGTTGGCCTGGGCACCGGAGTGAGGCTGAACGTTGGCGTGGTCAGCACCGAAAAGGGCCTTAGCGCGGTCGATTGCCAGCTGCTCTACCACGTCAACAAATTCGCAGCCGCCGTAGTAACGGCGGCCGGGGTAGCCTTCGGCGTACTTGTTGGTCAAAACAGAACCCTGAGCCTCAAGAACTGCACGGGGGGCGAAGTTCTCGGATGCGATCATTTCGAGGGTGTTCTGCTGGCGTTCCTGCTCGTGCTGGATGGCTTCGGCGACCTCGGGGTCTACCTCAGCCAAGGGCAGGTTGGTGACGTTGGGTGAAAGGTTGGTCATGCCACTTCCTTGAGTATGGTGGATCAGTTTCTTCTGCTGTCTGTACGAGGGGACACAGAAGATCACGTGATGCTTTAACCGAGTAGCGCGTGTGAGCGCACTCTACTTTTAAGTGTATGTGACCTAGCTAGCGAGAGCCCGTTGCCCCGGCAGATTTGAGACAATTTTCAGGTATTTATCCTCCCCGCTTTTAAGCTGCGCGGACGCCGGTGAGCAGCTCACCGGCGTCCGCACAGGAAAAGGGGAGGCTAAGCCTGCCGCAAAATAGTGCGGGCAAAATCGAAGTAGCTTTCGGCATCAAAGTCGCGCACGGTGCTGGCCTGCACCACAAAGCCGGTCAGCACAGACAGGACCGCCGACCCCAGCATCTGCAACCAGGTTTCTAGCTCCGAGGCGGAAAAATCTAGTGCAGTCTCAGCCCAGGCCCGGTAGCTGGCCACCACACACGAGCGCAGCAGGCCCAGTTGTTCGTCCACAACTTCAGCGACCTCAGCTACTGTCACGGCCTCACCCCAGGTAATCGCCAAAAAACGCGTGAGCTGCTCGTCGTCCCGCAGGGTCACTAGACAGCGCTCCACAAACTCCCAGGGCAGCTCATCGCTGCGTGCCTCAAACTGAGAGAGATCTACCCGGGCAGCCGCAGCCATAATCTCGGTTTTCCCCGAGAAGTGGTTATAAATCGCCCCGGCAGATAAGCCCGAGGCCGCAATCACCTCGCTCATCGAGGCCTGCTGATACCCCTTCTGCATAAACACAGCACGGGCAGCCTCAACAAGCTCGGCACGACGGGAACGCATATACTCTTCACTGACTTTCGGCACCCTCCCATTTTAAAGCACAGCGGCCCGCCGCCTGCCCCGGCAAGCCCCGCCACAGGTGCCCTTTCTTGCTACACTAAAGGGCGAACCAGCGGCACTACCCCACCCACCGTAGCCGCCCAGCGAGCGCCCCAGCAGCCGCACCTGTTCACGGGGAACCCCCACTCGCCCACACCACCGCACAGTATTAGGGAAGAGGCACCGTCACATGGCGAATAACGCCAAGTCACGCCGTCAAGAGCGTATTGAAAAGCAGAAGAAGAACAGCCGCAAGTGGATTGCAACCGGCGCTGCAGCCGTGATTTTGCTCTGTGGCGGCGCTATTGCGTACACCAATATCACCGGCGATAAGCAGCCCTCCACCACCAGCGGCCAGACCGTTCCGGCGGCTTGCTCAACCACCCAGGCCGTTACCGTGGCCACCACCGAGCCTATGGCAGCAGCGCTGAAGGCTATGCCCGTGGATGAGGACACCTGCATCACCCTCGACATCACCACCGATAAGACCGCCAGCGATGTACTGGCCGAGTCAACCAGCGGTACTGCAACCACCAACCTCTGGATTCCCGATTCCACCACCCGCGCCGAGCTGGCCATGAGCGAAGCTAACACCGGTCTGACTCCCCTTGCGGAGTCCCTTGCCCAGACCCCCGGCGTCATCGTGTCAGAAGATAACACCAGCTACGGCACCTGGCTCGACGCCCTCAAGGCTGATAACACCGTCAGCATGGGTGACCCCAAGGAAGACTCCGGAGCTTTTGCGGCCCTGCTCGGCGGTATCTCTGAGGCGTCAGCCGGTACCGTCAGCATTGAGGACCTTACCGGCGGCACCGCCCTGCGTGCCCAGAGCATCGGTGTAACCGAGGCTGCCCAGAGCGCCACCGAGCTGCTGACCGATGTGGATAACGGCACCAAGGACGCCGCAATCGTCACCGAGGCTGACTACGCAGCCTATGCCTCAGCCCATTCAGATTCCGGGCTGACCGCAACTGTGCCCGGCGACGGCTCCTTTGCTCTCAACTACCCCCTCTACCAGGCGTCCTCCAGCAATAACACCACTATCGATGAGGCTGCCCAGCAGATTATCGACTTCATGGGTAGCGAGGACGGCAAGCAGGCCCTGGCAGCTGCTGGCTTGCGCGCAGCGGACGGCCAGGACCTAGAGGGCGAGTACAGCGTCGGCAGCATTGCGGCGCTGTCTCCCAGCAACCAAGATATGCTCACCCAGGTCTGGACTTCTTACTCCCTGCAGTCTGCACCGCTGAACGCTCTGGTGGTGCTCGACGCGTCAGGTTCTATGCTGCTGCCGGTAGCTGGTACCGACAAGTCCCGTATGGATATCACCGTTGAGTCTGTGCTGGCAGGTTCCCAGCTTTTCCCGGCCCGCGATTCTATGGGCCTGTGGAAGTTCTCCCGTGACCTCACTCTGCCTGACGGTTCTGTTTCTGACTACCAGGAGCTGGTACCCGTGCGCGGCTTTGAAGAAACTGTAGACGGGAAGACCCAGCGGGTGCTCCTACAGGAGGCTGGCTCGGATATTGCCGCGACCATTGACCCCAACGGCTTCACCGCCCTTTATGACACAACCCTGGCTGCCTTCCGTTCGGCTAAGGAAAACTATGCCTACGGTTCGGTGAACGCTGTGATTGTGCTGACCGACGGTGAAAACCACGACGATAATTCCATTAGCCAGGAAGAACTGATTTCTACCATTCAGGCGGAGCAGGACCCGGCTAACCCGGTCTTCATCATCATGATTGGCGTCTCTGAGGACGCAGATATGAACGCCCTGACCACCATCGCCCAGAGCGTCGGCGGTGAGGCCCATATGGCTTCCTCCCCCACCGACGTGCAGCGCATCTTCGCTGAAGCCCTCACCGGCATCTCGGACGCAGCTACGCAGCAGTAGGGTCCTTTACATAGCACGATAAAAGTCCGCCCCTCCGTACGTGGAGGGGTGGACTTTTATAAGCGTTTTGGTTCCCGAAGAGATAGGGCAGGCTCATAGCGAAGCTGCTGGCTCGGATGAAGTGAGCGGGTGCGTCAGCACGCAAGAGCGAACGGAATCCGCCGCAAGGCGGGGCGTGAGGGTCAGGCTTACGCCTATTGCGCCCGCAGATTTATGTCCTCGCGCGCTCGGAATCTGCTGGGCTCCATCCAGCATGAGCCTGCCCTATCTTCGTCACGAATAAGCTAACCTAATTCGTTTGGAAGGCCTAGTGGAAGAAGTGACGAGCTCCGGTGAAGTACATGGTCACTCCCGCTTCCTTGGCGGCAGCGATGACTTCTTCATCGCGGATGGAGCCGCCGGGCTGTACGACTGCGCGGACGCCGGCGGCCAGGAGCACCTGGAGACCGTCGGCGAAAGGGAAGAAAGCGTCGGAGGCTGCAACGGAACCGCGGGCGCGTTCTATACCTTCTGCGAGGGTGTTGGCACGTTCGACTGAGAGGCGGCAGGAGTCAACGCGGTTGACCTGGCCCATGCCGATGCCGACGGCGGCTCCGTCGTTGGCGAGCAGGATGGCGTTGGACTTGGCGGCGCGTAGGGCCTTCCAGGCAAATTCGAGGTCGGCGATGGTGGATTCGTCGGCGGCGTCACCGGCGACGAGCCGCCAGTTTTCGACCTTGTCACCGTCGGCGTGCAGGCGGTCAGCGTCCTGGAAAAGGGCGCCGCCGGAGACCTGGCGGTATTCGATGGTGTCGCGGGCGAAGCCTTCGGGTAACTGGAGGATGCGCAGGTTCTTTTTGGTCTGCAGGATTTCCAGGGCTTCGGGGGCGTAGGAGGGGGCGATGATGACTTCGGTGAAGATGCCCTTGACGGTTTCTGCCATGGCTGCGGTGACTTCGCGGTTGGCTGCGATGACGCCGCCGTAGGCTGAGAGGGGGTCGCAGGCGTGGGCCTTGGCGTGAGCGTCGGCGATGGGGTCGGCTGCGTCTGCGGCACCAACGGCGATGCCGCAGGGGTTGTTGTGTTTGATGATGGCGACGGCGGGTTCGTCGAAGTCGTAGGCGGCGCGTAGGGCGGCGTCGCCGTCAACGTAGTTGTTGTAGCTCATGGCCTTGCCGCCGAGCAGTTCTGCCTGAGCGATGCCGGGGGTTGCGGCGGGGTCGATGTAGAGGGCGCCTGCCTGGTGGGGGTTTTCGCCGTAGCGCAGGGATTCGGAGCGTTCAAAGGCGAGGCCTGCGAAGGGGGGCCAGTAGTTGGCGTCCTCGTCCTGCTCGAATTGGGCTGCGGTCCAGGTGGCGACGGCGGTGTCGTAGGCGGCGGTGTGGGCGAAGGCGGCGGACGCCAGGCGGCGGCGCTCTGCCAGGTTAAAGCCCCCTGCCTTGGCGGCTTCAACGACCTGGCCGTACTTGGCGGGGTCGACAACGATGGCTACGGCGTCGTGGTTCTTAGCTGCTGCGCGAACCATGGAGGGGCCGCCGATGTCGATTTTTTCGATGATGGCGTCCTGGTCTGCGCCGGAGGCTACGGTCTCAACGAAGGGGTAGAGGTTGACGACGACCAGGTCGAAGGCCTCGATGTCCATGTCTTTGAGGGTGTCGATGTGTTCCTGCTTGCGGCGGTCTGCCAGGATTCCGGCGTGGACGCGGGGGTGCAGAGTCTTGACGCGGCCTTCGAGGCATTCGGGGAAGCCGGTGATGTCGGAGACTTCGGTGACAGGCACGCCGGCTGCGGCGATGGTGGAGGCGGTGGAACCGGTGGAGACGATAGCGACACCGGCTTCATGCAGGCCCTTTGCTAGGTCTTCGAGGCCTGTCTTGTCGTAGACAGAGACGAGGGCACGCTTGAGCGGTACGCGGTCGAGCTGAATGAGACTCACAGATTAACTCCGTTTCTTGTGCTGCCGGGGTTGGCCCGGGTCAGCAGGTGGTTACGTGGGTGTGAGTCGTTTTGATGTGGGCCCCGACCCTAGGCCCAGCCCCGTGGTGCGGGGCTAAACTTGCGGGTTAGGCGGGATTGCCCTTGAGATCTTGGGCCAGACGGGCGATGGTTTCTACCAGGAGCACTCGCTCTTTGACCTTGATGCGCTCGTGCAGGGTTTCTTCGGTGTCGTCATCGAGCACATCGACGGCAGCTTGGGCCAGGATGGGGCCGGTGTCGACGCCGGAGTCGACCAGGTGCACGGTCAGGCCGGTGACCTTGACCCCGTGGGCCAGAGCGTCGCGCACGCCGTGGGCTCCTGGGAAGGAGGGTAGCAGGGCGGGGTGGGTGTTGATGATGCAGTTGGCGAAGCGGTCAACGAGCTGGGCATCGACGATGCGCATGAAGCCAGCAAAGATGATGTAGTCGGCGCCGTAGCTGGCAATTTTTTCTTCGAGAGAGCGGTTCCAGGCTTCGCGGGTATCGTAGTTGCTGGGCTCAACGAGGAAGGTATCGATCCCGGCTGCCTCTGCTCGTTCAAGCCCCAGGCAGGGCTTGTCGGCCCCCACCGCCACGACTGTGACGTCAAGGTCGCCGGCTGCTACGGAGTCAAGGATGGACTGCAAATTTGTGCCCGAGCCGGACACCATCACCACAATGCGCATACAGAAAAGTTTATCGTATGCGAGCGCTAACACACCGCTGAGTTTTTATGCTGAGATGCCGGGGTCTTACGCTGTGCGGGGTGAGCGCTGTGGCGCGGTAAGGTGGTAGGTATGTCTGACTCCGTGCGTCCTTCTGCCCAGCTACCTTCTGACCGTGTGCTTGAGAATATCAAGGTGTGGTCCCGCCTGTCGTTTTTGGCGATGGTTGCTACGGTGGCTAGCACCTCGTACCCGGGCTGGTTTGCCGCGGTAACAGCGGCCCTGGCGGTGCTGACCTTCACTCTTGCCACCGTGACCCTGGTGAAGATGGTGGGAGCTAAGTTTCCAGCTTTTTCGGTGGTGCTCATGGTTATGGTGATGTTGTGGTCACTCTTCTTGGGCTTCGCTGCGCTGGTCCAGCTAATTTTTGTGGACGCCGCGGTTGGCTACGCCGAGTGCCTGCAGCAGGCTGTCACCCTGAGCCGCCAGCAACAGTGCACCTCGCAAATGAGCGACGGCCTGCTGCAGCAGCTCATGGGGCAGTAGCTGGGATTATTCCTTGCCCGTACCTTCTGCCAGCTCTTCAAGGCGTTTTTGGCGGCGGGCACGTAAGGACTTAGGACGCTTCACCACGGGCCGGAAGGGCACAGCGGGTTCTTCAGCTTCAGTCTCGGGTACAGTCTCTGCTTCCGCTTCGCTGGCTGCGGGTTCTTCAGCTTCGTTTTCAGGCGCTACTTCCTCAGCCTCAGGAGCAGCTTCATCGCTCTCAGCAGGCTGAGTCTGCTCGCGGTCAGCCAGAATACGGGCCAGCGCCAGCGCAGCGGCGCCCTTCTCGTTCGAGGCCGCAACCGACCCGCCCTCAGCGGGAGTCTTGCCAGCGGCGTCCTGACTCTCTAGCTCACCCGGTTCTGCGTCTACCTGCTCGGCGGCGTCCGGCTGGGCGGCATCCGACCGATCAGACCCAGCCTTTTCTGCCTTACGCTCGGCACGGGCCGCTGCCTTCTGGGCCTTGGCCTCGGCGCGGGCGGCACGCTTCTGCTCGCGGGTGGGCTTGGCCTGGGCAAATCGCTCCAGTTCACCGGAGGTATCGCGCGCCAGCAGGTGGGCAAGGCCCAGCCCCAGCATGGTGCCGCCCGCCAGCAACACGGCAGAGAAGGCCCCAAAGATAAGGGGGTGCGGGCCGATAGCCGTGAAGCGGCCCAGCCCCAGCGACCCATTGGCAGCCCAGCCCAGCAGGGTGGTCAGCAGGAAGGTCGGCAGCAGGGTCAGGACGGCAAGCCCCAGGGTCGAGAGGGGCCAGGACAGCCAGCGGAAGCGAATCTTGAGGGAAAGCCACTCGTCAAAGTGGTTTTCACCTTCGCGGAAGAACCACCAGCCGCCCAGGGCACCGGCGGCTAGGGGCACGGTAAGGGCCAGGTAGCCCCAGGGCTCGGACGCGTGCGGCAGCGCCCCCAGCACCGGCAGGGAGGGCATGACCCCAACGTTGGTGCCGGTCAGGTCAACGGAGGTGCCGGCGCCCAGGGCAAAGCCCGCACCGGAGCTCCACGCCATGGAGTAGACCACCAGGTTCACGAGCAAACCCAGCTGCAGCAGGGTCAGGGCTAGGCCGCCGACGGCACCAGCGTGCAGGGTCTGATAAAGAGAGACGACGTCGTCCCAGTGCCAGAAGAGGGTGACGACCAGTAACAGGGCGCCACCGGCCACAAAGGCCAGCACGCCCACCAGGGCTGCCCGCAGCAGAGCCCAGACGTAGGAGCCTGCCCAGCGGGAATACTGGCTGAATTTCTTGACCCAGTCGGCCGCATTCACACCAATCATGGCTGCCAGTGAGCGCGATTCAGCATACCCGCCCAAGATGATGCCCAGGGCAGCTACCCAGAGGGGTACCAGAGCCGTGAAGACAGGTGAGGTGGAGAAGAAGTCGTTGGTGGATAGCAGGCTCACCCCGGCACCCACCAGGGCGTAGGCGAGAAGACCGCCGACCAGGGGCTGCCAGAACTGACCCTCGTAGCTAGCGCGGGCCAGGCGGCGGCCGGAGCGATAGCAGAGGGCCAGGGGAATCAGGGTGAGACCCAGAGGCACCAGGCTCATAGTTCCGGTCACCGCTGAGAAGACCCCCTGCTCGGGAATGTTCATGTTCAGGGGCACTCCGTGAACCAGCAACCACAGGTGCCCGGCCGCAGAGACAGCACCGGCTAGGGTACCGCTGCTGCTGAAGCCGTTGGTGTACCAGACCGCCACCAGGAGCAGGACGACGGTGAGGTAAGAGGCCAGCGCCACGAGGGCAAGTTCAACTGAGCCCTGCAGCCACAGGGGCATAGGGAGGGAACGTTTGGGGTGAGCGGTGGTATTCATCGTCTTTCATCATGTCATGTTTCTCTGTTGTGTGCCTGATGACGCTGGCGTGCGAGGTAAGAGTGCGGTGAAGATAACCGGCCCATCTCGCCCCGGCGGTAGAATGGGAGCTATGAGCAGTGAAACTTCGTATGTGATGGTTACCGGCGCTTCAGCAGGTATCGGGGCCGAGTTTGCCCGCCAGTATGCAGCAGCCGGGTACAACCTGGTACTCACTGCCCGGCGGGCCGAGGCTCTAGAAGAACTAGCAGCCCAGCTGCGCAGCAGGTTCGCGGTAGATGTTGAGGTAATCCCTGCCGATTTGCTGGTGGAGCAGGATGTCGCCCGCCTGGTTGAGCGCCTACAGCAGGTTGAGCGCCCCGTGGAGATACTGGTCAATAACGCGGGTTTCGGGCTTGGCAAGAGCTTTGATGCCGCGCCCGTAGAGCGCCACTTAGACCAGGTCGACGTGTTGGCTAGGGTCCCGCTCCAGCTCATGCACACGGCGATTCTTACCATGCTGCCGCGCGGGCGGGGCCGCATTATTAACGTTGCCTCGGTGGCAGCCTTTACCCCCGGCGGCACCTACTCGGCAGTTAAACGTTTCCTGGTGGTGGCCTCAGAATCGGCCCACCTGCAGTATTCGGGCCGGGGTATCCACGTGACGGCCCTATGCCCGGGCCTAACCCGGTCGGAATTCCACGACGCCATGGGCCAGGGCGAGCCCCGCCTACCGGACTTTTTATGGCTGAGCCCCCAGCGGGTCGTTGCCGAAGGTATCGCTGCGGTCACGGCAGGTAAGCCGATCTGTGTGCCGTCCTTACCCTACAAACTAACGGTCGCAGCCGCACGGGTGCTACCCCGCCGGCTGGTGGCAGCCGCAATAGCGAGAACGCGAGATTACTAAAGGTTTTGCAGGCTCACAGCGAAGCTGCTGGGCTCCATCCAGCGTGAGCCTGTGGAACCTATATTGCAGGCTCTAGTCTTCCCAGGGATCCACCGCCGGGACGCCCCAGGACTTATAAATCTCGGCCTTGCTCGAAATAATCTCAAGCTGATGGACGGTGGCGGTGGCAGCCATCAGGCCCTCAAGGGCCGCTGTGGCGAGGGGGGCGGGGCGCTGCCCACCCACCAGGTGAAGATGCTTCTCGGCGTGGCGTCCGGCCCACTCCAGTGATACCTTCGCATCGACTTCTAGCACGTGAGAGTCGAAGCGGTCCATGAGCTCAGCGAGCCAGCGTTCGGTTTCTGGGTAGGGGTAAAGCCCCTTGAGTTCACCAAGGCTGAGTACCGAGATGTACATGGTGCGGTAGGAGCGGCGGCGTAGGCAGTTCACTACCTGCGGGTGCGGGGTGGCCTTGCGAATCTCGGCAAGGACATCGGAATCGAGAAGCAGACCTACCTGGCTCATGCAGCTTTCAGAACACCGTACTCAGTTGCAGGGATACCGCTGGGGTTGGGGGCCAGCAGGAAGTTGAGGAATTCGCTGCGCTCGTTGGAGATGCGGGTGTAGTCCTGGATGCTCATTGCGGTGTAGCCGCCGCGGGCGGGTACAGAGGCAGCAGAGATGTTCTTCTGAACGGTGATGTGAGGACGGTGGGCGTGAGGTCGAGCGTTTGACATGCCGTCGTTGCGCGTAAAGTGCGCATTCCTTTCGAAACTTGCTCTTGCCTGCACCAAACAGCGCCGAAATGCGCGATGCAGACCGCTTCGTCATCCGAGCCACCCGTGAACATGGGGTTGGCGTTCAACCAAAGTCGGAGCTTGACAGTTGAATCTCTTGAAGCTGGTAAAAGCATAACCCGCTCTCAGCGCTTCTGTAAACACCGTTCTCAGAAATTTTTCTTACTGTGATGAACCAGCCCGTGGGCGCTGTGGGTAAGGCGGTGCGATACGCTAGAAGACTAGGTATTTGCTCTGTTGTGAAGGTGCGCCTGTGTCTACTTCTTTCCCTGAAATCCCGGTGACAGCCCCCGCCATTATTCGGCAGGTGGGCTCTCGTGCCTACACGCGGGGGCAGAGGTACATGCGGGAAGGCAACGTCATCCGATACACCTATGATGAGCAGGCCCGGGTGCTGGAAGGGCAGGTGGCTGGCTCTGGTTCTGCCCCCTACACCGCGCGGGTGGCTTTCCCCTCCGAGGTTGCCGCTGGCTCCTACGCTTTTTCCTCGACCTGCTCCTGCCCGGTGGCCCACAACTGTAAGCACGCGGTGGCACTGATGCTGACCGCCATCGACCGCACGGCCAAGGCCAAGCGGGCCATGACGGCATCCTCAAGCACCTGGAAGACCAGGGAGAACCGCCCGGCACCCGGCGCAGACCAGCCCGGTGGCGCTAATGAGAAGGTGCAGGAAATCTTGCAGCTGGCCGACACCATGGGTCTGCAGCGGGCAGCAGATTTGCTGAAGGAGTACAAGAACGGGCAAACCGGTGAGGACGGCCAGCCAGACGCAGGTGCCCGGGTCGGGCAGTCCCTGCCGGCTTGGCAGCGCTCCCTGGCTCATTCTCTTGCTGCCCGCCCCAGCTACGATAGCCGCAACCACCGGGTAACCGGCGCTCTTGATGTGCGCCTGGTAGTTCCCGGTAAGTACGGCTGGACCAAGAATAGTGGGGCTCCTCGTATCTCGTTGGAGGCCCGGCCCCTCATGATGGGGGCCCGCGGCAAGTGGATCAAGGGCGGTTTGAGCTGGGAGAAGTTTTCGGGCTCTGCCGCCGGGTCTGCTGGCACCGGCCTGCTCCCCGAGCACGCCGCCTGGTTCAATGAGTTTTATGCGGTTATTCGCGGGTCCCAGTCCATCTACTCCTCACACCGCGATTGGGCTTCTGTCTCAAATGTGGATTCCTCACTGCTCTGGCAGTTGCTGGAATCTGCCGATGAGGTGGGCTTGACCATCCTCTTGGACGGCAAAGAAACCGGTCTGACTATCGCAAGCGCACCCCAGGTTGAGCTGGCCCTTGAACCGGTCCCTGAGCGGGGGGCGTCCGCCGATGCCCTGCGCCTGACTCCCCTGCTCCGCTGGGGAGCGTACACCCTGCCTGCTAGTTTTACCCATAAGCTGGGCAATAACCGGCAGGGCTTTATCGCCCTGGGTGGGGCGGCCCAGGAGACCTACGTGAAAGCGGCAGCGGCAGCCCGCTGGGACTCCACCCTGCCTTCGGCTCTTGCCCAGGCTGAGGACGTAGCGCCCGCGGACCGCCCCTCCTGGCTCACCGCCGACTCCGAGCTGGTGCTCATTCCTCTAGCTAAGCCGCTGGATGCAGTTGCCGAATCCCTGATATCCGGGGAACAGGTGACCGTGCCGGCCGCCGACGTCCCCGCCTTTTTTGCCGACTACTACCCCGCCCTCACCCGGGCGCTGCCCATCTCAACGAGCAGCGAAGAGCTGGAGCTACCGGCCGTCCGTATGCCCACCCTGGTGCTGAGCATTGCCTTTGACGAGCCGGGCCCGCCCTTCACCGCCCACACCGCCTGGCACTGGGAGTACCCCGTCAACCCCACCGGCGATGACAGCGATTTTCTCAGGCTCGATGCTCTGGGCTACCCCGGCGAAGACCGGGCCGATGTGCGCGATACTGCCCACGAGTACCGGGTGCTCAAAGAGGTCAAGAGAATCCGCCCGGGCATTCCCTTCACCCGCCACTACACCGAGAACTGGGGCACCCGCACCCTGTTGGAAACCTACCTGCCCGACTACGAGCAAATTGAGGGTGTACGCGTTGATGTGACCGGGCCCCGCCCCGAATTCCGCGAGCTCGATGAAGCCCCCGAAATCATCGTGACGGTGGATGACACCCGCCACCGCGACTGGTTCGGTTTGGGCGTTGCTATCAAGGCCGGGGACTGGCATGTGGCCTTCTCCGATGTTGTTGCCGCCCTGGCTAAGGGCCAAACCCACCTGCTGCTCGGTAATGGCCAGTACTTTGCGCTCGACCGGCCCGAGTTTATGAAATTACAAGAGCTGCTGCGCGAAGCTGCTCAGCTCACCGACAAGACCGGCCCGCTCAAAATCAACCGCCATCAGGTAGGCCTCTGGGAAGAACTCGAAGAGTTAGCCGCCGAAACCCAGACCGTGGCCGCCTGGGATGAGCAGGTTTCAGCCCTGCTCAACCTCGATGACCACTCCCCCGCCGATGTACCCACTACCCTGCAGGCAACCCTGCGCCCCTACCAGGTAGAGGGCTACCAGTGGCTGGCCTTCCTCTGGGAACACGGTCTGGGCGGGGTGCTGGCTGATGACATGGGCCTGGGCAAAACCCTACAAACCATCGCCCTCTTCCTGCACGCCCAGCAAAAAAAGCAGGACACCGCCCACCAGCCTGGCACACCAGAAGGCGGGGCGGACGCGTCCGCCCCCTTCCTGGTGGTCGCCCCCACCTCGGTAGTGCCCAACTGGGTGCGGGAAATCAAGCGTTTTGCCCCCTCCCTCACGGTGGTGGGGGTAGAAGAATCGGTGCGAAAGTCGAAACGGCGACTGGCCGACACCGTCGCCGGAGCCGATGTTATGGTGACCAGCTACGCCCTCTTCCGGCTCGATGAAGAACACTACTTTGAGCTGGGCACCCAGCAGCCCTTTGAGGGGCTGGTGCTCGATGAGGCCCAGTTCGTTAAAAACGCCAAAACCAAGGCCCACCAGGCCGCCCGCGACCTGCCAGCCCGCGTCAAGATTGCGGTCACCGGCACCCCCATGGAAAACAACCTCATGGAATTATGGTCCATGTTCTCAATCGCTGCCCCGGGGCTCTTCCCCTCGGCCCGCGCCTTTAAGGACGTCTACGCCACCCCCATCGAATCAGGGGAAGAGACCAAGGCCCTGGGCAGGCTGCGCCGCCGCATCCGTCCGCTCATGAAGCGCCGCACCAAAGAACTGGTGGCCGCTGATCTGCCCGAGAAGACCGATATGCGCATCGACGTACCCCTGGCCCCAGCTCATCGCAAGGCCTACGACACCCACCTGCAGCGCGAGCGCCAAAAGATCCTGGGTCTGTTGGAGGATATCGACAAGAACCGTTTCACCATCTTCCAGTCCCTCACCACCCTGCGTCGTCTGGCGCTCGATGCTACCCTGATTGATGCCGAGCGCTACGCCGGGGTGGAGTCGTCAAAGCTGGACTACCTGGAGCAGAACCTGCCCGAAATTATCCACGACGGCCACCGGGCCCTGATTTTCAGCCAGTTCACCGGCTACCTCAAGAAGGTCGCGGGCAGGCTCTCTGAGATGAGCATTCCCTATCTCTACCTGGACGGCTCCACCCGCAACCGCGGGGAGCTGCTCGAAGAGTTCGAGTCAGGTACCGCTCCCGTCTTCCTGATCTCCCTTAAGGCAGGCGGCTTCGGTCTGAACCTGACTAGCGCCGACTACTGCTTCATCATGGACCCTTGGTGGAACCCGGCTGCCGAACAGCAGGCTGTTGACCGTGTGCACCGCATCGGGCAAACCAAGAACGTGATGGTCTACCGCCTGGTCTCAGCGGGCACCATCGAAGAGAAAGTCATGGAACTCAAAGAATCCAAGGCAGCCCTCTTCGACGCGGTGGTCGACGAGGGGGCCTTCTTTGCCTCCCAGCTCACCGCTGCCCAGATCCGTGACCTGCTGGCTGCCCCAGAAGCGGACGCCGGGCAGGGCGCCGCCCCAGAGAAGACAGGAGAGTAACCGTGGGCAAGATTCTCATGGACTTCACCCCACTCACCTACTCCCCCGATTTCAGACGCATCTGGCTCGGCGGGCTCTTCTCAACCATCGGCTTTGCCATCACCAGCGTGGCAATCGCCCTCGAAATTTACGCGCTCACAGGCTCTGCCGGGGCCGTGGGCCTGGTGGGTCTAGTATCGGTAGTTCCCCTGGTCATTGGCGGGCTCTATGGTGGCGTGATCGCCGACCGCTACGACCGGCGCAAGGTCGCCTTAGCTGCCACTCTCAGCATGTGGGGTGTCACCGTACTCATCGCCCTACATGCCTGGCTCAACATCCACAGTGTAGCGGTACTCTACGCCCTCATTGCCGCAGAATCCCTGCTCCAGCCCATCAACCAGTCCGCCCGCGGGGCCATTATCCCCCGCCTCATCAAGCCGCGCCTGCTCCCGGCAGCCAACACTCTCATGATGTCGGTCGGGACCCTGGGCATGAGCGCAGGCCCGCTCTTGGGTGGACTTTTGGTGGCCTCAGTGGGCTACCAGCTCACCTACTCCATCAACGTCTTTGCCATGACCGTTGGCATCTGGGCCCTCTACCGGCTCCCAGCCATGCTCCCGGAGCAGAGCGGGGCGGCGCGTCCGTCCATTCTCACCTCGATTCGTGAGGGGCTAGGCTTTGTGCGCCGCAATACGGTAGTGGGTATGACCTTCGTGGTGGATCTTCTCGGCATGTTCTTCGCCCAGGCCCGCCCCCTCATTCCAGCCCTTGCCGCCCTGACCTTCGGCGGCGGTGAGGCCGGTGCTGGGCTGCTACTAGCCGCTGGACCGGTGGGTGCGCTCCTGGGAGTCTCTTTCTCTGGCTTCCTCAAGGACGTCCGCCGCCAGGGGCGCTTCCTCACCCTCAGCTATACCGGGTGGGGGCTAGGCTTTATCGCCTTCGGGCTCATTGCCTGGGCTTATGAAGGACGGGTTCCCAGTGCTTCTATCACCGAAAACCTGCTGCCGCTCAGTCTGGCTTTTGTTGCCCTGGGTTTCATGGGCTGGGCAGACGCCCTGGGGTCGGTCTACCGCTCCACCATTATTCAGGTAGCCACTCCCGACGCCCTGCGCGGACGCCTACAGGGGCTCTTCATCATCACGGTTGCGGGCGGCCCCAACCTGGGCATGGCCTTCGTGGGCGGTGCCGCCGAGCTGGTTGGCTCCCCCTTAGCTGCGGTTATCGGCGGAACCCTGGTCATGGTCACCATCGCCCTAGTGACGCTGGCGGCACCTGCCCTCTGGCGCTATGTGCCCGAGCCCATTCCAGAGACGCGGCAGCAGCCTATCGTTGACTCCTAGAAGTCACACCAGTCAGGGGCTCCGCAGGGTCACGCTCGCTGCAGACCCTGCTCTGCCCCTTGGGTAGCCCTTACTAGAAGTCGATATCTGCCGGGTCGGGGCCGATACGGCCTTCGGCTGATGAGAGCGCGTCAATCTTTGAAACCTCATCGCCGGTCAGGGCCACCTTGAGGGACTCGAAGTTAGAGACGATACGCTCGGGGGTTACCGACTTGGGGATGGCAACGACGCCGTGGGCCCGGTGCCAGGCCAGCACAACCTGGGCGGGGGTAGCGTCATGAGCCTTGGCGATCTCGCCAATCACGGGGTTATCCAGAAGGTCGGAGCGGTTGCCCAGGGGACTCCACGCTTCGGTGACGATACCCAGTTCTGCGTGGACCTCGCGCAGGTTCTCCTGGGCGAAGTAGGGGTGTAGCTCAATCTGGTGGATAGCGGGCACAACGCCAGTTTCTGCGACGATTTCGCGCAGCTGCTCTTCGGGGAAGTTAGAGACGCCAATGGACTTGGCCTTACCCTGTTTCTGTAGCTCGATGAGAGCCTTCCAAGTATCGACGTAGAGGCCCTGGGCGGGCTTAGCCCAGTGAATCAGCAGCAGGTCAACGTAGTCGGTGCCCAGGCGTTCCAGGGAGGCTTCGGTAGCAGCCAGAGCCTGCTCATAGCCCTGGTCATCGTTCCAGACCTTAGTGGTGAGGAATACGTCCTCGCGGGCTACACCGGAGGCAGCAATGGCCTTACCGGTGCCCTCTTCATTGCCGTAGATCTTGGCGGTATCGATGTGGCGGTAGCCAGCCTCCAGAGCCAGGCCCACGACCTTTTCGGCGGTATCGTTTTCCACCTGCCAGACCCCGTAGCCCAGCTGGGGAATGCTATTGCCGTCGTTGAAGGTAAGGCGGGGTGACTCAGTCATATCTTGTCCTTTCGCGTATGCACGGTCACACCCCACTCTAGTCCTCCTTGCCCTTAGCCCCTAGCCTGTTCGGTAGGGGTGAACGTAGGCCGGTCACTATATTCGGGTGCGCCCAGGTCCCCTTCGGCGGGGTCGCCGCCAAGTCGGTGGCCACGGTCAAGGGCTTCGATAGCGACGACCTCATCCGGTGTCAGTTCCAGCCCCTGTACCGCCAGGTTAGAGGCCATACGAGCCGGAGTCTCGGTCTTAGGAATCACGACGTTGCCCACAGCCAGATGCCAGGCCAGCACCAGCTCAGCCACCCCAATACCGCGGCGCCCTGCCAGCTCTTCCAGGGTGGGGTCGGTAAGCACCAGCCTGTTGCCCAACGGGCTCCAGGCTTCGGTCAGGACGCCGCGGGCCGAGTTCTCTGCCCGCATGCGGGTTTGAGTCAGGTAGGGGTGCAGTTCAATCTGGTTGACCGCCGGGGTGACGCCGGTATCGCTGATAATCTGGTCCAGCTGGGTGTCGGTGAAGTTGGAGACGCCGATGGAGCGTACCAACCCGCGCTCGCGCAGCTCGACCAGGGCTTCCCAGGAGGCCCGGTAGCGACCAAGACCGGGCTGGGCCCAGTGGATGAGGTAGAGGTCGAGGTAGTCCAGGCCCAGCAGTTCCAGGGAGCGTTCGGCCGCTTCGATGGCGGTGTCGTAGCCCTGGTCGGTGTTCCAGAGCTTGGTGGTAATGAAGAGGTCGGCACGGGGTAGGCCGGATTCGGCCACAGCCTGCCCCACTCCCGCTTCATTCTTGTAGATGGTGGCGGTATCGATGTGACGGTAGCCGGTTTCGAGGGCGGTTGCTACTGCTGCGGCGGTAGCCTCGGGGGCAATCCGGCAGGTTCCAAAACCCAGCTGGGGTATGGGGCGGCCATCGTTCATAGTGAGAGAGTTCATGGTGGAATCCTTATCTAGCGGCGCCGGCGTCCATTTGTCTTACGCCCGCGAGGTTCTGGCTCTTCGAGAAGTAGGGAGAGGGAGATACGCTTGCGGGCGGGGTCGGCTTCGACCACTCGGACTTGCACAATGTCGCCGGATTTGACGATGGTGTGGGGGTCAGAGACGAACTCGCGGCTCATCTGCGAGACGTGTACCAGGCCGTCCTGGTGCACACCGATGTCGACGAAGGCACCAAAGGCGGCGACGTTGGAGACGGTTCCCTCCAGGATCATGCCAGGAACAAGATCTGCGATAGTTTCAATACCTTCTTCGAACCGGGCGGTGCGGAAGATGGGGCGGGGGTCGCGGCCAGGTGCAGAAAGTTCGGTGATAATGTCGGTAACGGTGGGCAGACCAACAGTTCCGCTGGTGAAGTCGCTCGGGTTGAGGGCAGCTAGGCTTTCTGCGCTGACCTTGCCCTGGGTGAAGCCACCGGCAGCTGCCACAATGCGGCGAGCCAGGTCGTAGGATTCGGGGTGCACGCCGGAGGCGTCCAGCGGCTCGGAGCCGCCGGTGATACGGACGAAGCCGGCAGCCTGTTCAAAAGCCTTGGGCCCAAGACGGGGCACCTTGAGCAGGTCGGTACGACGGGTGAAGGGGCCGTGCTCGGTGCGGTAGGCAACGATGTTATCAGCGATGGTCTTGTTGAAGCCCGCCACCCGGGCAAGCAGGGCAGGTGAGGCGGAGTTCACGAGTACACCCACAGCGTTGACGGAGTCTTCGACCACGCCATCGAGAGCCCGGGTGAGGGCTGCCGGTGAGACGTCGTGCTGGTACTGGCCGACGCCGATGGATTGGGGTTCGATTTTGACCAGTTCAGCCAGGGGATCTTGCAGGCGGCGGGCAATCGAAACTGCCCCGCGCAGGGAGACGTCCATGCCGGGTAGTTCGCGGCTGGCCAGTTCTGAGGCGGAATAGACGGAGGCTCCGGCTTCGGAGACCACCACTTTTTCGAGGCCTCGTAAACCCTGAGCTGCGCACTCTTTGATCAGGTCGCTAGCCAGTTTGTCGGTTTCACGGCTGGCGGTTCCGTTGCCGATAGCAACCAGTTCTACACCGTGGGTGCGCACCAGCTGGGTGAGGGCGTCCAGGGAGGCCTGCCACTGGTTGCGGGGGGCATGGGGGTAGATGACGTCGGTGGCCAGTACCTGGCCGGTCTGCCCGATGACAGCGACCTTGACGCCCGTGCGCAGCCCGGGGTCGAGCCCCAGGGTAGTGCGCGAGCCAGCGGGTGCTGCCAACAACACATCGCGCAGGTTCGAGGCGAAGACGATGATGGCGTCCTTTTCCGCCTGCTCAAAGAGGGAGGTTCTGGCTTCTGCAGCTAGATGGGGCAGCAGACGCTGACGCCAAGCCGTCCGCACGGTCTTGGCCAGCCAGCCAACCACCATGGTTTCGTCGGAGACCATGTTGAGCACCTGGGCACCGATGCCGAGGGCTTCGGCCACGGTGCGCTCATACCAGCTGCGTTCCCGGTCGTATTCTTCGGCCAGAATTTCGGCAGCTTCACGGGCAGCCCCCTTGAGGGAGGACTTAGCCGGGGGCAGCACGTCCACATCGAAACTGACCTTAACGGCCCCTTCTTTTTCGGCACGGAGCAGGGCTAGCACCCGGTGGGAGGGAATGCGGCGGATTTCTTCGTTGAACTCAAAGTAGTCGCTGAACTTTGCCCCGGCCTCCTGCTGGCCGGGAATAAGGCGGGAGGTGACGACGCCGCGGCGCATAAAGCGCTGGCGGAGGGCTTCGACCAGAGCGGCGTCGGTCATGGCCTGCTCAATCAAGATGGCACGGGCTCCGTCGAGGGCATTGTCGACCGAGGCCACGGTAGCCTCAACGGTTCCGGGTTCGGCATCGGCCAGTTCAGGTTCAACGTAGGCTTCAGCGATATCGGCGGTGGGGGCGAAGGGAACTTCAAGCAGGTCTTCGACCAGGGACTCCAGCCCGGCCTCACGGGCAAGAAAGGCCAGGGCCTTGCGCTTAGTTTTGTGGGGGGCGTAGAGCGCTTCGAGCTCGCTCTTAGTCGGGGCGGACGCCAGCGCGGCAGCCAGCTCGTCGGTGAGCAGGGCGCGTTCGTGGAGAATCTGCATAATGGCTGCCCGGCGCTCCTCGAGTTCCCGCAGGTAGCGCAGGCGTTCAGCCAGGGTACGCAGTTGGGCGTCGTCCAGCCCGCCGGTGGCTTCCTTACGGTAGCGGGCGATGAAGGGCACGGTGGCCCCGTCATCGAGCAGGGCTACAGCTGAGCACACCTGGTCGGCCCGGGCGCCGAGTTCTACAGCGATACGTTCCTCGATAGGAGGAAGAGGGGTGGGGGAGTCTGCTAGCGCGCCTGCATGTGTCATAGTTTCTAGTTTCTCATACCGGTTTTATGACCGGGTTCAGTAAGAGGTATGGGTTCAAAGGGTGTTCTAGTCACCTGATTCATATGAGAAAGCATGTACCACCAACCTGTATGTAATAGTTACGCTTGCAGTGGGCAGAGAGGGGTAGCACCACATAAAGTAGTAGTCATACAGGGTATATATTTTCGGCACCGACATCACCAGACCTACGCCGAGTCTCTTGTACCGCTACCACGCCCTTATTTAACCTTGCTTTGGAGAACCACCGTGCCAGATGCAACTGACCTTACCTATACAGAGTTCTGTGAATGCTACGATTCTCTGTTAAGCGGCCTGGCGCGCATGGGCTGGACCTCCTCCGAAGCCGTGCACCGGGCGTCCGTACTCTACCCCGATATCGATCGTGACCTGCTGGACCAGGCCGTTCATTCCGGCCGCTGGCTCTTTGGCGGCAGCCAGGGGCAGACCCACTCAAACGTACTCATGGCCTCGGCTATCTGGTACGCGGTAGCTGTCAGTTTTGATTTTGAGCCCGACTACGAATACGCTGCGGTGGGTCTTGACCCGACCATCATCCAGGATCTTCCGCGCATGCTTGAGTCCTTTGCGGTGCCAGCTGAGGCAATTGCCGGAATTGTCGGGCGTATCGGTGCTGCCCTCAAATACATGGCGGATCACCCCTACACTGAGCTAGAAGAGCAAGCCTACGACGACTTCCTCGCAAACCTGCCGCAGGAGATCGCCCATATTTCTCGGGGAGACTTCTCTTGGCCACCATCCCGTGCGCTGATCGAAGACCGTCTGGGAGGCCGTTCCTGGACCAAGGCCCTGCTCAAGGTAGGGGCCTGCCCGCCAGATCCCGAGGGGAAAGGTATAAAACTTGAGGCTAATAGCCTCAGTGAACGTGCCTTCCGCAATACCCTGGGTGAATTCCTGAACTACTGCATTTGCTACGACCGTAAGCCTTCGGTTCTGCTGTACGGAAGCTGGGCTGAGGACCCTGCCCGGAGCGGACGCGTGCCCCATCTAGGTACGGTACGAGCCAAGTACGGCTCCTGGCATCTGGCCCTACAGGCTGGCCGCCAGATGCTCAACGACGCAATGGCCTTGGGCGGTTCACCTGCTTTACCTGCCAGTTCCCTCAAGCAACCCCCGGTTGACCCCACCGAGCCTCTCAACATTCAAGAGATTCAGGCTCAGGGTATCGGCGTGGTACAGCCAAAAGTACTGACCGAGAGCGAGCGTACCGCCCGCGCCTGGCAGCAGCTCCTATCAGTCACCGAGCAGCGTCTTGATGAACTGCCCTGGACCCTTTCACTGCGAATCTACTACCTCTCTCCTGAGGTAGTAGAAACAGAGGAAGTCACTAACTTTGTGAGTATTTTCCGTTCACCTGCCGGTTACTTCTGTGAGCTCACGTCCCCCGATGAATTTGAGGCCATCGAAGTGGAGCTTGATACGGAGATGCTGGAAAAGGCCGGGTGGACGGCTCCCGCGCCAGGTGGCCGCTGGGCTCGAAATTTCCTGTCGGTTTCGGACGCCGCAGAAGGCGTCATCGAAGCCATGCACCGGGGGATGGGCTGTGACTACCCTGATTACTACCAGTCAGATGACCCGACCGGTAACCTTTCGGTAAATGTCGCCCACCCCGGTACGGGGTCTATTCCCATGGTGCCTGTCACCGGTAGCGGTTTTACATCAATCAAGGACTCGTAGGGAAGAAAGCACCCAGCTCCCAGCTCCCAGCGCTAGAATGGGTTGCCTATGAGTACCTCCCGTAAGCGTCGTTCCGCTCCCCGTCTTTCTGCGCCCAGTGACCGCCAAATCCGTGCGGGCGTCCGCTGTGTAGCGGATTTGCCCCGCGGGCTGCGGCGGGTGCTAGCCCTTCTGTTGGTTGTGGTCTTGCTGGTGGGCGGTGTGCTCTGGTTGCGCTCTCACGAGTGGAACGTCCGCGCTGCCCTCGATGATTTACTCAATCCGGCTGGCACCGCCGTGAGCACCGGTTTTGCTGGCTCCGGGGTGCAAACCTATTCCACAGCAAGTGAGGTGCTTGCTACCCTGACGGTAGCTGAGCCCTACGCCCAGACCAGGTACAAACGAGATGCCTACGGAAACCCCTGGGCCGATATTGACCGCAATGGCTGCGACCAGCGCAACGATATTCTCACCCGTGACCTGACCAATCTTGACGTTGCAAGTAACTGCTACGTTCTCTCGGGGAGTTTTATCGACCCCTATACGGCTGAGACTATTGACTTTACGCGCGGGCCTAAGACCAGTGAAGCTGTCCCCATTGACCATGTGGTGGCCCTATCCAATGCCTGGTCTTCGGGGGCCTGGCAGTGGAGTTCAGAAGAGCGCGTCCTGCTCGCTAACGACCCTCTTAACCTACAGGCTGCGGGGCAGGCGGCCAACACTGAGAAGTCCGATAAAAGCGCGGACGCCTGGCTCCCCCAGCCCGGCTACCGTTGCGAGTATGTGGCACGGCAGGTATCGGTCAAATCTGCCTACCAGCTCACTGTTACAAGCGCTGAAAAGCGGGCTATGCAGGGCGTCCTAGCAACCTGCCCTGACCAGCCCGCTTATAGGTCAGCTTTTGCGGGATAGTGGTGCTTAGCCTTCTGGTCAGCACGAGTGGTGAGGGCCTGGCCGCGGTTCTTGCGGTAGATCAGCCACCAACCTGCTCCCAGCAGGGCATACCAGACCGGCATGGCAATGAGGGCCTGGCGGGTGTCTTCGTACATAAAGAGCAGCACGATGACGCCCACAAAGAAGGCCAGCACAGCGTAGCAGGTAAAGACGCCACCGGGTAGCTTGTAGACAGAGGCCTCGTGCAGTTCAGGGCGGGTTTTGCGGTACTTGAGGTAGGCGATCATGATGAGCGACCAGGTAACGACAGTCAGCACCGAAGCTACCGTAGTTACCAGGGTGAAGGCCGCAATGAGGGAGTCACCCGAGTAGAGCAGAATCAGACCCGAGAAGAGCAATACGGTGGTCAGGAAAAGACCGTTTCGGGGTACACCGTTCTTGGAGAGCTTGCCGAAGATGGCGGGGGCGCTGCCACTGTGGGCCAGACCGTAAATCATTCGGGAGGTTGAGAAGATGCCCGAATTAGCGGACGAGGTCGCACTGGTAAGCACCACGAAGTTCACCAGGTGGGCGGCAAAACCCAAACCTGCCAGGGTGAACATCTCAACGAAGGGGCTCTGACTGGGGTCGATGTTGCGCCAGGGGGTTACCATGAGAATCACGGCCAAGGTCAGCACGTAGAAGATGATGATACGCATCGGCACCGCGTTGATGGCCCGGGGCAGGGTCTTGGTGGGGTCTTTGGTTTCAGCAGCTGTAGTGCCGATGAGTTCAGCGCCCAGGAAGGCAAAGATGCCGATCTGGAAGGCCGCGAAGAAGCCGCCCGCGCCCATGGGGAAGAAGCCGCCGTCGTTCCACAGGTTTGCCACGGATGCCTTGTCACCGTTGGGTGAGGTAAAGCCAGCAACCACCATCACCAGGCCCACGATGATGAGCAGGACGATTGCCACAATCTTGATGAGGGCAAACCAGAACTCGATTTCACCGAAGTTCTTCACGCTGGGCAGATTCAGGGCCAGCAGCAGACCGATGAGGCAGAGGGCTGGGACCCAGGCGGGGAGGTCGGGCCACCAGAAATGAACGTAGCTGGTGATGGCGATGATATCGGCAACACCGATGACGACCCAGGTAAACCAGTAGGACCAGCCCATAAGGAAACCTGCGCTGGGTCCGAGCAAATCTGTAATGAAATCGTTGAAGGTCTTGTACTTGAGGTTGGAGAGCAGCAGCTCTCCCATAGCCCGAAGCACCAGGAAGATTACGGCACCAATGATTGCATAGACCAGGAGCAGGGACGGTCCTGCCAGCGAGATGGTCTTGCCTGAGCCCATGAAGAGGCCGGTGCCGATCGCGCCGCCGATAGCGATCAGCTGGATATGACGGTTTGATAAACCTCGTTGCAGACCTTCGTTTGCCTGCGGTTCAGGTGTGTGCTCGACTGTAGCCATGAGCGCCCCCTTAGAAGAGTCAAAGACCTGCCGGGAGCGAACACGGCCCCTCTTCTACAGGGAGAGCAGGGGTAGCGCGCCTTTCCAGACCGGTATTTTGTTATAGTTCAGGTCAAGTGTAGTCCTTCTAGCAGGGATGTTTTTTCCGCACAGGGTTACCCCGGGCGTCCGCTCGTCTGCCCTTTCCCGCTGTTCAAACCGCCACCACCGCGCTAGAATGTTTACGCAGAAACAAAATTTTCTCGGGTTGCTGTGCGACTCCGAGGCCCCTATCGACAGGATTTATCATGCCCAAGCTTTCAAACGCAGCCCTCCGCCTGACCACCGGCGCCCTGATTCTCAACTCAGGCATCGGCAAGCTCTCCATGGACGAGGCCACCTACGGCCATCTCAAGGGCATGGCTTCAGCCGGCGTTCCCCAGGTAGCTAAGCTCTCCGACAAGCAGTTCGGCAAGGCCCTTGCCGTCAGTGAAACCGCCCTGGGTGCAGCCCTGCTGACCCCTTTCGTTTCCCCCAAGCTGGCAGGTCTGGGCCTGACCGCTTTCTCAGGTGGCCTACTAAGCATGTACTTCGGCATTGACTCCATGACTGAAAAGGACGGCATTCGCCCCACCCAGGAAGGCACCTCCATGGCAAAGGACGTTGTCCTGCTCGGCGCAGGCCTGGCCCTTCTCTTCTCTGACAAGAAGAAGTAGCCCTCAGCTCCTCTATTAACTTCGCCGCCCCACTCCTTCCAGGAGCGGGGCGGTTTTCTATCCTTAATAAACCAACAGGAAGCAAGCTCATTATCAGCTGTGTGATAAATTAACGAAAGTTAGACCACAGAGAAGGAAAAGGATAGACCCGTGGGCCCCCTGCAAGAAGCACTCGACACAGCCAGCAGCTTCATCTGGGGCCCCTTCCTCCTCCTACCCCTGCTAATTGGCACCGGTATCTTCCTCACCGTCAGGCTAGGCCTCATTCAACTGAGACTCTTCACCAAGGCCATGAGCCTGCAGTTCGGGCGGCGCTCCCGACAAGAAGGAGCCAAGGGCGAAATATCCTCCTTCCAGGCAATGAGCACCTCCCTCGGTGCTACCGTAGGCACCGGCAACATCGTTGGCGTAGCCCTCTCCCTCAGCATCGGCGGCCCCGGAGCTCTCTTCTGGATGTGGGTTACCGCCATTTTCGGCATGGCCTCAAAATACGCCGAATGCTTCCTCGGCGTCCGCTTCCGTCACCGAGACAAGATGGGCGAACTCACCGGAGGCCCCCAGGCCTACCTCCAGCGAGGCATCCCCAACCGCTTCGGAAAATTCCTTGCCACCATGTTTGCCATCTGCTGCGTCTTCGCCTGCTTCGGCATCGGGAACATGACCCAGGCAAACGCCATCTCAGCCAACTTAGAGCACTCCTTCAACATTCCGCCCTACCTTACCGCGGGCGTCCTTGCACTAGGAACAGCGGCAGCCCTACTCGGCGGCATCAAAACTGTCTCAAAGGTCACAGCCCTTTGCGTGCCCCTCATGATTCTGCTCTATCTGGGATTTGGGGCCTATATTGTGGCCATCAACGCCCACATGCTCCCAGAGGTCTTTGCCATGATTATGCGAGGCGCCTTTACCGGCGAGGGTGCCCTAGGTGGAGCCGTCGGCGCCGGAATGATTTTTGCCCTGCAGGTCGGCGCCCAACGCTCGTTATTCTCCAACGAGTCGGGTATGGGTACCGCAGCTATCCCCGCAGCGGTGGCAACCACCTCCCACCCCGTCCGCCAGGGGCTAGCGTCCATGACCCAAACCTTTGTTGACACCATCGTGGTGATTTCAATGACGGGCTTTATTCTGCTCACAACGGGCGCCTGGCGGGGCGACGACCCGGCCACATCAACCTCGATTGCCTTTGCCACCGGCCTACCCGGTGATTGGGGCGGCTACGTCGTCACCTTCTGCCTGGTGCTTCTGGGCTACTCCACTGTGCTCGGCTGGTCCTACTACGGCGAACGCGCCCTAGAGTCACTCGGCGGGGGAGCCAAGGCTATCGTCAGCTATCGCATGATTTTTGCTCTTGTCTGCGGCCTAGGCGCTCTTGCCCCGCTTACCCTGGTCTTTACCTTCTCAGATATCATGAACGGCCTGATGGCCATCCCCAACCTCATCGGCCTATTACTGCTCTCTGGTCTTGTAGCCCGCGAAACCAAGAAATACCTCACCCACGACCCCAACTTTGAAGCAACGGTCGACAACATCGACAGCTTCATGTACGGCCACCTCGGCGGCCTGGACGCCCAAATCGACCACGAAGTTGACCTCTCCCAGAAGAACCCGGTTCTAGAACACCCCGATACCACCAGCCTCAAAGTTATTACCGAAAAAATGATTGCCGATGAGGCAGCCCAGAGCTCCCATCCCCAGGTCTACGACGTCACCCTCAAAGAGGTCAACACCGGCAGTATCCCCCTACAAACCGGGTCTATGCCCATCATTCAGCAGGCAAAGCCCACCTTTGGGACCCCCACCGACCCGCGAGCCATCGATGACTCGGCCAGCAGCTCAAAATAATTTTTCGTATCCATCACACAAGTTTGGCTCATGAAGTAGCACAGATGGGTTTTAAAAATAAGCGCGAAAAGCCGCACGCCCAAAGACTGTCTTTTTAAATTTCCCTTGATTCATCGAGCATTGTTCCGTCCCAACAACTAAAAGATGGAGCCTCCCTCACCAGCAGCACCTTCCCCAAAGAGTCAACCTCACACCCCAACAGCCACTCTTAGCAGGTTTCCCAGCACAGCAGGGCACAAAAGACACCACCCATCCCACAGACTGCGACGTAAGCGCACCCAAAATACCGCTAAAGTGGGGACAGGAATTTTCGCATTCTGAAAATATTCCGCAGAATACTCACGAAATAGCCCACAAAGCTCTCGCGGTCTCCCCCAAGGCTTACGAGGACCACCCACTCGGTTTTGCACCTATACTTAGAAGAGGACACGCCCATGTCATTTACCCCAAACCGTCGCTCAGCCCTAAAGCTGACCGCAGCCGCTTCTGCTGCCTCCGCCCTGACCGCCGCAAGCACCAGCACCGCCCATGCTAACGGCCAGAAGCGCATCGCCATCATTGGCTCCGGCTACGGTGGCGCTGTTGCCGCCCGTGCCCTGACCGAAAAGGGCTACACCGTCGATATGATTGAGATGGGTGCAGACTGGGGCGACATGGCCCCCCAGTCCGACGGCTACGTCTTCGACCAGATGACCGCCCCCACCAGCCGCTCTATGTGGTTTGAAAACCGCACCGACATGCCTCTATCCAACATCGCAGGCTTCGACTTCGTCAACCGCAGCATCACCCCCGGCGCCGGCGTCCTGGGTGTTGAGCGTTTCGCCAACATGAAGGTCTATGTCGGTAAGGGCGTTGGCGGTGGCTCCCTAGCCAACGGCGGTATGGCCGTCACCCCCGAGCGCTCCTACTTTGAGCAGGTCATGCCCATGGTAGACGCCGCAGAGATGTACTCCACCTACTTCCCCCGAGCCAATACCAATCTGGGTGTTGCCGCACCCCCCAGCGACATCGTTGGTACCTCTAAGTGGTACTATTTCTCCCGTATAGGGGCCTCCCAGGCCAAGAAAGCCGGTTTCCAGCATCGCTTCGTCCCCAACATCTACGACTGGAACTATATGCGCCAGGAAAACTTCGAGCGAGTCGCCAAGTCTGCCCTCGGCGGCCAGGTCATCTTCGGTAACGACCACGGCAAGAAGTCCCTGCCCAAGACCATCCTGGCCAAGGCCTTCGCCACCGGCAAGGTCAACCTGACCACCATGACTGAGGTTACCTCTATCTCCCAGCGGTCCGACGGTAGCTTCAACCTAATTCTGCGCACCATCGACTTCAGCGGCAAGGTCCTCAGCGTCACCTCCCGCACCTACGACCGGGTAGTCATGGCTGCCGGCTCCGTCGGCACCAACCGCCTACTCCTCCGCGCCCAGGGCACCGGCACCATCAAGAACCTGCCCTCCACCCTGGGTAGCTCCTGGGGCCCCAACGGCAACATCATGGTAGCCCGCAACATGAACACCGCCACCGGCGCCTACCAGTCCGGCATCCCCGCCATGGGTATCACCAACTGGGATAACTCCACCAACTCCGTCTTCGCCGAACTGGCCCCCTTCCCCGCCGGTGTAGACCTCCGTATCGGCCTCTACCTGGCCATCACCAACAACCCCAACTTCGGCAAATTCACTTGGAACCCCAACACCCGCAACATCGACCTAGACTGGGACGCCACCAAAGCAGCCCCCGGTGTTGCAGCTGCTAAGGCCTTCATGGACAAGATCAACACAGCCAACCCCGGCACCTCCTACAACACCGGCCTCTTCCAGGGCGGCAAGACCTTCGCCGACTACTTCACCTACCACCCCCTCGGCGGTGCCGTTATCGGCGAAACCACCGACCTCAACGGTGAAGTCAAGGGTGTTCCCGGTCTCTTTGTTATGGATGGCTCTCTGATTCCTGGCAAGATTGGTGTTAACCCCTTCGTAACCATTACTGCTATCGCAGAACGCAACATGGACCGTCTGCTGGCAGCCGGCCGTTTCGCCTAAACACAGAAAGCACACACAATGACTACGCACACTCCCAAACGACGCACCCTACTGAAGGCAGGTGCCTGGGCGGCTCCCGCCATCCTGGGTACCACCGCTATCCCTGCTTACGCGGTAAGTAGCTCTACCTCAAACCTAACGGACCTAGCAATTGAGCTAGGCCAGCCCAACGTTGATTGGTCTTCCTTCTCCCCGGTCTATGACACCTCGATTTATCGAGGAACCACTGGTACAACCGCCTACGGTCAGGGTTCCCTGCCCCAGACCATGACTATTACCAACGTCGGTTCTGTTCCGGCGGTTACCCCCAGCGGTACCCTGCTGACCCAGATGAAGGACATAAGAAGCAATACAGCCTCAGCAGCTGCCATCGGCACCCAGGTTAACTCAACCAACCCGCTGGTCACCTTCAACTACACCGGCCAGGGTACCCCCAACGGCCCTACCTACACCTGGACCTACGCAGGTACCCTGCAGCCCGGTGAATCGGTAGAAATTCCCCTGCGCTACTACGTCACCTACCCCTTCGCCAACGTTGACTACGAACTCTTTGTAGCCGTCACTGTGCTGGATGAGATGGAAGGCGACTATGACGACAATATGGAACTCATGGGGACAGTCAAGGGCTTTGCTATCTACTTCTAATCTAAAGTCATAGGATTTAGTCGTATAAGTGAGGTACCAGCTTCAGCTGGTACCTCACTTTTGCATACGTCCCTGCACTATTCTTTTAGCAAACGGTAAAGATTTATAATAGTGTATCTCTACCGGTGGCACTTAGCGTTTCCGTGCGCGCCGGTTTATCTGTTTCAACCTCGCAAGGAGAGTTATGGAAACCAATAAACAGAAGCAGGACCTGGCGGCTAAGGCCGAGCGTGCAGCGGCAGGTGAGGACCTGACCGCCCCCGTCCCCGAGCAGTTCCACCGTCAGCCCTACTCGTTCGTCCGCCGCGGCGACCGCCTGACCGCCCGCCGTCAGAAGGCCTGGGATACCTACGCCCCTACCCATGTGCTTGACCTGCCCCGTAACATCGGTGACACCTCGGTCGCTGAGGGCGCGGTCTTTGACCAGCAGGCCCTGTACGGACGCACCGACGCCCCTCTCGTTGTTGAAATCGGCTCCGGCCTGGGCGAGGCCATCGTCAATCGCGCCTCCCAGGTACCCGAGGCTAACTTCCTGGCCGTTGAGGTCTACACCCCCGGTATTGCTGATCTTCTACTGAAGATGGGTCAGGCCGGAGTTGAGAATGTGCGCGTCGCCCAGGCCAACGCCCCCGAGCTGCTCGATAACCTGCTCGATGAGTCTTCTGTTGATGAGCTCTGGGTCTTCTTCCCCGACCCCTGGCACAAGGCCCGCCACCACAAGCGTCGTCTGGTTTCCCCCTCCTTTGCAGATAAGGTAGCCCGAGTTCTTAAGCCCGGTGGTATCTGGCGTCTAGCCACCGACTGGGAGGAATATGCCCTGGTCATGCGTGAGGTGCTCGATGCCCACCCCGACTTCACCAACGCCCACGCCGGTGAGAACACCACAGAGGACGACCCGGTGGGCGGCTGGGCGCCCCGCTGGGACGGACGCGTGGTCACCAGTTTCGAGCGCAAGGCAGGCGAGGCGGGCCGCCGGGCCCACGACCTGACCTACATTCGTCGATAATAATCCGTTAGCTATATAAAGCAGGCGGGTACCCGCGCACATAGGTGCTGCAGGTACCCGCCTCTTTTATAGGCAGAGGATCTTCTTACTGCCCCGTTTTCTCGTAGGAGTCAATCGCTCCAGGGTGCCCCTGCATAAAGGCGTCAATCTCGGCCTTAGATGCGGTGAGCTTGGGGTCGTTGGCCAGGTAGTACCTGGTCTCTCGAACAATCAGCCCAGACATAAGGAGCAGGCCAATCAGGTTGGGAATAGCCATGAGCCCGTTGGCGATATCTGAGAAGGTCCAGGCCGCAGTCAGTTCCATGGTGCAACCGAAGTAGACAATCACCGCGAAGAAAAGGCGGTAGGGGGTAACACCGCGGCGACCAAAAAGCCTTTCGATGTTGCGTTCGCCGTAGTAGGCCCAGCCCAGAATGGTGGAGTAGGCAAAGAGCACCAGACCGATAGTTACAATCCAGCTACCGGCGGGCCCAATCACAGAGGCGAAAGCTTGGCTGGTCATCACGGAGGCTGATATTTGTTCGCCGGTGGAGTCGGTTGCCTGCCATACGCCTGTCACGACCAGCACCAGCCCGGTACAGCTCACCACGATCATGGTATCGATGAAGGTCTGGGTCATTGACACCAGGCCCTGACGCACCGGGTGGGTGGTCTGGGCAGCGGCTGCCGCAATGGCAGCAGAGCCCATGCCTGATTCGTTGGAGAAAATACCGCGGGCCACGCCGTACTGCACTGCGTACATGAGGGTAGAACCCACGAAGCCGCCGACAGCGGATGAGCCGGTAAAGGCGTCCGCAAAAATCTGGCCGAAGGCCGCGGGCAGATCAGCGGCGTGCACACCCAGAATATAGAGGGCCCCGCCCACATAGAAGAGGATCATAATCGGAACGAACCCGGCAGTTACCTTGCCGATGGACTTAATACCGCCCATCAGCACAAAGAGGGTGATGATGGCCAGGACAATGCCGGTCAGGCCGGTGGGCAGGTGGAAGGTGTCTTCGAGATTGTGGGCGATGGAGTTACCCTGGGCGGTATTGCCGATACCGAAGGACGCTAGCACGGCAGCTACCGCGAAGAAGAGGGCTAGGAACTGACCTAGGGGGCCTTTAATACCGCGCTGGAGGTAGTACTGGGGGCCGCCAGACACTTCACCCTTGGCGTCAGTGGTGCGGTAGCGGACGCCCAGGAAGGCTTCGGAGTACTTGGAGGCCATACCGAAGAGGGCGCTAAACCACATCCAGAAGAGGGCGCCGGGGCCGCCGATAGAAATCGCAGTGGCAACGCCCACGATGTTACCGGTACCCACGGTAGCTGCCAGGGCGGTGGTCAGGGACTGAAATTGGGAGATGTCGCCGCCGGGGGCGCCATCGTCCTTACGTTCGAGGAAGGCCAGCCGGTTGGCGACCAGCAGTTTGGTGAGCTGGATAAAGCCCAGCCGCACCGTCAGGTAGATACCGGTGCCAAGAAGCAGCGGTATGAGCACAAAAGGGCCCCAGATGAGGGAGCTGATGGCGCTCAAGACGTCTTGAAAGGTCATGTGGTGTCCTTGATACAGGTCGCTGCGGGTGAGGGGGCACCGCAGCTGCGTGATGAATAAGGACGCCCCGCCGCAAGCGTGTGCACTGCGGTGGGGCGCCATTCAACTATAGCGAGTCAAGGACAGGAAGACCTATATCGTCTTACCCTGTGTACCTGCTGACTAGCCGGTATTCTCTACACCTTACTGGAGGCGCCCTTACTGTGCCTCTGCCATCAGTTCACGCACGCGCGGCAGCACCTTGGTACCGTAGAGTTCAATCGAGTTCATGGAGTGCTCATGAGCCAGTGCACCGTTAGAGAACTTGAGATCAAAACGGTTAATCCCCAGTTTCTTTGCAGTGTCAGCAATCTTCTGCGCGACGGTTTCGGGCGAACCGACGTACAGGGCGCCGTGTTCAATTTCGTGCTCAAATTCGCGCTCCCCCGCCGGGCCCCAGCCGCGTTCAGCACCGATCTTGTTGCGACCGGCAATCCAGTGCTCGCGCAGCTGGTTGCGGGCTTCTTCGTCCGTCTCGGCGATGTGGCCGGGTGAGTGCACAGCGATGGGCAGGGTTCCGTTGCCCAGCTGTTCGTTGGCTCGACGGTAGAGGTCGGTGTAGGGCTTGAAGCGTTCAGCCGGGCCGCCAATGATAGCGAGCATCAGCGGAGTCTTGTACTGGGCAGCGCGGGCAACAGATTCAGGGCTGCCACCAACGGCCAGCCAGTGCTTGAGAATACCTTCGGTCTTGGGGTAAATCTCCTGGTTGACCAGGGGCGGGCGGTTGCCGGGGTTCCAGTTGAGGGGCTCCTGGGTGATGATTTTGGTGAAGAGGTCGAACTTCTCTGAAAAGAGGGAGTTGTAGTCTTCGAGCTTGTAGCCGAAGAGGGGGAAGGACTCGGTGAAGGAGCCGCGGCCCAGCACGGCCTCAGCGCGGCCGTTGCTGAGGGCGTTGATGGTGGCGAAGCGCTGGTAGACGCGGATAGGGTCGTCGGAGGAGAGGACGGTAACAGCCGAGCCCAGGTGGATGCGCTCAGTGGAGGTTGCCAGGCCCGCCAGGATGGTGTCGGGGGCACTGACGGCGAAGTCAGGACGGTGGTGCTCGCCGATGCCGAAGAAGTCGACACCAACGCGGTCGGCCAGCTGGCCCTGCTCAAGGACGTTGCGAATCACCTGGGCGTGGTGCAGGCGGTTGCCTGCCAGGTCGGCGGTGGTGTCGCCGAAGGTGTCTAGCCCCATCTGGAAGGCGGTGTCATCGACGCTGGGCAGACCTGGGCGTAGGTCGGGAGCTGTATTAATGTCGGTCATTGCGTTTACCTTTCGGTGCTGTGCTGATTGTTTACACAAGGTTCAACACCAGCCTACATTACTTTATTCCGAAAGTTTTTTATGGCGCTGTGGTTAGCCCGTGCTTTAAATATGGTTGCCATCTGCGCGAACCTCTTTCGCGCTGATGGCAACCATCGTTACAGTCAAGACCTAGGGTCGGGGTTAGCGCGGCCGGTAGAGCACCACGGCCTGGGAGGTCTGGCGGGCAGCAGGACGCTTACCCCGGGCCAGGTGCACAGCCCCACCTGAGGTTCCGGCAGCAAAGATGCGAGAGTTCTCCTGCAGACGATCGCGCAGGGCCTCATTTTCAGCCTGCAGCTCGGTCATGCGGGCCCGCAGGGCCTCCACCTGGTTCTCAAGCTGCATGATGCGCTTAATACCCTCAAGGGAGACGCCAGACTGGGAGAGCTCCTGAATCTCCTGGAGTTTCTGCACGTCGCGTTCGGAGTAGCGGCGGGCCCGCCCCGGGGCTCGCTGGGGCTGCACCAGCCCCAGGCGGTCATACTGGCGCAGGGTCTGCGGGTGCATACCTGCCAGTTCAGCCGCCACGGAGATAACAAAGACCGGGCGGTCAGATTCGAGAGCCATTCTTAGTCACCAGCTTTCCTCAGCAGGTCCTCACGGGGGTTGGCCTGGGGCGCAACCGCGAAGAAGGCGTCGAGAGCTGCCTCAGCTTCAGGTGTGAGGCTGGTGGGCAGCTGCAACTCAGGGATAACCAGCATATCGCCGGTGCCCTTCTTGGTTACGAAGCCGCGACCCTTAGCACGCAGCTTACGCCCGGCCGGTGAACCGGCTGCCAGGCGGAGTTTGACGCTCCCACCGTCGAGGGTGGGGGCTTCAATGACGCCGCCCTTAACGGCTTCTTCCAGGGTGACGGGCACGCGCACGAGCAGGTTATCGCCCTCGCGGTCAAAGACGGGGTGAGAATCTACGCGGACGGTGACGATCAAGTCCCCTGCCCCACCGGCACCGGGGTGTCCCTTGCCTCGGGCACGGATTTTCTGGCCGTCCTTGACGCCGCGCGGCAGGCGAACCTGGGTCTGGGAGCCACCGGGGCGGAAGACCGAAACCTCAGCGCCGTCGTAGGCCTGCTGGATGGTGATGCGGGCGCTGGTGGTGGCGTCCTCACCCTTGGGAGCTGAGAAGCCACCGCCGGGGAAGCCACCCGCACCGCCAGGGAACCCCCCGGCGGAGCGTCCGGCCCCGCCAAAGCCAGCACCGCCACCGAACATGCCGCCCAGCAGGTCTTCAATGTTGATGCCGCCAGCGCCACCGCTGGTGGAGTAGCTGAAGTTGCCGCCGCCGGGGAACCCACCAGGGAAGCCGCCGCCAGCACCGCCGAAGCCGGCAGCACCGTACTTGCGGATCTGGTCGTATTCTTCCTTCTGCTTGGGGTCTGAGAGCACGTCGTAGGCCTCTGAGACCTCCTTGAACTTCTTTTCAGCAGCCTCGTCGCCGGGGTTCTGGTCGGGGTGGTACTTGCGGGCCAGCTTGCGGTAGGCCTTCTTGATATCTGCCTCGGAGGAATCCTCGGCTACGCCTAGTACCTTATAAAAATCTTGATGGAGCCAGTTTTCGCTCGCCATATGCCTCTCCTTCCGAGGTAGATCTTGTGTCTTTTAGGGGATAGAAGGGGCGGGCACCCAGCCTGACGTATCAGGCCGGGTGCCCGCCCGCGTCCGTTATTCTGCTACCGCTACGGCTACCTGGGCGGTGCGGACCACGCGGTCCTTCACCTTGTAACCGTTGCGTAGAACCATCGAGACTGAGTCGGGCTCAACCTCGCTGGTGGGCTGCTGCAGCACAGCCTCGTGAACCTGGGGGTTGAAGGGTTCGCCAACCTCGCCGAATCGCTCCAGGCCCTGCTTGGTCAGGGTCTCTTCGAGCTTATTGGCAATCGCGGCGAAGGGGCCTTCTTCAAGGTCGCCGTGCTTGCGGGCGGCATCGATATCGTCGATGACAGGCAGCAGGGCGGCAACCAGGTCGGCGATGACGAAGTCGCGCAGCTGGTCTTTTTCCTTGATGGTGCGGTTCTTGTAGTTGGTGAACTCGGCCTGAAGGCGGCGCAGATCTTCAAGACGTTCGGCGGCCAGGGCCGCGTCAGCGCTCTCAGCTGCCTCTGCACTTTCGCCAGCCTCGGCTGCGGCAGATTCCTCATCTGCCGCAGCTTCAGCAGCTACACCTTCGGGCTCGGGGTGGCCTTCAGCAGCCGGGGCTGCAAAGGCTTCCTCCAGAGGGTCGGTGCCCTCGGGCTGGTCGTCTACGGGCTCGTTGGTGTTCTCAGCCATGATTAGTTCTTCTTCTCGTCTTCTTCATCGATTACTTCAGCATCAACGACGTCGTCGTCCTCAGCCTTGGCACCTTCACCGGCTGCTGCATCTGCCTGAGCCTGGGCGTAGAGAGCCTCGCCCAGCTTGGTCTGAGATGCCTGCAGCTTCTCGAAAGCGGCCTTGACGGCGTCATCGTCTTCACCTTCAAGGGCAGCCTTCAGGGCGTCAACATCGGCCTGAACCTCGGTCTTGACGTCCTCGGGTAGCTTCTCGTCGTTGTCCTTGATGAGCTTCTCGATGGAGTAGGCGGTGTTCTCAGCAGCGTTGCGGGTCTCGGCTGCCTCGCGGCGGGCCTTGTCCTGCTCGGCGTGAGCCTCAGCGTCCTTGACCATGCGGTCGATGTCTTCCTTGGAGAGAGAAGTACCGCCGGTGATGGTCATGGACTGCTCAGTGCCGGTGCCCTTGTCCTTAGCTGAGACGTGCACGATGCCGTTGGCGTCGATGTCGAAGGTAACTTCGATCTGGGGGACGCCGCGGGGGGCGGGTGCGATGCCGGTCAGTTCGAAGGTGCCCAGGTTCTTGTTGTCGCGGGTAAACTCACGCTCGCCCTGGAAGACCTGGATCGATACTGAGGGCTGGTTGTCTTCAGCGGTGGTGAAGGTTTCGGAACGCTTGGTGGGGATCGCGGTGTTGCGCTCGATCAGCTTGGTCATCACGCCGCCCTTGGTCTCGATACCGAGGGAGAGGGGGGTGACGTCGATGAGCAGGACGTCCTTGCGCTCACCCTTCAGCACGCCTGCCTGCAGGGCTGCACCCATGGCGACGACCTCATCGGGGTTGACGCCCTTGTTGGGCTCGCGACCACCGGAGAGTTCCTTGACGACCTCGGTGACGGCGGGCATACGGGTTGAGCCACCGACCAGCACGATGTGGGCAATGTCTGAAACCTTGACGCCTGCTTCAGCGATGACGTCGTTGAAGGGCTTCTTGGTGCGCTCAATCAGGTCTGCGGTCATGTCCTGGAACTTGGCGCGGGTCAGCTTTTCATCCAGGTGGATGGGGCCCTCGGGGGTAACGGACAGGTACTGCAGGGAGATGTTGGTGGAGGTTGCTGAGGACAGTTCCTTCTTGGCCTGTTCTGCGGCTTCACGCAGACGCTGCAGGGCAATCTTGTCCTTAGAGAGGTCGGCGCCGGTCTTGGATTTGACCTGCTCCAGCAGCCAGTCGACGATGCGCTGGTCCCAGTCGTCGCCACCCAGGCGGTTGTCGCCGGAGGTTGCGCGTACCTGGATGGTGGAGAAGCCGTCTTCGTCCTTGCCAACTTCAAGCAGGGAGACGTCGAAGGTACCGCCGCCGAGGTCGAAGACCAGGATCAGTTCGTCTTCGTTACCCTTGTCGAGGCCGTAGGCCAGGGCTGCTGCGGTGGGCTCGTTGACGATACGCAGGACGTTGAGGCCCGCGATTTCGCCGGCTTCCTTGGTGGCCTGACGCTCGGCGTCGTTGAAGTAGGCGGGCACGGTGATGACGGCGTCGGTGACCTTGTCGTTCAGGTAGGCTTCAGCGTCGCCCTTGAGCTTCATGAGGGTGCGGGCTGAGATTTCCTGGGCGGTGTACTTCTTGCCGTCGATGTCGGTGGTCCAGTTGGTGCCCATGTGGCGCTTGACGGAAGCGATGGTGCGGTCAACGTTGGTAACTGCCTGACGCTTGGCGACGTCGCCAACCAGAACTTCGCCGTCCTTTGAGAAAGCTACGACGGAGGGGGTGGTGCGGGCGCCTTCTGCGTTGGCGATAACGGTGGGCTCGCCACCTTCGAGAACTGATACAACTGAGTTGGTAGTACCGAGGTCAATACCTACTGCACGTGACATGTTTACTCCTTATGGTTTGGTTATCTGTACATCTTTCAAACAAGTTGAGTCTTGAAGGCTCAATTCGTTTGTCTTGGTATCTAGTTTGCCATGTTTTGAGCAGAAGTCAACAGAGTTGAGCCAAAAAGACTCAACTTTTTTGCGCAAGCAGAGTTTAGGCTTGTGGGGAGCGGACGGACGCCCGCCCCGCCTTTACAGGGCAAGGCGGGCAGCGGCGTCCGCACCTTTTAAAAGCCTGAAAGTGAACATAAAAAGTCGGCACCCCGCAACAAGGAGGTGCCAACTCGGCAAGGTGGTGTTGAGCCCCGGTGCAGCCAAGGGGCAACGCACTACGTTCTAGAACCTACAGAAGGTGCTCTCTAGCCGCCGAAGATCAAAAGCCCCGACAAGATAGCTATGGCAATACCGATAGCCAGCATTCCCCCAACAATCAGACCCATATTTTTCTTTTTAGGGTCAGCGGGCGGCTGAGACATAGGGAATCACATCCTTCGCACATATAGTGTGTGCTAGATAACTTTACCGGTGATAATGGTCAGCTTGGTTATATTTCGTGCGGTGTTTACGTTTTACGTTTTCCCTGTGCTATCTCTGGGCTTCTTTGCTGTTAGTTTCGAGCTCGGCCCTCCTACGCTTAGATTTTTTCCCATTTCGTACAGCCAGAATTGCAGCAACTATTCCGATAACGAGAGGGACCCAGGCTTTGGAGTATTCCATGAGAAAAATAAGCCAGTCCGGTGGAGTAATAGTAGGCCAGGGGACGCGCCAGGAAGGAACGGGCAGACTTATCTGGGGTGGGGCGGGGAGGGAAAGAGTAAATTCTGGAACAGGCAGGGCTACCTGGGGCGCATTTATATCGGGAAGACGTTCGACTAGCCACTGCACTACCCTACCCAGCGCAGGCATAAGCACCAGCATGGCGAGAAACCAGGCGGAACGGCCCAAACCGAACAGCAAGGGCAACACAAACCGTCGAGAAGGACTTCTTTCAAGCGTCTCGCGGTAGGCTTCTGACCGGCTACCAGCTGGCACGTCAAGCTCAACATATTCCTTATCTGTCCCATGTTTGTAGGCCACGACCAGCAGCTCATCCAGAAAGTTTGTGGTGAGTTTAAGCTGGGGGTCTGTGGGAACAGCGGTCTTAGCCCGGGAGAACTTTCCGTTTAGAAGGTTCTTCTTGAGCGCAATGCTGGTAGGAGTATGGTCGTACCGGCCTACTACTTCACCGTCTACGAGCACCCGTACCCGTTGCTTAGGCCGGTCGATGCGTTCGGCGATACGTTCACGGATCTTTGCCCCTACCGGAGACTCGTTAAAGGCGTGGAGTGACTTCTCGTCTGGTTTTTTGATAGGCCAGTCCGGGTCAATCTCGATGAACTCGGCATCAGATCCGCGCTCCAGAAGCAGGTGCCCTGCCACAGGGTGGTGCAGTTCCCAGCGGAGCATTAGCCCTCTCCCCCGGCATCTTCTTCGCCCTCGGAACTTGTGCCCCACTCGTCCGCAAATTTTTTGTGCCAGGGGCTGACTGACACGATATAGATGATCATTACCGCCCAAACATACCAGCCTGCTCCGTCCGGATAAAAAAGCCTAGATGCCAGCCACATACAAGCTGCGGCCAACAGGCCGAAAGTGAGATTAGGTCGGTAGGTTGCCGCATCGTAGGCAGCAAGAATTGCAAGAACGAGTGGGGTGCCAACCAGAATCGAAGTAATCACCACTTGCTCAGGCGCAGTCAACGCTAGAATCCAAGGTGCAAGAATGAAAATGAGCGGCAGAGTGGCAAGAGCTAGACGGTTACCTCTGCTGCGGCGAGGTTTAGAAGTCTGTTCCTCATGGCAGTCGTTGTTGACCGTTGTGCTGATACTCATGTCACCCATTATAGGCAGTACGCAAAAGCCCCGCAGGTGTGTGGCCTGCGGGGCTTTTGTCATCTCGAAAGAACTCAAGAAACTGAGTGTCTGGTGCAACTCTTTACAGTTCACTGCTGTATGAACCAGGTAAGCCTTTTTACCTCAGAGTCACCATCAAGTGTGTGTACCTGTAAGACTATACACAGGTTGCCCTTATTTTTCCGCCTCAGAGCGAACTTTTTATACTTTTTATTCAGATTCAGTTTATTCAGATTCAGTGCATGCCCGCCCAGCTTTTGCCGAGTTCTCCGTGGGAACATGGTGAGCATGTATCGAATTATGACTGTATGCACCGGAAACATCTGCCGCTCCCCCATGGGCGAGTACCTGATCAAGCAGGCTGCCGCCCAGGCAAGGATCACCGTAGAGGTCGCTTCCAGCGGCATTTCCAACGAAGAGGAGGGCAACCCCATCGACCGCCGGGCCAAGAAAGTGCTCGATGAGCTCAATATCAATACCGGCTCCCACCGGGCCCAGCAGTTCACCCGCACCGATTTTGGCCGCTACGACCTACTCTTGGCCATGGACACCAACCACTACCGGGCCCTCAAGCGTATGGCCCCTAACGACGAGGCGGCAGCCAAGGTTCGGCTCATGCGCGAGTTCGACCCGGCGGTCGCAGACCAGCCCCTGGACCAGCTGGGCATCTACGACCCCTGGTACGGCGATATGAGCGACTTCTACGAGACTTTCCAGATGATTCGGGACGCTGTGCCCGGAGTCATCGAGCATATCGAGGTCCGCGGGAACGCGTAACGGACCAAGGCGCGCAGGGTTCGCAGCGAAGCTGCTGGCTCGGGGCTGGCGTGAATTGTCTTGTGAGCGCTAGCGAACCAGACAAGAGGGTCGGCAGCGAGCGCGAACCCTGTGCGCTTTTCATCCTATCCCCTAATCCTCAGCCGTCCCCTCACTGTCGGCTACAGGCGCGGCGGCGTCCTTGCTGGCTGAAAGGCGGGCGTATTCGTCAAAGAGCTGGGATTTGATGCCCAGTAGCTCAATCATGCGTTCATCGACGGTGTTGGCGCCGAGCAGGCGGTAAACGTCGACGGTGTGGGTTTGGCCCATGGGTGGGCGCGGGCGATGGCCTGGGCTTCGATGGTGGGTTTGAACTGGGGTTCGGTGAGGATGACGGCGTCGGCGCGCCAGGTGGCGTCAGCGTAGAGGCGAGCTCCGTCGTAGGTGGTAATCAGCAGGCCGCCGTCGGCTTTCCATGCGGCGAGGGCAGCGTCGCGGGCGTCCCCGTGGGCCAGGTGGGTGGGAATTGCGGTGAATTTTTCGGTTTCGCGTTGCCAGTTGATGACGAGGGAGGCCGGGCAGACCGGTGAGGTTGAGGGGGTATGTGTGGATGCGCTCGAAGATTTCAGCCGGTAGGTAGGCATCGCCCAGGGTTTCTTTGCCCAGGTAGTGGCGAGCAGGGCCTGGTGGCTGGCGTTAGGTAAGACTTGGCCCTGGGTAAGGTCGGTGCTCATGTATTCCCCCGGAGTGCTGGCTTGGGGCCAGTTGGCCTGTTTCTCATTATGACCTAGTGGGCGGCTGCCGTGCGGTAGCCTGAGGGCAGAGAAGTTGACAGGCTGAAAAGGAGCCGACCAAGGTGCCAGACTATAGGGAACTAGAGCCCCTGTGCGATCTCATCGAGCAAGCCCGAGGCCGCAAGGAGGGCGAGCGCCCCCTGCTCGTGGCGGTTGATGGACGCAGCGGGTCGGGGAAGACCACTCTGGCCGGTGACCTGGCTGCCTGTTTGCGGGGGCGGGGGCTGGCTGCGGAGGTCTTCCACCTTGAAGATCTCTACCAGGGCTGGAGCGGCCTGGCACAGGCGGCGCTGGTCTGGCAGCAGCTGGCAGAGGCGGTAGTGAGCGGACGCGCCAGCTCCCCCGACACTGCCCCGCGCTGGTTTGGCTGGGACTGGGTGAGCTCGCAGGCAACCGGCCCGTACCTTTTTACCGCTGCCCAGCAGGCGGCAGGCGGGGTGCTGATCGCCGAAGGAGTTGGGGCTCTCACCGGTGCCCACGATGTGGGGGTTTTCGTAGAGCTTGATACCGAGCACCGCAGGCAGCGAGCCCTAGCCCGCGACGGGGAAACCTACCGCCCCTACTGGGACATGTGGGCGGAGCAAGAAGCTGACCTGCTGGCAGCCTACGCGAGTGCCTATGCGGGGGCGGGCGTCCGCTATCTTCAGCGGTAGGTTACTTTTCATTACTGCAAGGTCATATGAGTTTCCCTGTCACACACGAAAGACGCGAGCGTAGAATACAAGGGGCTTTCCCGCCCTCCTCATCACCACCACTGAGCCGCAGAGACGAGAGACATGCACACCACCGAGTCACCCGCACCCGAGATCGGGCCGGGCCTTCCCCTCATCGCCGTTTTCGCTCTTGCTTCTCTGACCGCTGTGGGGCCCCTGGCCATCGATATGTACCTGGCGGCTCTGCCCACGATTGCGTCCGACCTGGGCACGACAGCCCCCACCGTTCAGCTAACCCTCACCGCCTTTCTAGCAGGTATGGGGGCTGGCCAGTTTATTGTGGGGCCCCTCTCGGATAGGACGGGGCGGCGCGTCCCTCTGCTCATCGGAGTGGCTCTCTGCGCCGTAGCAACCCTAGCCTGTGCCTTTGCACCCACCATTGAGCTGCTGATTGCCGCCCGCTTTGTCATGGGCTTTACCGGGTCTATCGGTCTGGTGCTCTCCCGTGCTGTTATCACCGACTCAACCACCGGCCTACAGACAGCCCGGCTCATGAGCGTCATGATGATGATTAACGGCTTTGCCCCGGTCATCGCGCCCCTTCTGGGCGGTCTAGTGCTCTCCTTCGGCACCTGGCGCGATATTTTTAGGGTGATTGCGGTTCTCGTTGCCCTCTCCATGCTGCTGGTAATGCTCTTCATCAAGGAGTCCCTCCCGGTAGAGCGCCGCCGCACCGGCAGCCTCATCTCGGTCTATACGGGCATGATCGAGGTCGCTCGCAACCGCCGCTACCGCGGGTTTAGCCTGACACTGGTGCTGGGCTTTGGTGCCCTCTTTAGCTATATTTCCGGCTCCCCCTACCTGCTCCAGAACGTCATGGGGCTCTCAGAGGTGCACTTTACCTACGCTTTCGGCCTGAACTCCATGGGGATTGTGCTGGCGTCTTTCCTGAACGCCTCGCTAATTGGCCGCGTTGCCCAGCGAACGGTGCTCACCTTCGGAGCTTTTGCTATCGTGACCATATCGGCCCTGCTGACCCTGCACTTTGCCTTGGGGCCCAGCCTCATCCCGACTCTGGCCCTGCTCTTTGCCTTCACCACATCGGTGGGTCTGATGTTTGGCAACGCCTCGGCCCTGGCCATGGGCGAAGCCCGCCATATTGCGGGGTCAGCATCTGCCCTCATGGGCACCGTCCAATCCCTCATGGGTGGCCTTGCTGCCCCGCTCGTATCGCTGGCGGGGCCGCAGGCCTACATGCCCATGGCCTTAGCCATGGTGGGCTTTGCCACCCTGGCCTGCCTCAGCTTGGTCACAACACCTAATGCAGAGAGCGACTACGTAACCGACCGGCCCAAGCCCTAGCCCCTACCTAGCGCTAGCCGCGGGCCAGGTAGCCTAACAGCTCCTCGGTCAGCGCCTTGTCGGTGGCGACGGGGGTGCCGTTGAGATGGGTGACCGGCGCCAGCAGGCGAACCGAGGACGCCAGCCACACGGCGTCCGCCTCCAGCAGGTCCTGGGGGTAGAGGGGCCCGTAGCCGAGCTCCCACCCGGCGGCGCGAGCGCCCGCAAAGATAGCGCCCTGGGTGGTGCCGGGCAGAATGCCGTGGGCCGGTTCGGGGGTGTAGAGCACCTTCTTCTGCCCCTCGGTCTTAGCTACAATCACCGAGGAGGTTGCCCCCTCAAGAATGCGGCGGTCGTCGGTCACCCAGATGGCGTCATCCGCACCGTGTTTGCCCACGTAGCGCAGTACCGACATGTTGATGGCGTAGGAGAGGGTCTTGGCTCCGGCCAGGAGCCAGGGGTAGGCGGAGTCTTCGGCAGGGTCGTGACCGCGCGGCAGGAGCATAGCCCGCACCCCCTGCTCGCGCTGACGCAGAATCGTGGGTGAGGACGGGGCCACGGTCACCCAGGCGTGGGGGCCAGCTTCTACGGTACCGCGGGAGATGATGATTTTGACGGTGTGTTCTTCACCCAGTACGGTCTGGGGTCCCTGCTCAGCAGAATCAACGGCAAATTGTACGGCAGCGCGAAGGTCTTCTTCAGCAGGAAGGGGTAAATCAAGCAAGCGGGCGGAACCGGCTAGGCGAGTCAGGTGGGCTTCAAACTTCCGGACGCGGCGGTTGGCAGCCAGCATAGTCTCAAAGACCCCGTCGCCGCGGGTCAGCCCCTGATCTTCAATGTTGATGAGGGGGGCGGTGGCATCGACCAGTTCACCAGCGGGGTTTTCTTGGGTGAGCATTACAACAGTTGTAGTCATACGTCCAAGCCTAACCCTTAACGCTGATGCTCCCGCGGTAACCTGGCGTTAAGGGTTACGGGGCGGGAGCACCTGATGCGAGCACCGCGTACGGTGCGAGCGTACTTCGAGGCTTCCGACCGGAGGCCCGAAATCTTTCCCGGTGCCATCAGCCGTGGGGTCTGGTGACCGGGTACACACCTTTACTCTAACTCTGTGCACGGGTCTTTCTCAAAGATTTTTGGAATCTTTCAGCTCATATTTTTACTGCCAGACCCAGGTCAGGGTTCCAGCAAGACCCGATGTCACATACCCTGTGGTGAGGATTGCTAGACAGCACAGCAGGAAGGTGAGGTCAGCCCTGCGGTAGACCGGAACACGGGCCCAGGTGCGCTTCCCAGCACCGAATCCGCGGGCTTCCATAGTGACAGCCAGCCGGGTACCCCGTCGGATAGCCTGCACCAGCAGGGCAAAGGTCTGCCCGGCCAGGGTGCGGACGCGGCGCAGCAGCGAATCACTTGACCCCAGCCCACGAGCCCGCCTCGCCTGCCCCAGGGTGTGCCACTCGCTGAACATGAGGCCTAGCAGGCGCAGGGCGGCCAAAGCAGCAAGGACGAAGCGAGCCGGGAGTTTAGCCGTCTGCGCCAGGGAGTCACCCAGGTGGGTGGGGTCGGTGGTGGTAATGAGCAGGAGGCTGGGCAAGATCAGGGCCAGGCCACGAACCATCAGGGAGATACCCATGGCAAGGGAGTCGGTGGTAATCCAGATGAAGCCCACCTGTAGGACCGTCTCCCCCGTTTTATCAGCGATCAGAGAGGTAGACCAGCCGGTCAGCAGGGTGCCAATCAGCAGGGGCCAGAAACGGGCCAGCAGGGCGAACGGCTGCACGCCCCAGGCTTTGAGCAGGGCCAGTTCAAGAGCAAATACCACCAGGGCGGTACCCCAGTCTTTGATGAGCAGCAGCCCTATCGACAGCAGGAAGGTAGCCAGCAGTTTGGTGCCCGCGTTGAGCTTTCCGGCGCGGCTACGGTGGGCAGGGCCTAGTGCGAAAAGGTCAAGAGCCATGGGTGGGTTCCGCTTTCTGCAGGGTCAGGCGCGTACCGCCGAGGGCAGCGACATAGTCAATGTCGTGGGTTACCGAAATAACGGTGAGCCCGCGATTGAGCAATTCTTTGATGAGAGTGACGAGCTCGGCCCAGGTGGTAGCGTCCTGCCCGAAGGTAGGTTCGTCGAGCACCAGCACGGCAGGTTCTGTAGCAAGAGCCGTGGCTACCGATAGGCGCCGTTTTTCACCGCCCGAGAGGGTAAAGGGGTTGGCATCAGCCAGGTGGGTAAGGCGCAGGCGGGCAAGGAGCTCATCGGTGCGGGCAGCCAGCCGGTCTTCATCAATCTTCTCCTTGCGCACACGGGCCAGGTGCCGGGGGCCAAACTCCAGCTCAGCGCGCACCGTGGGGGCCAGAAACTGTTGTTCCGGCTCCTGGAAGACCAGGCCGATACGGTCGGCCAGCTCGGCAGCGGGCCAGCTCGCAGGGTCGCTCACCCGGTGACGCTCTGGCAGGGAGGCGGTTAGAGCCTCATGGGCCAGAACCTGCCCGCCTGCGGGGTAGAGCAGGCCAGCTAGGGTTAGGGCCAGAGTCGATTTACCGGCCCCGTTGAGCCCCAGCAGGGCCAGATGCTCCCCGGCCGCTAGGGTCAGGTTGATTCCCTGGGCAACGGCCCGCAGGTCAAGGGAAGGCACCTGCCCCGCGGCGATAGCGCGGGAGCGTTCCTTCCGCTGACGACGGGTTGGTAGCTGGCGGGTAATGCTGAGGTCACGGGCCTCAAGGAGCAGACTCCTGCGATCCCTCCCAGGGCCGGGGCTGGCGTCCGCCCTGGGAGGGCTCGCAAGAGTCTGCTCCTGACGAGGTGGGTGGGGCAGGTAGCCGGGCACCCAGACCCCACCGGCAATGAGCTGCTCGCGAGCCTGGTCAAGCACCTGTTGAGGGGGCCCATCATGGCTGATTCCCCCCTGGGCGTCCAGTACCAGGATGCGGTCTACGTATTCAGCCCAGATTCCTACGCGGTGCTCAATCACGAGCAGGGTTGCTCCCGATGCTGTGGCGGCAGCAAGGACGGCGTCGCGCACCTCAAGCACGCCCGCCGGGTCGAGGTTGGCGGTGGGTTCATCCAGGAGCAGGGCACCGGGGTGCATAGCCAAGATACCGGCTAAGCCCAGCCTCTGCTTCTGCCCGCCAGAGAGAGCCGAGGTGGAACGGTCAAGGGGCAAGGAACCCAGACCGACAGCGTCCAGGGCCCAGGTCACCCGGCCCCAGATATCCTCGCGGGGCACCCCCAGGTTCTCAGGCCCGAAGGCCACATCATCGCCCACCCGGGCTAGCACCACCGAGCTTTCGGGGTCCTGCTGCATGAGCCCGCAAACCCCGCGGGCCTCGGTGGGAGCCTGCCCGTTGACGGTCAGCTCGCCCAGCTGGGTTTGGTCGTCCTCATCAACAAGCAGGCCCGCCATGGCGTGCAGCAGAGTCGATTTGCCCGCGCCAGATGGGCCCACCAGGAGCACCTTCTGCCCCGGGGCAATCTCAAAGTTCAGCCCCGAAAAGGCAGGGTTGGCCCGCCCGGGGTGATGCCAACCGAAATCACGGGCCACAAAGCGGGCCCCCTGCTCTACCTGCACGCGCCTGTCCCTGCTCTAGGCGTGGGAACGGGGTGAGGTACTAGCCCGGCGGCTACGGTTACGACCGGCAGCCAGGGAGTCCAGCACACCGGTGGTAGCCAGGGCGCGGGTGAGAAGCCACGACACCAGGCCAGCCAGCAGGGTGCCGGAAATAATGCCGCACACCGCGTAAGTAACGGCCTTGGAGCCCTCAAAGACGCCCGCGTAGTAGATAAAGAGCTCAGAAATACTCATAAAGGCACCGGCAGAAGCACCGGCCAACAGGGCGGTGCCCAGGTTCCAGACGCGGTAGGCAAAGAGCAGGAAGACCAGCTCGGTGCCCAGGCCCTGGATAATGCCGGAAAGGATGATGGCTACAGAGTAGCTACTGCCCAGCAGCATAGAAATCACCGCAGCCAGCAGCTCGGTATAGAGAGCAGCGCCGGGCTTGCGGATGATATAGCCGCCCAGGACGCCCGCAATCAGCCAGGTGCCGCCAACCAGCGAGGCGTACTCGGGGGCCAGGGCCAGGGCGGTTTGGGCCATGTTATAGCCGCCGTTATTCCAGGCCCAGAAGAGCACAGCACAGGCAACAGCCAGCACAGAGGCTACTACGATATCGTTAACGCGCCATGTCAGCGCAGCTTTCTTAGACATAAAGCCTTCCTTTGGTGTGGTACAGCAAAGGGGGCATGCACCGGCAGACAACATCTGCCATTCTGTTCGACTCCCTAGCGCCGGTACTAACCGGATCAGGTTCGAGGGTCTGCATGTGCACTCTCAGCGCCCGTATGAGCGCTCCCCTGTCGTTTCCGCCGTGGGCGGACGTTCCTTCTGAACGCCTTTGTAGTATAGGCAGGTCAGATAAGCAAAGAAAAGATACAAAGTTTTATGACAGACGTAGCTGCCAACTGCCCACATTTACACAGTACTGATAGTGTTAGTGTCAGTAGCTCTCTATAGAGCATCCACCAGCTACCGAAAGGGAACCTCATGAACCCCCTCATCAAAATCGCCGGAACCGCCGCTTCACTCGGCGGTGTGGCCCTCTCCAACAAGCTTCTGAGCGCCACCTGGACCAAGATCACCGGCAACGAGCCCCCCGCCAACAACCCCGATGACGACGAGCGCTGGCGCGACATCATCCTCTGGTCTTTGATTACCGGCTTGGTCGGCACCATCATCAAGGTCAGCATCACCCGCGCCCAGCACAAGATTGAGGCAAAGGCTGACTCCGGCTCCCAGGCTGAGGTCTAACCTAGTTGACAGACCTTCACCCAAGGCTGGTTCCCTTCTTCACTGAAGGGAACCGGCCTTTACTTTTACCCTGACTTGACCGTTTCACGGGCCCACAGCGGGGGTCGGCCGTCCTCTCTGCCGGTCTGACCACCGCCGGTATCTGTATTGCCCTCCTCGCCCCGCTCTCGGGCCAGCGGGCAGATGTCACCGGCCGCCGTGGCCTCTGGCTAAGCGTCAACAGCCTGCTCCTGGTGCTCCTGATGGCCCTGTGCTTCTTCGTAGCCCCTTCCCCCGATTACCTGCTCTGGGGTGTAGCCCTACTGGCCCTGGGTAACCTGGTCAACGAATTTGCGGTGGTTAACTACAACGCTATTCTGCCTACTATCTCCACCCGCGATACCATCGGCAAGATGAGCGGGACCGGCTGGGCAGCCGGCTACTTCGGCGGTATCGTAGCCCTGCTTCTCGTACTGGTGGGCTTCATTTCCCCCGGCCTGCTGGGCATTACGGAGGACAGTGCCCTCAATATCCGCGCCGTTGCCCTCTTCTCAGCAGCCTGGGCTCTTGCTTTCTCTCTGCCCCTGATTCTCAAGGTGCGCTCTCTGCCGCAGGCGGTGCGTCCGGACGCCCCCCGCACCGGCCTTCTTGCCTCCTACAAAAAGCTTTTCGCCACCGTCGTCAGGCTCTACCGATAGGCTCCCACGACCCTCTACTTCCTGGTCTCGTCCGCTGTTTTCCGCGACGGCCTCAACGGTATCTTCACCTTCGGCGGCATGCTCGCGGCAGGCTCCTTCGGCTTTAGTGCCAACCAGGTGATCATCTTCGCTATTTTCGGCAATATCGTGGCGGGGGCCGGGGCCATGCTGGGCGGGTTCTTCGATGACCGCTTTGGCCCTAAGCGGGTCATTATCTTCTCCCTGGTAGCCCTCATTGCAGCAGCAGTTCCCCTGCTGCTCTGGCCCTCCACCACCATGTTTTGGGTCTGCGGCCTCATCCTGTGTGCCTTCGTTGGACCAGCCCAGTCAGCGGCCCGCTCCTATCTAGGACGCCTGGTCGAGGAAGGCCAGGAAGGTGAGATCTACGGGCTCTATTCCACCACCGGCCGCGCAGCCAGCTTCCTGGCTCCCGCCCTCTTCGGCCTCTTCGTCACCCTCATGGGCAGCCAGATTTGGGGCATCGTCGGCATCATTATCGTGCTCCTAGCCGGCCTGCTTCTGATGATTCCGATTAAGGACCCGCAGGTCAGCACAGCCAGGTAGGTTACTGCTGCTCTAGGTTCGGTTATCGGGGCGTGGTGTCTCCGCAGGGCTATCTGGCTGACGAATTACCTTCAGCATTTGCCCATCAACCATGGCCCGCAGAACCGTATCGAAATCAAGGCGGGCAATCTCTCCGTAGAGCTCAACCATGGCCTCGTAAATATCGTCTGCACGCCGGGGGGTCTCTAAGAAAGACCAGATATCCCAACCGATGATAGAGATACGTGAGAGCCGCCCTGAGGTCGTCAGTAAGAAGCTATCTCCGATAGCCAATCCCTCGGTACCGGCAGCCCGCTGGTAGAGCTTTTCACCACTGGTACCACCGGTAGCAGGTTCAGGGGCACGCAGGTAGTCAAAATCTGGTGCGAGCTGCGGAATGTCCAGCTGCCCTGTCAGCAGATCACGGAAGAAGGGCAGAGTCTCAGTAATCTCGCTGTAGGTGAGCTTGATAGCTCCGCCCACGCGGTTCAAGAGGCCCGCCAGTTCTGCCAGCCCCTGCGGCATCTGCTGTACCCCCGACGACTGCAAAACAATCGTAAACAGGGCTTCGTCCAGGGGAAGACGTTCCCAGCTCACCGGTGCCTGCCCGGTCTTATCCCGGTCAAGAATCACCAGGTGCGAGAGGGTATAGGTGCTGTCAGGCGCAGCGACTTTGAGCCCCCGCTGGGCTGGGTCATACTGGACCTTAGGTGCGTTCTCCTCTTCGATCACTGAAAGGGGCTTGGGGTAGGGCATGATGCTCAGGTCATCAATAGTGACCACGGCCGTCTCATCACTGAGGTAGGCAAAAGAAGCCCCCAGCACACTGGCAGCGGTGGTTTTACCGGTACCAGAAGCTGCCACCAGGCCCACAGCTTGCCCGCTCTTAGCGTCGCCTAAGACAGCAGCGTGCAAGAGATGTTTGTTCCCCGCATGGGCTTTGAGCAGGTGTATGGTGACGTGCACCGTGAGGCGCTCGGCTGCAAGCCCCTCGTCAGAGCTATCAATAGTGGTAGTTTCAAGGCCCTTGGGGTAGGCAGCTACCACGTCGGCGGCTGACCGCCGGGTCAGTACGACCAGGCGGACGTCTTCCGCATGGGCCTCCGTGAGGGGGTCAATAACCTGCGGGGTTAGGGAGCCCCAGGCACGCAGGGAGTCCTCCCAGAGCCGATCCGACGTATCCTCAAAGACCACCAGCACCGGAACGTCTGCGGGGTGAAGCAACAGGCCGCGCATGGGGCTCCTTTAGCTGGTCGGGGTATCCGTGGGGATAAGAGTTTTATGGAAGTTCAGGTAGCTGCGCGAGGCGGTGGGGCCGCGCTGGCCCTGGTAACGGTTACCATAGGCTCCTGATCCGTAGGGGTGCTCGGTTGCGCTCGTCAGCTGGAAGAAGCAGAGCTGGCCGACCTTAGAGCCGGGCCAGAGCATAATCGGCAGAGTCGCCATATTCGACAGTTCCAGGGTCACGTGGCCCGAGAACCCGGGGTCGATAAAACCGGCGGTGGAGTGGGTAAGCAGGCCCAGACGCCCCAGGGAGGACTTGCCCTCAAGTCGGGCAGCAATATTATCGGGCAGGGTCACCTTCTCGTAGGTTGCACCCAGCACGAATTCGCCAGGGTGCAGAATGAAGGGCTCATCGGGTGCCACCTCTACCAGGCGGGTGAGGTCCTCCTGCTCCTGGGATGGGTCGATGTAGGGGTATTTGTGGTTGTCAAAGAGCCTGAAAAAGCGGTCAATACGCACGTCCACCGAGGCGGGCTGAATCATTGACGGGTCGTAGGGCTCTAGGGCAATTCGCCCGGCATCAATTTCTTTGCGGATATCCTGATCAGAAAATAGCACACTTCAAAAATACCGTACTCCCCTAGTCCCGTGCAGACACCCTACCGCAGATCTTCAAGAAACCAGAAGCAAGACGGCTGGCCCTCCGGCAGTGAAAGGCTGCCGGAGGGCCAGAAAGGGGCACTACAAAGGTGCTCGGTGAGGGTATTAGCTAGAGCGCTTCTTACGCTGGACGGTCAGAGCAAGAGCACCGATGCCGAGCGCTGACTAAAAGTTGAGGGCAAGCTTAACGTTCGGTACGTTACCGGCCGGTAACTACTACCCAGCACTCCTTGTTAGGCCCGTTTTTTCTTTCTCTTGGGCCCGTAGCGTAGTACACCCCCTGCATCGTGCTGAAGAAGCGTACCCTTAAAAAGATAAGTATCTTATTTCACTCGCATGAAAGCAGACTATGACTCCCCTAGTGCTATGCACGCTCACCATTATCGTGACGCTGGCTGTAAGCGGTTACGCTAAGGCCAAAGAGCCCTCCAGCACGGTTACCGCTATCGTCAATCTCAAGCTCGACCAGTGGCTGCCGGTTAAGCCGATTGCTCGTATCCTGCCCTGGGCAGAACTGGCCCTGGCAGCCGTCCTTTTCTTTGCCCCCGGCATTATCCAGATTCTTGCCTCTCTAGCCGCCCTGCTGCTCTTTATTGGTTACTGGGCCGTTATCGCCCGGGCTGTGGTCCAGGGCAATACCGCCAGCTGTAACTGTTTCGGGTCAGCATCAACCGCCCCTGTCTCGGTCTACACCCTGGTACGCAATACTGCCCTGCTGCTGGCTGCCTGCGGTGCCCTTATCGGGGCCCTGACCACCGGCGGCTCGGCCCTGGCCATGCTCCTGGCCCTCGACGCCAACGGTTGGCTCTGGGCGATCGGTGCGGCCCTAGCCTCGCTAACCCTCTGGGCGATTTACCGCTCTGAGCTGGTTCCTGCTACCGAGGATGAGAAGCCCGCACCCACTCTGGAATCCCCAGTTAATGAGGAGGGCGAGTACATCCGCACCCCTGTCCCCTTCGCGCCCCTATACTACCCCCACGAGGACCGCTCCCTACCTGCCGGTTCAGGCGAACAAACCAGCCTGCGTGACCTGGCCCTGCAGCAGGCCCGTGTGCTCTTCTTCGTCTCCCCCGGTTGCGGTCACTGCCACCAGGTCATCGGCAAGATTGACGAATGGCAGCAGCAGCTGCCCATGCTTGGCATTCACCCGGTCGTATCAAACGACTCCGATATCGACCACTTCAATTTCACCGGCGATATCCAGGCCTTTGTTGACCCAGGCTTTAAGACTCAGAGCCTCTTTGGCAGGGGTACTCCTGGGGCTGTCGCCCTGGGCGCGGACGGCCTTCTGGCCGGTGGCCCGGTCTTTGGGGGCGGCAGGGTCATGAGCTTCGTCGAAGACATCATTGCTGAAATTAACGCTGACTACGAGAATCATGTAGCGGCAGGTGCTGATGAGGACGACAGCCAGCTCACCTCAGACCACTAAATCATCGCGGATGAACGCCAGCAGTTCTAGGTTCTCTTCCTAGCAGGTATACAAAAGCCCGGAGGTTCCCTGATTCAGGGGCTCCGGGCCTTAATTTTAAACGGGCCAGCGCCGCGCTACAGAATATTGAAATGCTGCAGGGTCTCTTCGGGGAGAACGGCGGCAACGGCCAGGGCCAGCAGGAAGAGCAGGGAGATAACGCCCACGGTGGTGGACTTCCAGCCCGGGTGCAGCTCGTTGAAGGTCACCAAACCGGGGTGCTGCTTATTCATTTGGGTTACGTTAATGACCTGGTAGACGGTGGTCTGAGGAGCGATAGCGGTGGCGATGGCGCGCAGGGTTTTAGCGTCCCAGATGCGCCCGTCCAGACGGAAGGCGCGCTTGCCCTTGGCATTCACAGCCCAGAGGGCAGGAACGCCCTTGTAGCGCAAAGCTGCCATGCCGGTTAGCTCCTTGCCGGCTGCCTGGCGGGGGGTCAGACGCTCAGCGAAGATGGTCTGGGAGATCTCGCTGAGCTCAGCGGCCTGCCAGCCGAGCAGTCGCCCGCTCAACACATGTGTTTCAGTCTTAACCACAATCTGAGGCCGCAGGGTGGAGTAGATAGCAAAGAGGGCAGCCAGGATGATTAGGCCCAGAAGCACCATGAAGACCGGGGTGGGGCGCTTGGCCACCATGAACCAGATGCAGGCTAAAGCCAGAATACCCGCGGGCACGCCCGCGATGAGGCGGCGGTGGTAGGAGTTGATACGGGGGTGAAAGATCTTCGTGACGGCCCCGTACTTATCGGGTACCTGGTGAGCGTGTTCTGCCATGGCTCTACTCTATCGGCAGTACCGCCCAAACGGGGCTCAAGCGGGTGTGAGCTACATTTAAAGGGTGCATTTTAGATCTTCAGTAGACCGTGTCTTAGCCTGGTGGTTGTTGGGCGTCCTTGCCGCGCTTCTTATCGCTCTTGCTTCTTTAGCCCTCATTAACCGCCTGGTCTACGGGCCGCAGGGGCAGGTGCGGGCCTACTTCGCTGCGGTGCGAGAGGGGGACGGGTCTAAAGCCCTGGGTATCTTGGGTGCCCAGGTGCCTGACGCCAGCGCCGCTATGCTCGACAGGGACGCCTTGCGGTCGTCCTTCGCCGGTCTCAAAGACCTCTCAACGGGGGCAGTGACCGTAACCGACGGTGGGGAACGCGCTACCGTCACCGTCACCTACACGCTTGAGGGGCAGCCCGGAAGCACGGATTTCCACCTTCACAAAGTGGGCTCCCACTGGGGTGTTTTTGACCAGTGGCAGATTGATGCCGGTGAACTGCCGACCGTGGAAATTACCTCGAATTCGGTGGAGGCCGCTACCCTCAATAACACTAAGGTGGCGGTCGAGGGGGGATCTCGTAAGTTTGCGGTGCTCTACCCCGGCTCTTATACGGTCACCTATGAGTCGGCCCTTTATACCGCTGGGTCGCAGACGGTTGAGGTAACAGCCCCCAGTAGCGAACCAGCTACTCTTTCTCTCAGCCTCACACCGTCAGAGACCGCGGTGACCTCGGTTCAGCAACAGATCAAGACCTACCTTGATACTTGCGCCGCGCAGAGCTCCCTCTACCCCACCGGCTGCCCCTTTGAGTACGACTTTTCAGGTCGAGTGTACGGCGATGTGACATGGCTTGTCACCGAGTACCCCCAGCCAGAGGTGACTTTGGCCGGGGGCAAGTGGGCCCTGGGTAAGAGCAGTGGTGAGGCGGAGATTTCCTTTACTGAGCTTGACCTCTATACGGGCAAGACCCAGCAGGTCACCAAGACGGTTCCTTTTATCCTGGCTGGTTCGCTCTCTGCCAGCGGGGAGACTCTCACCTTTACCCCCGCTGGCTAAATGTCCCCTTTTACCTAGTTCACCCCGCGCAAATCAAGCACTAGGTGGGTCTCGTCTGTATCGTCACCGGTGACGATGACGGGCAGGCCCCAGTCCTGCTGGTAAAGGTGGCAGGCAGCGTGGTCGGGGATTTCCCCGCCGGGTTCACCGTCGCAGGCAGCGGCGCGGGCAGTGATGTGCAGGACGGCCTCGGTGATGTCGGGGTTGAGCACCAAGTGGCGGGTCAGTCCCTGGGAGGTGCCAGCACCTTCGAGAATGAAGTTCTCGGGGGTGGATGAAATCTTGAGCTGGGTGGGGTCGCCCCAGCGGGTATCGAGCTTCTGGCCGGTGGGGGCGCTGAAGCGGGCAGTGAAGTCCAGAGTTCCGCCGGTCAGTTGGGTGGATTTACGGGTGACCTGGGAAGCCCCCTCGTCCACGTGCTGCATGGCCTCGGGAATAGCGACGCGCACTAGCTGGTGGGCGTTAGCTTCTACGACGATGAGGCGAGCGCCGCCGTCCTCGGTCTCTTCGACCAGCAGGTCAGACGGCTCAGCGAAGCCTCGGTCCAGGGTGCCGAGAGCGCGGGTGGCCGGGTCGAAGCGGCGGATAGCACCGTTGTAGGTGTCGGCGATGGCGATGGAGCCGTCGGGCAGTTCGGTGAGTCCCAGGCAGTGCTGCATGCGGGCGTCCTCACGGGTACCGTCCACAAAGCCGAAGTCGAAGAGGCCGATTCCGACGGCGGAGCTAACGGTCGCTGCGCCCTTATCAAAGGTGATGTGGCGCAGGGCGGAGGTTTCAGAGTCGGCAACCCAGATGGAGCCGTCGCGGGCTTCGATAATGCCGGAGGACTGGGCGAACCAGGAGTCGGCGGCTGCGCCGTCCTTAAGCCCCTCAGCGCCGGTACCCGCGAAAACAGCCAGCTGGCCGGTTACGGGGTCGAAGCTAAAGATCTGGTGGGTGCCTGCCATGGCAATCAGGAAGGCGGACGCCTCACGGGAGTAGACCAGGTCCCAGGGGGAGGATAGGGCGACGGTGAGGGGGGCCGCGCCCTCGGCAATGAAGTTAGGGTCGGTGCGGGCGGTGTCGCCGTCGATCAGGCGCTGGGCGCCGGAACCTGCCAGGGTGGTGACGGTTCCGTCGGCCAGGCGCAGGCCGCGCACCCGGTGGTTGACGGAATCGGCGATGAGGACGTCCACACCCAGCTTCTCACGCAGGTCAGCAGGCACCAGGGCCAGGCCCTGCGGTTCATTGAAGCGGGCAGTAGCAGCGTCGCCGTCCGCGTAGCCCTTCTCGGGGCCGCCAAAGCTGGCTAGGGGGGTTTCAAGGTCGTTCTCGACCTGCACCAGACGGTGGCGGGCGGTGTCGGTGACCAGGTAGGTGCCGGGGCGGCCAGCGAGGTCCTCGGGTAGGGCCAGGGCCTTGCCGGGGAAGGCAAAGCTGCCCTGGGGCTTGGGGCGGGGCACGTAGGGGCCGTCGCCGCGGTGCAGGGTGCCCTTGGCGTCGTGCTCATCAACGAGTTCCCGCACCAGGGAGGTCAGGCCCTTGACGTGGCCCTCGCCGGAAAGGTGGGCGACGATGTAGCCCTCGGGGTCGACGACGACCAGGGTGGGCCAGGCGCGAGCGGTGTAGGCGTTCCAGGTGTCCAGGTTGGGGTCGTCGAGCACGGGGTGGGTGATGTCGTAGCGGTCGACGGCGGCGGCGAGCGCCACCGGGTCGGCTTCGTGTTCGAACTTGGGTGAGTGTACGCCGACGGTCACGAGAACGTCGGAGAACTCTTCTTCAAGAGGGCGTAGTTCGTCGAGCACGTGCAGGCAATTCATGCAGCAGAAGGTCCAGAAGTCGAGGATGACAATTTTTCCGCGCAGGCTTTCGAGGGAAAGCTGCTTGTCGCCGGTGTTGAGCCAGCCTCGGCCGACGAGTTCTGAGGCGCGGACTTTGGTCTGGCGTTCGGCTACATTCTCTGCCATGGTTCTCCTTCTGTGCTGCGCGGCTCAGGCGCAGAATAAGTTATCGAGTCTTACTGATGTGGAAGGTGGAGCAGACTTGCAGCGAAGCTGCTGGCTCGGCGGCTGGCGTGAATCGCTTGTGAGCGTCAGCGAACCAGCGAGAGGGTCGGCAGCGAGCGTGAGTCTGCGAAACCTTTTGAATAAACCTCATGCAACAGCCTAGTGGGCTGATGGGGGTGGGGTCATTTGTTGCGCTGTGTGTAGGTAGCGGCGTCACAGAACACAACTGTGCGTAACACTTGCGTAACGGTTAGGATTATCTGCATCTGCCACCGGGTGCGCGGGCGGGAAGTTTTTGCGGACGCCGGTGGTTAAAGCAGGTGCGCACATGTGGGTGCGCTGTAGCTCAAGAAGGTGTGTGTGACGCTTACACGCGAGATAAAGCAGCCGGTATCTGATACCCGCTTGGCCCGGTCTTTGCAGCCGCGGCATCTGTCGATGATTGCTATGGGCGGGGCGATTGGTGCTGGCCTGTTGGTGGCTTCGTCGACGGCTATTGTGACGGCGGGCCCGGCTGTTATTGTGACCTATCTGCTGGCTGGCACGGTGTTGGTGCTGGTGATGCGGATGCTGGGTGAGATGGCTGCCCGGACTCCTGAGACGGGGTCTTTCTCTGTCTATGCCCGTCGCTATATTGGCCGGTGGGCTGGGTTCTCGGTGGGCTGGTTGTACTGGTGGTTCTGGTCGGTGACGGTGGCGATTGAGGCTACAGCATCCGCCACTATTGTGAGTGGCTGGTGGCCGGCGGCGCCTCAGTGGCTGGTGGCCCTGGTGCTGGTTCTGGCTTTTATGGGTCTGAATCTACTGTCGGTGCGCTCTTACGGTGAGGCGGAGTTCTGGTTTTCCTCCATCAAGATTGGGGCGATTGCCGTAATCATTGTGGTGGGTCTGCTGGCTGTGCTGGGGCTGATTCCTCACTCCACGGCGTCCTTTGCTAACTACACGGCGGGGGGCGGCTTCTTTGCTAACGGCGTGGGCGCGATTTTTACCGCCTTGCTAGCAGTGATTTTTTCGATGTTTGGGGCTGAGATCGCCACGGTGGCAGCCGGTGAGTCTAGTAACCCTGCGGTTGCTGTGGCTAAGGCGGTGCGGTCGGTGATTTTCCGGGTGCTCTTCTTCTATGTGGGGTCTATTGCGGTGACTCTGCTGGTGATTCCTTGGACGATGGTGACGGCGGGTTCTTCTCCCTTTGTGACTATGTTTGAGGCTCTGGGTATTCCCTATGCCGGGTTGGCCATGAATATTGTGGTGCTCACGGCCCTGCTGTCGTGCTTGAACGCTAGTCTTTATGCTGCCTCGCGCATGGTCTTTGCCCTGGCAGAGCAGGGGGACGCCCCGCGCGCCTTCTCTCGGGTCTCTAGCACCCGGGCGCCCCGCAACGCCATTGTGCTCTCGTCTCTTATCGGGGTGGTGTCGGTGGCCCTCAACTATTTCATGCCCGAGCAGGTCTTCTCCCTATTGGTGAACTCTACAGGCGGGGTTGGCATCTTTGTCTGGCTGATTGTGGCGGTCTCCCACCTGCGGAGCCGCAGGTTAGATGGGGAAGGGGGAAGCGGCGTCATCAACTACATCCTCATTGGGGGTCTGTTAGCCCTGCTGGTCTATATGGGCATCACCGAGGCCCATCGCCTAGAGGTGCTCATATCGGTCACGGTTGCTGTGGTGCTTGCTGCCCTGGGTGCCTTCACCCACCGTCGTAGTACGACTGTTTCATCACATCCCTAAATATTTTTTTGGGGGACAAGTCAGAGCTACGCCTTCTGGCTAAAGGCGGGTCTATCGGCAGAGACCGGCGTAACTTGTCCCCCAAGCGGTCTTTTTTCAAGGATTCTCCCAGGTAAACGAAAGAAAAAGCCTGTCTTAGGGTGGTTAGATTAAAGAGACCTTCGGGCCGGCACCAGAGTTTTCCCGCTCTACCCCGCCCCAATCTAACCCCACCTTTACGATGTTTGGAGGCTTCTGATGACCCAGCACACTGCAGCGCCCTCGTCATCGCCCCTGTTTGAGAAAATCTCTCAGATTTCTGCCCGACTAGAGCAGGTCAGCCCGCTGAGCGGCCCGATTCCCACCGTCCCGTCGGTAAGCAGCCAGTCGGCCTCCGGCGGCACCCGCTTTGCCGAACCGGCTGAGTCAAGCGACCAGCCTGTTCAGCCCTGGAGCCAGGCCTCCTAGCGCAAAACCTCATCGGGGAAAAAAGACAGACGAAGGCCCGGGCAGGTACCTGCCCGGGCCTTCGTCTACTCAGATACGCCCTCCCCCTCGCAGGGATCTAGCGGCGGGCGTCCTTTTCTGCCAGCTGCGCAAACATATCGTTATAGGCATTGAGTTCGGCATCCCCGTCGCGGTCAGCCTGGCGGTCGATGCGCTTTTGCACCTTCTTATCGTTCATGGACCACTGCACTGCCACTGCAACGGCAATAATCATGGTAGGTATCTCGCCGATTGCCCACATGAGAGAGCCGCCCAGCTTCTGGTCGTCAATGGCAGATAGGCCCCAGGGGCGGCCCAGGTTGCCGAACCAGGAGGCCTGTAGCAGGGTGTCCATCTGCATGATCGAGATACCCACAAAGGCGTGGTAGCCCAGGGTCGCGATAATCATGATCAGGCGCATGGGGTAGGTGGGGCGGTTGGGAATGGGGTCGATGCCGATCAGCACCAGACTAAAGATGTAGCCGGTAATCAAAAAGTGAATCAGCATGAACTCGTGGCCCACATGGTAGCGCAGCATCACCCCGAAGAGAGGGGTGAAGTAGACAATCACAATCGACCCAGCGAAGTTGACGGCTGCGAAGATGGGGTGGGTAATCACCTTAGACCAGCCCGAGTGCACCAGGCGCAGAATCCATTCGCGGGGCCCGCGGGTGCCGTCCTGGCGGGGTTCGAGGGCTCGCAGAAGCAGGGTGACAGGGGCGCCCAGTACCAGGAAGATGGGGCAGACCATGGTCAGGAGCATGTGCTCCACCATGTGCACCGAGAAAAGCACCATGGAGTAGACGGCAAGAGCCCCGCAGGTGATGTAGAGCAGAACGAAGAGGCCCAGGAACCAGGAAAGGGCACGGGCAAGAGGCCAGTGTCCGCCTGCACGCCGCACCTTAATCAGCGCCCAGAAGTAGGCGAAGGCGGCGAAGCTGATGAAGGCCACCCAAAACCAGTCAAAACGCCACTGGGTAAACCACTCGGCAACGTGCGGTTCTGGCGGCATGTCGTAGAGGGTGATGATACGGACGGGCTCGGCACCGGCATCCAGGGTTTCGGGAGCCGGGGGCGGGGTGCGGGAGAGCGAGACCGCCAGGCCGCTGGTTGCGCCCATGAGCACCAGTTCACAGGCGATGGCGTACCAGAGGCCCCGGGCGGCGCTGGTAAGCCCCGATTGCATCATGGGTATCAGGCGCAGGCGGTGCACCACGCCGAAGGCACCCAGCACCAGGGTGAGCATGAGCTTGGCCAGTACCAGCGCCCCGTAGGTGGTCGTAAAAAGATCCCCCAGGCTGTTCATTCGCACCAGGGCATTGACCACGCCTGAGAGCACCACCAGCACGAACCCGAAAAGGGCCAGCACGGAATAGCGGCGCAGAACCGCCACAGCCAGGGGCACACGACGGGCGGACGCCGATGCCGCACCCCGCTGCCCCTCAGCCAAGGTGCCGGTGCCCGCGTCCTCGCCGGTAATGTCGCGGGAGATAAAAGCCAGCACCATGAGCCCACCGCACCAGAGCACCACACCGAGCAGGTGCAGGCCCAGGGAGTTGACCGCACCCATGTGGTCATCGCCGCCCGATGAGTGGCCGCCCAGGGCCATAGCCACGATGCCGACCAGCGACAGGCCCAGGGTCAGCAGCAGGCCGGTGAGTGAGCGCACCGCAAAGACCAAGGTGGCCACAGTGGCAGCCACGATAATGCTGGTGGCCTCCTGCTTACCCGAGTCGATGGTGGTGATGTAGCTGATGAGTTCCGAGGTGTAGTCGGCCCCGCCCGATGGCGACCGGCCCGAGATATCGGCGTAGCTGAAAATGAGCACCGCGATGGCGGCGATAGTCCAGGTGATAGCGGCAGCGGACGCCAGTGTCAGGGTGCGGGTAAAGGCCGGGTGTTCGGTGCGGTGCAGGTTCTTCTGCCGCTGGGCCGCATCGGTTGGGTGAGCCATATTGACCTTGGCCCGACCCCGCGCCGCATCAAGGAAGCGGGGCACTATCCCTAATGCAAAGACAAGGGAGCCCATGGTCGCTGCCATCGAGAAGTTTTGCAGGCTCTCAGCTACCGGCAGGCCCCAGCGTACCAGGGCGCCGGCGTCCGCTAGGTCGGTACCGGCGTTCGAGCCTGTCACTAGCAGGCTCAAAACCAGAGCGACAAGGGAGGCTGCGGGGAAGGCCCATATCCAGCTGGGCTTGAGCCCGCGATCCATCTCGTGTGCTGCCATATCTATACCTTGATTCCTGTCGATGGTGATTTAGTTGAAGAGGCCCTCACCCACGAAGCCGCCTTCGCGAGCGCCGGCGGGCAGGGCGAAGACCGCTGAGCCGATGGGCACCGTCCAGGTGTTGAGCATATCGAGCTCGGCCAGGCGCTGCTGGATGGGGAGGAACTGCTTGACGGGGTCTGCCTGGTAGGAGCAGAAAATCAGGCCGGTAGAGCTCACTCCCCCGCTGACCTGCTGGTGCTCTGAGAAGCCCGAGGCGTTCTGCACCGGCAGGTCGTAGTTGTAGCCCCGGCGCAGGATTTGCTCCACCCGGTTTTGGGCGGCGGCCCGGCGGATGTGGGCGTAGGGGGCGATGACGGTAAATCCCAGGTCATTCGTTGCCGAAAGGTCTGCGGGGTCGCGTTCTTCGGTGCCGGTGAGCGGGGCTCCGTTGGTGAGGTTGCGGCCCACGGCGTCTTCGCGGGCGGGGCGGTCAGCCTGGTCCCAGGTATCGAGGTTCATGTGGATACGGCGGATGACCAGGGAGGTGCCGCCCTCTTCCCAGGGGGTAAGTTCCTCGTGGTTGCCCCAGACGTAGGATTCCATGGTTCCATCCCCGGTGGAAGGGTTGATGGTTCCATCGACCTGGCCGAAGAGGTTGCGCATGGTCATGCCGTCCGGCTCGCTGCCGTAGGCGCGGCGGAAGCCTTCTTGCACCCAGCGCACCGAGGCGAAGCTGCGGGTGCTTTTGAGCAGGACGCGCTGGGCGTGGGCCAGGGTGAAACGGTCAGAGCAGCAGATTTGCAGGAGCAAATCCCCGTCGTTCCACTGGTCTTGGAGCTGGTCAATCTGTTCGAAGGCAGGCAGGGGGCGCAGCCAGGAGGGTTTCTTCTCGGGGGCTACGATATCGAAGATCCGCTCGCCAAAGCCAAAGGTGATGGTGAGGTTAGCCGGTACGGTCGCGAGTTCCGGTTCTTGGTCGGTGATGGGGGCCCGCCCTGAGGTGAGGCGGGCGGCGTCATCAGTGAGCACGGTGAGCAGGCGGCGGACGCCGTCGCGGTCGAGTTCCGTGTTGAGGGTCAGGGCTATAAAGACGCCGTAGCTGGGGGCCGGGGTGTCGATGCCCGCCTGGCGGGGGCCATAGAAGGGAACGACGGCTTCTTGCAGGGGCGGGCTGGTAGGCTCTTGTTCCCCCTCTTTATTCATAGCTGTCGCAGCATATTGGCCTGCCAGAGTGGCAGCCACACCGGTGCCCAGGCCCAGGGCACCAGCAAGAGCTGCACGCCGGTTGGTCCCGCGAGGGCTTGCAGCTTGTTCTTGGTCACCCGGCTTGTATTCTGGCTGGGGGCCAGTTTCTGCCCCGCTCAGGGCCCGGTTGAGGTCTTCGTCAAATGAGCTAGTCATGGTGTTCCTTGTGGCCTGCGCTGCCGTCCTCCTCTTACAGGGGCGGACGGCAGCGCAGGCCGGTTGCTACCTAGCGGTAGCTAGGGGTGGGTGAGGTAGCCGGTGCCCTAATTGCACTGGGGCAGCACAGCGGCTGCTGATTCGCTGGCGCTAGCGTGGCCGAGGTGCATGGAGTGGTCGCTGGACTCGCTTGCAGCAGCGTCCGCTGCGGTGCTCGCGGCGTCACCGGGGGCATATTCTTCCTGGGCACCGGCGTAGTCGCGCACGGTAGCTTCAAAGCTGACCTCGCCCGCTGAGGTCTGCAGGGTGATGATATCGCTGGTACCTGCGGCGAGGGCACAGTTCATACCCATAAGCATGATGTGGTCTCCACCGGGGGCCAGCTCGAGGGTGGCACCGGGCTCAATGGTGAAGCTACCTTCTACGGCCTTCATCATGCTCGTACCGGTGTTCGGGTCGATGACGGTGGTATGTAGCTCGACCATGCTGGCGGTTGCATTGCTGGCACCTTCGATGGTGATAGGGGTGTCCCCGGTGTTGGTGAGGGTGGCAAAGGCTGCGGTCATATCGCCGCTGTTGGCCTTGATCCAGGCTTCCTCGACGGTCAGCGGGGCGCTGCCCTCGCTTGTAGAGGCGCTAGCGGTAGCGCCGGTGCTCGCGCTTGCGGTGCTAGCTGCTGAGGTGTCGGTGCTGCTGCAGCCGGTCAGGACCAGCAGGGCGATAGCGGGCAGGGTGAGGGCAGGTAAAAATTTCTGTGATGACATGGTGCTTCTTCTTCGAATGCGAGGGGTGGACGGCTTACTTGCGCTTGGTCTTGGCCAGCACGACGGTCAGGGCTGAACCTAGAGCTGCTACTGCCACGAGGGCTAAGACGACCTTGAGGGGGGTGGATAGCCCCTCTGATGCCTGACTCACGGGGTCGCTGGCAGCAGGGGTACCGGTGCCGGTGTTTTCTGCTGAGGGTTCGGCTGCTCCGGTCGTTGCAGCTGCGGTTGAGCTCGCTGAGCTACTGCCTTGGCCCACGGTGTAGGTGAAGGTGCCCTGGATGGGGTGGCCGTCCGATGAGACAACCCGCCAGGTGACGGTGTAGGTGTCATCGGCAGCGGCGGTAGCCAGGTCCTGGGTGACGACCTTGCCATCGATGTCGGGGGTGCCATCGGTGACGCTTTCACCGGCGGCGTTGGTGACGCGCACCTGGTTGGCCCCGTCCACGTCCATGATGTCGCCACTGTAGGTGAGTTCTAGGCTGGCGGGCGCTTCGGTGAGGGTTGCCCCGTCAGCGGGGTTGGTGAAGACCAGCTCATCGTGGGCGGCTGCCGGGTTTATACCCAGCAGGCTAGCAGCAGCTAGGGCCGCAGTTGCGATGAGGGTACGGCTAAAGGGTGAGGCTGTCTGAGCCTTAAACATAAGGATAGTCCTTGCTTGTCGAACAGGTAGGTGGTGTTTCGGAGTTAGGCAAGGACGGGTGGGCCGCGGGGGGCGCGGCGAGCTCTGGCGAGCAGGCTGACGAGGTGGGTTACGGTAGAGGCGACTGGCAGGGTGAGCGCTCCTAGGAGCGGACGCACCCGCACAGGTTCTAAACGTGCTCGTACATAACCCAGCAGGGCATGGAGGGCCAGTAGCAGGCTCTCGCCGTAGGCGAGCAGGGCAAAGGTAATAGCTGCCGCTAGAGTATGCCCGACCCACATAGCGGGTCCGGCGTGGGGCAGAGGTTCAAGGGGTATAGCACCCGGGAACAGCTCAACGCCGTGGTGGGCGTGCCCGCCCGCTACAGGGGTCAGAGGCTGACCGTGGCTGTAGAGGGCATGCAGAATCCCCTGACCTGCCAGGACGCCAAGGGCTAGGCTGGTGCGGGGTAGTTTGAGTCTCGTGACACCAAGGGTCAGCAGGGCTGCCAGTGAGGTGGCAAGGGCCAGGACGAGCGGTTGGGGCAGGTGCCCACCGGCAAGTAGGTGCGAGGTGGCGCCTAGGCCGGTGGCGCTGCTGGCGATCAGCCAGGAGCGGGCTACCTGCTGCCCTCGGTGCATGTTTCCTCCCCTACTATGCGTGTTGGTGTCTTGCCTGCCCATTATCTCACAGCCGGGCTACTTTATTTCTGTGGGGTGTAGCAAAAGGGCCACCCCTCATCGGGGTGGCCCTTTTCAAAGTCTGTTCAAGAATTTACTTCTTGGTGGAGACTGCTGCCTTCAGCTTTGAACCTGCGGTCAGCTTAACACCGTGACCTGCGGGAATCTGAATGGTTTCGCCGGTCTGCGGGTTGCGACCGGTACGAGCTGCACGGTCAGTGCGCTCAATTGCCATCCAGCCGGGGATGGTGATCTTCTCGCCCTGTGCAACAGATGCTTCGAAGACCTGGAACAGTGCGTCGAGCACACCGTTCACTGCTGCCTGGCTGGTGCCGGCCTTCTCTGCAACCTCTGCAACGAGTTCGCTACGGTTCTTAGCCATTGAATGCTCCTCCTGAGACTTTCAAAAAGTGAGTGGCTGGGTTAGCCCTGTTCACAAGGCTAACCGTATCAGCTACAAATTACCAGCTTGACTTGGTAACACCGGGCAGCTCGCCACGGTGTGCCATCTCGCGGAAGCGTACGCGGGAGATACCAAACTTCTGGAAGGTACCGCGGGGGCGGCCGTCAATCTGGTCGCGGTTGCGGACGCGAACGGGTGAAGCGTTGCGGGGCAGCTTCTGGAGACCCAGGCGGGCCGCTTCGCGCTCTTCGGGGGTTGCGTTCTCGTCAACCAGGGTCTTCTTCAGTTCCAGGCGCTTTTCAGCGTAGCGTGCAACGATGACCTTGCGCTGCTCGTTGCGAGCAATCTTGGACTTCTTCGCCATTGTTTAGCGCTCCTCTCGGAAGTCAACGTGCTTGCGGACAACGGGATCGTACTTCTTGAGAACCATACGATCGGGGTTGTTACGGCGGTTCTTACGGGTAACGTAAGTGAAGCCGGTGCCCGCAGTGGACTTAAGTTTGATGATAGGACGTACGTCCTTAGCCTTTGATGCCATGTTTAGATCTTCTCTCCGCGTGCAAGGATGTCAGCAACTACTGCGTCGATACCACGTGCGTCGATAACCTTGATGCCCTTTGCAGAGACGTTCAGGGTTACGTTGCGACGAAGTGAGGGTACGTAGTACTTCTTCTTCTGTACGTTAGGATCGAAACGACGCTTGTTGCGGCGATGCGAGTGCGAAATGCTGTGTCCAAAGCCGGGAACAGCTCCGGTCACCTGGCAGACAGCTGCCATAGTTTTCTCCTCCAAATGTTGACGAAATGACGGTACGCAGTTGGCGTTCGTCAGATATTTTCTGACGATCAGCAATGGGCGTCCCGTCACCTATAGGTAGAGCACCGGGTTATTCTCCAAGGCTAGAGTGTTTGAGATTCGCCACCGGGTGAGAGGCCGATGAGAATCCCCGCCGCGGGAAAAACGGTGAAGCTTAGGTGTACGAGAGGTGTTGCCACCACTACGAACAGCCTTAAAGTCTAGGTAATTACGGGATACCACGCAACCTATGAGGCCAATAAAAAGCTTGCGTCAGCCGGTGCTGGTGCTACCTGCTCCGGTGTGCGCAAGCTGCTTTTCATGGTCTCAAGGGTGCGTTTGAACCTCTATCAATTCTACCGGGCTTTTAACTTTTCGCAAGTCATCTCAGGCTTTAATCCGCGGTTTTTCACCCTTACCAGGCGTTAGCTGCCACCGGCGTCCACCCCTGCCAATCGGGTAAATTACACGCGTGTAATCTTAAGTGTGATGTTAACAGCTTAAGTCTTTTAATTCAGGAGCCTAGCTGTTAAAGGGCTGAGCCGGATTCTTCAGGGAGGGCATCAAACCGCGTCCAGGTGGGGTACTTGGGGCTGATGTTGTCACCGGAACTGGTGCCGCGCAGACGTCGACCAATCCACGGAACCACAAACTCCCGGGCCCATTTAGCATTATCCAGGGCCTCTTGCACACGGGTTTTATGCAGGGGCGCAGGGACGATAGGATCCCCGATACGGATGTTCTCGGCACTCAGAGTTTCCAGTGCCCGACGGGCAGTTAGGGTATGCCCTGCTGCGTTCATATGCAAACGGTCAGGGGCCCAAAATCGAAGGTCAAGCAGCTCGTGCATGCGCCAGTAGTCCACCACGGTCACGCCGCGGTCATCGGCTACCTCACGCAGAAGCTCGTTGAAGAGGGCCACCCGGGCACGGTTACCGCTAAAGAAACCCTTGGGGCCGGGATCAAAACCGGTCATGGTAAAGACCTCAATACCCTCATCGCGCAGGATTTTAAAGGCCTCGTCGTAGCGCACCATCAGGGCGTCCACATCGAAGCCGGGGCGCAAAGAGTCATTGCCACCGCCAACCAGCGAGACCAGGTTGGGCTTAAGTTTCAGGGCAGGTTCTAGCTGCTCCTCGATGATGGGCACAAGCAGGCGCCCGCGAATTGCCAGGTTGGCGTACTGGGCTTGCGGGTCTGCCAGCATGAACTGCTCGGCTACTCGGTCAGTCCAGCCGCGCACCCCGTTGGGGCGGTCCGGAGCGTCATCGCCCACTCCTTCACTGAAGGAATCCCCCAGAGCCACGTAGCGGATAGATTCGTCTTTTCCGAGGATCGATATCATGCGGACTAGGCCTTTCTCTATGAGGTGGGTACCAGGCCACTCTACCCCTCGGCCTGCCCTGCCTTCCAGTACCCCATGAAAGAGATGCTTTCCTTGGGTAGCCCGGCTTCGTTCATGCAGATTCGGCGCAGGGTTTTGACCACCGATGACTCACCTGCAAGGAGCACATAGGTATCGACCGGGTTCTCCGCCAGGTGCCAGACGATTTCGTCGGGGGCGACTTCTTCCCTCGTCTGGTGAGACGCTAAGGGCCCAACCCCGCAGGCCTGGCGCAGGGAGTCGGCCAGTTGCTGCCCGCGCGAGTGCTGGCCGGTTCGACTCAGCACGGTGAGGCGGATGCCCGGCACCCGCTGAGAAGCCCGCCGTACCTCGGGAAGGCGGTCGAGGGCGTCCTCAGCACCGGGCACCTCAAGAAACACCGCTCCGGTAGCCTCGGTGGGCAGGGAGCGCAGGATAGAGAGAATGGCCGGAGCTGCGGTTTCGTCCCCCAAAAGCAGGAGCGAACGGGCCTCACCCGGGTTGTAAGAGGCCCAGAGGGTAGAACCGCGCAGGGGAGCTAGAAGGGAAATCTGCTGACCTACCCTTGCCTGTTCGGCCCAAGCTGAGCCGGGCCCGCTCTTTCCCTCACTATCGGTGTGCAGTACAAAGTCCACGTCAATTTCGGGCTGCTGCCCCTCAGGCAGCTCACGCTCCAGAGGTTCAAGGTCCGCTTCAGCTGCCGGGAGCATGCCCAGCAGGGGTGTTTCGTCCGGTCCAACTGAGGGCACCAACCGGGAGTTGCTGACTGTGTAGGTGCGCATGTATCCCCGCTCGCTTTCGGGGGCGGCCAGCCAACGAGAGCGCCAGGAGGTATCGAGCTCAATCATGGTGGGTCCACTGGCTCCCGCCGGGGGAATCAAGAGTTTGATGTAGGCGTCATAGACCTGCCCGGTGCCGTCAGAGATAGGGGCGGCAGCGTGCAGCAGGGAACGGCCGGTCAGTGAGACACGCACAAAGGAATCGGTCAGCTTCTCAACCCGCGAGACGGTGACGGGGAAGACCCCGTACTGGTTGATGGAGCGCTTGACCTCGCGGCGGACAGAAGAGCGAGGTGCAGACGAGCGGGGCTTAGACAAGGCTCTGGCTTTCTAGGTTTTCTGCCGGGTGGCGTGCGGCACGGGCATGGGGCACCACGACGGTAGAGCCGTCCCCCAGGGGGTCGGCGACCGAGGCCCGCAGGCCAAAGATTCGGTGCATGTTCTCCCCCGTCATGACCTCGGCGGCGGTGCCGGTTGCGGCGATTTCCCCGCCCCTCATAGCGACCAGGTGGTGGGCGACGCGGGCAGCCAGGTTGAGTTCGTGCAGCACCATAACCATGGTGGTGCCGCGGCGCTCGTTGATGTCGGCCAGCAGGTCAAGGAGTTCTACCTGGTGGGCAAGGTCCAGGTAGGTGGTGGGTTCATCCAGAAGCAAAATATCGGTGTCTTGGGCCAGGGCCATGGCGATCCAGACACGCTGGCGCTGGCCGCCGGAGAGCTCAGTGACCTGCCGCTCGGCCAGTTCTAGGGTGTTGGTAGCTTCTAGGGCCCAGGCGACCGCGGCGTCGTCTTCCTTACTGTTGCCCCGAAAGAGCCCCTGGTAGGGGTAGCGGCCGCGGGAGACCAGGTCGGCAACGGTGATACCTTCGGGGGCGATGGGGCTCTGCGGCAGCAGGCCGACCATGCGGGCAAATTCCTTACCGCCGTAGGAGGCGACGGGCTTGCCGTCCAGGGTAATCTCGCCGTCGGTGGGCTTGAGCAGGCGTGAGATGCCGCGCAGCAGGGTGGACTTGCCGCAGCCGTTGGGCCCGATGATGGCTGTAATTTTTCCAGCGGGTATGCTCAACGAGAGGTCCGGCACGATAGTGCGGTCCCCGTAGCCCAGGCGCACGCGGGAGACTGTCAGGTCGCGGGAAGTTACGGTTTTCATGGGCTTAGCTTCTTTCGGGTGAACGGGTCAGCAGCCAGATGAGGGCGGGAGCCCCAAAGGCACCGGTGAGGACGCCGGCGGGCAGGTTGACACCGCCCGGTATCAGGTTGGAGCCGATAAAGTCGGCGAGCACCACCAGGATGGCGCCGACTAAGGCGGCAGCGGTGAGGTTGTGGCGTCCGCCGGTCAAGGACCGGGCGATAGGCCCTGACATAAAAGCGATGAAGGCAAGGGGGCCAGTGGCGGCGGTTGCTACGGCTACCAGGAGCACTCCCAGGGCGATGAAGCCGGTGCGGACGGCGCGGGTGGGCACCCCCAGGCCGAAGGCGAGCTCTTCGCCAACGGCGGTGGCGTGCAGGGGCCGGTGGAAAAGGATAAGAGGCAGCAGCAGGGGTAGCAGGAGCAGAGCCAGTAGGCTGATGCGGTCCCAGTTGGCGCTAGAGAGGGAGCCTGCCAGCCAGTGAGTGAGGGTTTGGGCGCTGGTGGTTGAGGTGCGGGAGAGCAGGTACTGGATGAAGGCTGATCCCAGGGCTGAGATACCCAGGCCTACCAGAATGAAGCGGTTACCTGCGCTGCTGTCCCCCGCAGAGAGAGCCATAATCAGCAGGGCAACAGCCAGGGCTACGGCGATAGCCAGCAGGGTCAGCGGCAGCCCACCCAGCCCCAGAAAGACAATGCCAATGACGGCGCCGAGGGCAGCCCCATTGGATACGCCGATGATATCGGGGCTGGCAATGGGGTTACGCAGGAGTAGCTGGAAGATAGCCCCGCCCAGACCGAAGGCTGCCCCGGCTAGGGCACCGAGGACGGCGCGGGGTAGTTTTTCTTCCATGACGATGTAGCGGGCACCCTTGGCACTCTCGACAGTTCCGCCACCGAGAATCGTGAAGAAGTCAGGGATAGTGACCGTGTAAGAGCCCAGCAGCACGCGCACCGCGCACACCGCAATCAGGGTCAGAGTAAGGCCGACGATAGCGAGGACCGGGCGGCGGCGGGCACGGGTGCGGACGCCAGCTACCGCGTGGGCGGCCTCCTGGGACTGGGGGCGGGGTAGGGCCGACATTAGAGATTGACCGCCTTCCCGCACCGGACCAGGTAGATAAAGACGGGCACGCCCAAAGCTACCATCATCACGCCCACCTGGATTTCCTGGGGCGGGGCGATAATGCGCCCGGCGGTATCCGCCAAAATGAGCAGGGCAGCGCCAAAGAGGGCAGAGAGGGGCAGCAGAGCCCGGTAGTCTGCTCCAGCCAGGGCTCGCATGGCGTGCGGGGCCATGAGCCCGAGGAAGGCAATGGGGCCGGTTAGAGCCAGGGCAGTGCCCACCAGCAGGGTAATGCCGCCGGTAATGATAAGGCGGCGCACAGCCACATTCTCCCCCAGTGAGGCTGCCATGTCATCGCCAAGGGCAAAGCTGTTGATGGTTTTCGCTCCGGTGAGCACAATCAGGGCCCCGAGTACGAGAAGCGGGCTAGCCACGGCCAGATCGGAGAGATCAGCCCCGGCGACAGTTCCAATCTGCCAGCGGCGCAGGTTATCGAGGGTGTTCTGGTTGGTCAGGATCAGGGCGCTGGTGACCGCCCCTAAACCGGCGGTGAGGGCTGCGCCCATGAGGGCTAGTTTGATAGGGGTCGCTCCCCCGGTGCCGAGCGAGGCCAGGGCGTAGACGGCAAGGGCTGAGGCAACTGCCCCGGCGAAGGCCCAGAGGGCAAAAGCCGCGGTGGAACCGGCAGAGAAAAAGGTAATACCGGCGACTACCGCGCAGGCTGCCCCGGCGTTAATGCCGAGAATCCCGGGGTCGCCCAGGGGGTTCCTGGTGATGCCCTGGAGCCCAGCCCCGGCTAAACCTAGTGCTGCCCCCACAACCCCGGCGGTTAGTGTCCGCACCGCCCGCTGGGTCAGCACCGCTGCGTCCGCTTCTGCAACCTGCCCGCCTGCCAGGTAGTCCAGCAGGGTGCCCGGGCTGATGGAGCGGGCGCCCAGGGCAAAGCTGGCGAGGGCAGCTAGAGCAAGAATCAGTCCCAGGGCGAGGCTGAGCACGACCAGCCGCCGCGCGCCCCCGGCGGGGGTGGCACGGCGGCTGCTAGAGGGCCGGAGGGGGGCGACCTTCACTTGTTAGGACGCCTGACTTGCATCTACGGCGGCAGAAATCTTGGCCAGGGTTTCGGTCTGGTTAATTGCCCAGTCCAAAGACAGCGGTGAAGCCGCTGAGAGAGCCAGGGAGATAGCGGCGTCGGTTTCTACGACCAGGCCACCGTTAGCTACGGCGGGCATCTGGGAGAAGAGGGTGTTGCTCTTGATTGCTTCTTCGTCGGAGTCACTGGTGCCCCAGGCCCAGACCACGTCTGACTGAACCTCGGGTAGCACCTCACCTGAGATGGTCATGAAGAAGGCGTCGGCTTCGGTGGCGTTCTGCTCGATATAGGGGGCTAGTTCCATGCCCAGGGAGGTGAGGAAGAGGGAGCGGGAGTCGCTCGCTACATAGGCTGAGAGGGTCTGAGCTTCGAGATCGAACATGCCGGCCACGAAGGTCTTACCTGCTAGGTTGAAGTACTTGGCTGCGGCGTCGTCGATGGTCTTGTTGGTGGCCTCGATGAGGGCGGCGCCTTCGTCGTCCTTCTGTAGCATAGCGGCGGCCTGGTTGACGACGTCCTCCCATGATGCGGCGTAGGCGCCTACACCCTCGGGCATGGCGACCACGGGGGCGATGGCGGTGAGCTTGTCGTAGACTTCCTGGGTCATGTCGCCGTAGACCGAGAAGATGGCGTCGGGGGCGAGGTTGGCAAGGGCCTCGTAGTCGGGGCCGTCGGTTTCGTCGTAGGTGACAGGGGCAGTGCCGCCCAGTTCGGCTAGTTTGGCGTCGAACCAGTCGGTAGAGCCGTTGGCGTTGGCGCCGTAGGTGACGACGGGGGTGCCGGCGGGTACGACGCCGAGGGCCAGGAGGACGTCGGGGTTCTTCCAGAAGTTCACGACAGCAATTTTCTGGGGAACGGCGGTGAAGGTGGTCTCGCCGAAGGCGTGCTTGACGGTGTAGCTCTCGCCCGAGGCGGCTGAGCTAGTGGTGCTACTTGAGGTGCCGTTGGAGCCGGTGGTGCAGGCTGCGAGTAGGCCGGTGAGGGCGGTAGCTGCGGTGGCCTTGAGGAAGGCGCTACGAGTGATGGCGACCATGGTCTTGTGTTCTCCGGGGAAGGGTGTTCGATTCTATAGGACTATCTATAGAACTGCTTAGGTGAGCCTAAGCCAGGAATAACACTATCTTTTGCTTGCGTATTTGCGCAAACGCTGGGTAGTCAGGTGCGCATGGTGAAATAGAGGCAAGTTGTGCTTTTCGTGTGCACCCCAGGCTCGCAGCGAATTTGCCGCTTGCCGAGCTTGCACAGGGTTCTTGGGCTGTGTGCAGACTTTTCTCTGCACACAGCCCAAGAACCCTACACAGCAAGAGCGAGCTCGGATGCCCCGCATCTATATAGTGGGTATTGCCCTATTTTTGGGCACAAAGAGAGCCCCCTACCGGATTCGAACCGGTGACCCCCTGTTTACAAGACAGGTGCTCTGGCCAGCTGAGCTAAGGAGGCAAGACTTTTCAAGTGTACCCGATATTGCGGGCGGGCGCATGTTATCCGGAGCTATCTAGCCGGTAGTGGCGCAGGGGCAGGTGTTGGGCGAGGGCGTCGGTGAGTTCTGGGTCGTGGGTGGCGACGATGGCGCTGCCTTGTGCGGTGCAGTGGGCGGCGATCAAAGCTGCGACCTGTTGTAAGCCGGGGGTGTCTAGTCCGGCGGTGGGTTCATCGAGCAGCAGGCAGGGCGCCCCGGCGGCGAGCGCTTCTGCCAGCGCAAGGAGGTGCTGTTCGGTGGGGAGTAGGTCCAGGGGGTGGGTTTGCCCGGATCCCTCGGGTAGGACGGTATCGCGCAGGGATGAGCGGAGGGCAGGTTCTGCCCGGTTGCCGCTTCCTAGTTGCATGTCGGCATCTACAGTGGGGGCCAGAAAGTGGTGGGCTGGGGTTTGCGCGACCAGTTGGGTGAGAGCGACGCGTGCAGGGGCGTCCTGCTGATGAGGCGGGACTGCACCGATGGTCAACTGCCCGGAAACCGGGGGTAGGAGCCCGGCGATGGTGCGGAGCAGGGTAGATTTTCCGGCGCCGTTGGGACCGGTGAGAATCAAGCAGTCACCGGGGGCAAGACCCATGTTTATACCAGTAGCAACGGGTGCAACCGCTTGCTTTTTCCAGCGACGACGGGCAGGTGTAACGGGGGATATTGCGAGGTCACGGGCCAGGACGTCTGCCGTTACTCGGGTGGGTAGGGCAACTAGGGGTGCCTCGACAGGCTGCGCTGCGCCTTGCCCCAGGTCTTGGAGTTCGGTCGCTAGGTTCTCTTCATCGCCCTGGGGCCTGGCTGAGGCCCAGGCTAGGTCTGCCGGGTAGCGGGAGAAGGCGGCTAGCACCCGGGTCCGCATGGCATCGTCGAGGCCGAGCAGGGGTTCGTCGAAAGCTAGGGCAGGTGCGTCCAAGCCATCTATTTGCCCGCGCGCCCGATCCAGCACCAGGTAGGCGGCTAGGGCTACCAGTTGGGTTTGGCCGCCGGAGAGCTGTAGCGGGTGGGCGTATAGCAGGTCGGTTATTCCAAGGTCAGCAGCAACCGCATGCACAGCCCGGTGGAGCTCTTCCCGACTGGTCACCGTCTGCTCTACCCCCAGGGCGATTTCTTCAGCTACAGTGGGCACCAGCCCCGTCATGAGGGCCTGGGGGTTGGAGGGCACAAAGAGCCCCTGACGTTCCTGTGCCCAGGTGGCAAGCCGGGCTGACTTGCCTGCCCCTCGCGACCCAGTAATCAGCGTCCGCACATAGGTCATGGCAACACCCCCGTATAAGCGGCAAGCACCAGCAGACAGACCACCGGTAGCAGCGCCCAGCGCAGGTAGCGCTGGAGGCAGTCATCGGCATAGTCCTGCCAGAAGACTCGTGGCCCGCCCCGGTCGATTCCGCGCGCCGCCAGGGTTGCCCCGCGCACCTCGTGATCTAACAGCAGCAGGGCAAAGAGGGCGGACGCCGTCCGCACCCCCAGCCAGGCCCGGGCGGGTTTCGACCCGTCGGCCATTCCCCGGGCGCGGGCGGCCCGCTGAACCAGCCGGGAGTAGTGGGCCAGCTGGGCCGGGGCGTTGAGTGAGGCTACCAGTAGGTAGATGAGCCGAGGCGGCAGACCCCAGGTGCTCAGGGCATAGCGCAGGCCAGTAACCCCGGTGGGCAGGATCAGCAGGGCGCAGGCTGACCCGAAGGTCAGAATCTGCAGGGCCAGCCCTACACCTGCCCGGGCTCCCTCAGCGGTTACGTGAAAAACCATCCAAGGCACAGGCGCCCAGGTGGCCCACACGGTCTCTCCCCCGCGCGATACCAGCTGGATGATAAAAGCCATGGCAGCCACCGGAGCCAGCCCTGCCAGGACCAGGCGCAGCCAGGGCCCCAGCGTCCGCCCCGCGATATGCAGGGCAAGCAGCACCGCTAGCAGCCCCGCCTGCCAGGTGATAGGCAACGGGGCGAAGGCCAGCAGAAGCCCGGCACAGCCCAGGGTGACCCAGGTGCGGGGGTTGAGAGCTGAGGGGCTCAGGACCGAGGGGGCCATCGGTTAGCGGTTGAACTGTCCGCGCACGCGAGCAGGCAGACCCTTGATGATAAACCAGACCAGGGCGAAAGCAATGGTCTTATCAAGAGGGTCAGAGAGCAGGGACTGTAGGGTAGTTGCCCCCAGCAGGGACTGGCCAGCTGCCTGCAGGGCAGCGACCACGGAGCCGGTACCCACGCCCTGGCCGCCGCCAAAGATGAAGGCTGCAATGGGGGCACCGACGAAACCTGCCAGGATTCCTGTATTGAAACCTGCAAGTAGCGCACCCCAGAGTTTACGGAAAAGACCGGCCCGGCCAGCGCAGCCGGCCAGGAAGCCGATGAGGGCAGCACCGGCGGCAAAGGGAATGGTGGTGGGGTTGATGGTCAGGCCCCAGGCCAGGTTGGTGATAATACCGGTCATAGCTCCGGCGGCCGGGCCAGCCAGCACACCGATCAGCACGGTGGCAACGGAGTCGAGGTAGAGGGGGATGCCCGAGAAGCCGATCAGCTGACCCACGATGATGTTGAAGGCAGCCGCAAAAGGAATGAGGGCGATGGTCGTCAGGGGCAGGCGGGTCAGGTTAGCTGCTAGCAGGAGCAGGACGCCCGCGGTGTAGCCCAGCATCAGGGGCAGGGAAATAGCGGCCTGGGCATCGCTGGCGCCCTCCAGGTAGGCAGCATAGTTGGTGGCACCGCCTGCGGTGAGGACGGCCCAGGTGTAGGTTCCTGCGATCACCAGAGCGGCGAGCAGGTTGAGCACCTTCTGGGAGGTGGTCAAGGGTGTGTTGTGTTCCAGGTTTTTACCGAGGAGACCAGCGGCTACTGAGCTCCTCTGCCCAGACGTTGAAGACTGTGCAGGTGCATGTGATGAGGGGGCCATGCCCACCCCTTTCTGTAGAATAATCGTTCTTTTTATTTCTTTGAGCTTGCCTTAGGCATACCCTTTCGGGGCGTAAGCTGCCCGAACGGTCTGGATAAAGTGCTCAAAAAATTCAGGAGCCAGGGCGCTGGTCAGGGCCTGGGCGTTCGGATCCCTCCCCCAGCGTCCTAACCAGTCGGCCACTACCTGGCCGCGGGTGAGGGTCCCGGCCAGCTCAACATCGAGCGTCACCGGTGTCCCCTCCCCCAGCGGGATGTGGGGCTGGCCGTTCGCAGCAAGGGCACGGTTAACAGCCAGGGCTGTCACGAAGGGGTCGTGCACGTGGGCAATGAAACCCAGCTTGTCCCATTCATGAAATTCCATGTAAAACTGCAGGGCGCCGTCTAAAGCAGTAAAGAGTTCTCCCCCACCGGCCAGGAGGCGCTCTCGTAGCTGCGGGGTCATGACAGCCTGCTCGGTGGTATCCAGCGGGCAGAGCAGCGGCGCATAGGGCAAGTCGAGACCGGGGTGGCTGTAGGCTGCCAAGACCTCGTGCAGGCCCTCGGGGTCAGAGTGGACGTTCCACTCGGTGGTGGGCATGGTGTTGCCCCGGTGGTTGAGCGCCCCACCCATAATCGTCAGGCTGGCCAGGTACTGGGGCAGCTCTGGGTCACGGCGCAGGGCCAGAGCCAGGTTAGTGGAGGGCCCCAGGATGAGCCCGTGCAACTTCCCGGGGAAGTGGCGGGCTGTTTCTATCCAGAGGGCGGCGCCCTCACCGTAGGCTCTACCGGTTGGTTCCTTCTGCCCGGGGAGCAGGCCGTATCCCGTACCCAGCGGGCCGTGGGTTTCTTCAGTGGTGGTGAGTGGCTGCGCTAATGGATTCTCAGCCCCTAGAGTCCAAGGGGTGCCCTGCCCGCCGAGCAGGTCCAGCAAACCCCGCACGTTGCGTCCTACCTGCTCGGTGCTCACATTGCCACCAGTGGCCACAAGACCTTCAACCGCAACCTGCGGGTGGGCAAAGGCGTAGGTGAGAGCCAGGGCATCATCAATACCGGGATCGCAGTCAATCAGAAAATGCAGGGTCATGGGTCCTTATGGTGCTAGCGCATTGGGTTAGGGGCATAGAAAAAGGGGCAGCTACCCACCTTCGTCTATGCACCGGGCATAGGTGAAGGCGTGCAGCTGCCCCTACACGCTGGGTACCAGTTTAGTACACTGCGACCAGGCTCTTCTACAGCCTGTTTACTGGGTGAACTTTAGGCGTTCTTCTTGGCTTCAATCTTCTGGTTGATCCAGGCGTTGAAGTCGTTGGAGTTGAAGACCTCACCGTCAGCAAAGATGGTGGGGGTGCCGCTGACACCGTTGGAGGCTGACTCCAGGGTTACAGTCTGGACGAAAGGACGCCAGGTGTTGTTAGCAACGTCGTCCTTCACATCTGCGCCGTACTTCTCAGCGATAGCAACGAGCTCTTCATTGGAGAGCCCGCCGGTGCCCTGGTGGGTGAAGATTTCCTTCTGGAAGTTCAGGAAGTCTTCGGTAGGGACCTGGTTAGCTACGGAGTAGGTTACATTGTTGGCGCGGGCCGAGTAGAAGGTGGGGCTGGAGGCGTCCCGGAAGGTCAGGTTACGGATCTCCAGGGTAATGTCACCACTGGCAACCAGGGCTGCGATGGTGTCTGCGTTTTCGGTTTCGAACTGGGCGCAGTGCACACAGTCGTAGTCCTGGAAGATAGTGAGACGGACGGGCTCACCGTTATTGTCTGCTTCTTCGGGCAGGGCAACACCCAGGGGCATCTTGGCTTCGGAGCCGTCAGCTGCGGTGTAGGTTGCTTCTGAGGTGCCCAGGTCATTGCTGTCGCGGCTGGCTTCGGTGCTGGTGTCCTGTTTGATACCGTCAGCGGTCAGGACGATGCCGCCGTACTGGTTAGCTGAAGAAGGCACCGGGCCTGCGTCGGCAATCTGGTTGCGGTTGCCGTTGATGACCACGACTGCAACGATTGCTACGATGAGGGCGATGACACCGAGGACGGTGAACTGAATCCAACGGGTGGATGATTTTGAGGTTTTCTTGGCCTGCTGTGCCGCCAGCTGGCGGGCACGCTCGCGGGCGTTAGTGGAGGGGTTGCCCTTAGACACAGGTGTGCCTCACTTTCGTACGTGCGTTCTTGATAGGTTCAAGCCTACCGTGATTTGACGGGGATATCTGCCCTTCTACAGAAGCTCAAACTAGTTTCCCAGGAAATAATTAGTTTAGGTGAGGGGCAGCATGGAAAGCCCAGGTCTTTGTGCCCGGTAGGGCGCAAAAGACCGGTGATATTTTTCGATACTTAAAACAAAAAGGTCCTGGACAAACAGCCCAGGACCTTCCAATATCCCAATCAAAAACCGGCAGTAACCTACTCTCCCACACCGTCACCAGTGCAGTACCATCGGCGCAAAGAGCCTTAACTTCCGGGTTCGGGATGGAACCGGGTGTTTCCCTCTCGCTATAACCACCGTAAACCAACGATGCACCACCCCACCCACAACAAAGGAGGAGGCAGCAATAACAAACCCAACAGGGTTGTTACCTCAAAACCATACAGTGGACACAAACAACACAAGCACACTAGTTATAAAGTGTAAGCCTTCGGACTATTAGTACCAGTCAACTCCACGGGCATTCCCCGCGTCCATACCTAGCCTATCAACCCCATCATCTATAGGGATCCTCACACAGCCCAAAGCTGCCAGGAAATCTCATCTCGAAACAGGCTTCCCGCTTAGATGCTTTCAGCGGTTATCCCTCCCGAACGTAGCCAATCAGCCATGCACCTGGCGGTACAACTGACATACCAGAGGTTCGTCCGTCCCGGTCCTCTCGTACTAAGGACAGCCTTTCTCAAATTTCCAACGCGCGCAGCGGATAGGGACCGAACTGTCTCACGACGTTCTGAACCCAGCTCGCGTACCGCTTTAATGGGCGAACAGCCCAACCCTTGGGACCAACTCCAGCCCCAGGATGCGACGAGCCGACATCGAGGTGCCAAACCATGCCGTCGATATGGACTCTTGGGCAAGATCAGCCTGTTATCCCCGAGGTACCTTTTATCCGTTGAGCGACGGCCGTTCCACAACGTACCGCCGGATCACTAGTCCCGACTTTCGTCCCTGCTCGACCTGCCAGTCTCACAGTCAAGCTCCCTTGTGCACTTACACTCAACACCTGATTGCCAACCAGGCTGAGGGAACCTTTGGGCGCCTCCGTTACTTTTTGGGAGGCAACCGCCCCAGTTAAACTACCCATCAGGCACTGTCCCTGACCCGGATCACGGGCCGAAGTTAGACATCCAGAGCGACCAGAGTGGTATTTCAACAACGACTCCACACGAACTAGCGTCCATGCTTCACAGTCTCCCACCTATCCTACACAAGCCGCACCGAACACCAATACCAAACTATAGTAAAGGTCACGGGGTCTTTCCGTCCTGCTGCGCGAAACGAGCATCTTTACTCGTACTGCAATTTCGCCGAGTTCATGGTTGAGACAGTAGGGAAGTCGTTACTCCATTCGTGCAGGTCGGAACTTACCCGACAAGGAATTTCGCTACCTTAGGATGGTTATAGTTACCACCGCCGTTTACTGGGGCTTAAATTCTCAGCTTCGCCCACAAGGGGCTAACCAATCCTCTTAACCTTCCAGCACCGGGCAGGAGTCAGTCCGTATACATCGTCTTACGACTTCGCACGGACCTGTGTTTTTGATAAACAGTCGCTTCCCCCAATTCTCTGCGACCCATACACGCTCACGGTCGCACGGACCGGTCACGCTCAAGGCTCCCCTTCTCCCGAAGTTACGGGGACATTTTGCCGAGTTCCTTAACCATGATTCTCTCGATCGCCTTAGTATTCTCTACCTGATCACCTGTGTCGGTTTCGGGTACGGGCGGCTAAAACCTCACGTCGATGCTTTTCTCGGCAGCATAGGATCACCAAATCCCCCAATAACGGGGTCCCATCACGTCTCAGGCCAACACCGGCGCATTTAACAACCGGATACCCTACACGCTTAGACCACGACAACCATCGCGTGGCTTGGCTACCTTCCTGCGTCACACCTGTTAATACGTTTACCTCCAAAAATCGGGTCCTGCAGTCCACCACAAGCTCCCCAACACAAGTGAAGGGGTTACAAACGGCTTCTCACAGTTAGCATCAAAATATCAGTATGGGCGGTTTTTCACCGGTACGGGAATATCAACCCGTTATCCATCGACTACGCCTGTCGGCCTCGCCTTAGGCCCCGACTAACCCAGGGCAGATTAGCTTGACCCTGGAACCCTTGATCATCCGGCGCACGGGTTTCTCACCCGTGATTCGCTACTCATGCCTGCATTCTCACTCGCATACCCTCCACCACTGGTTTACACCGCAGCTTCACCGGATACACGACGCTCCCCTACCCAACCAAGCACAACGCTTGATTGCCATAACTTCGGTGGTGTACTTGAGCCCCGCTACATTATCGGCGCAGAATCACTTGACCAGTGAGCTATTACGCACTCTTTCAAGGGTGGCTGCTTCTAAGCCAACCTCCTGGTTGTCTAAGCAACTCCACATCCTTTCCCACTTAGTACACGCTTAGGGACCTTAGTTGATGGTCTGGGCTGTTTCCCTCTCGACAATGAAGCTTATCCCCCACTGTCTCACTGCTACGCTCTCACTTACCGGCATTCGGAGTTTAGCTGACGTCAGTAACCCTGTGGGGCCCATCGGCCATCCAGTAGCTCTACCTCCGGCAAGAAACACGCAACGCTGCACCTAAATGCATTTCGGGGAGAACCAGCTATCACAGAGTTTGATTGGCCTTTCACCCCTATCCACAGCTCATCCCCTCCATTTTCAACTGAAGTGGGTTCGGTCCTCCACGACGTCTTACCGTCGCTTCAACCTGGCCATGGATAGATCACTCCGCTTCGGGTCTAGATCCTGCCACTCACTCGCCCTATTCAGACTCGCTTTCGCTACGGCTTCCCCACACGGGTTAACCTCGCGACAGAACACTAACTCGCAGGCTCATTCTTCAAAAGGCACGCTGTCACCCCACAAGGCTCCAACGGCTTGTAAGCACACGGTTTCAGGTACTATTTCACTCCCCTCCCGGGGTACTTTTCACCATTCCCTCACGGTACTGATTCACTATCGGTCACTAGAAAGTATTTAGACTTACCAGGTGGTCCTGGCAGATTCACACGAGATTCCACGAGCCCCGTGCTACTCGGGTGGCACACACGCGGTCTAACACATTACGATTACAGGACTCTCACCCTCTCCGGTCGCCCATCCCAAGGCGTTCACCTACATGCTAGAACATCACGTCAACAGCCGGTTGAAACTGTTATGCGTACTCCCACAACCCCCATGATGCAACCCTCAACCGGTATCACACACCACAGGTTTAGTCTCTTCCGCTTTCGCTCGCCACTACTCACAGAATCATTAGTTATTTTCTCTTCCTGAGGGTACTGAGATGTTTCACTTCCCCTCGTTCCCTCCAACCAGCCTATACATTCAACTGGTGGTAACAAACCATGATGGCTTGCTGGGTTTCCCCATTCGGACATCCTGGGATCAACGCCCTGTTATCGGCTTCCCCAGGCTTTTCGCAGATTCACACGTCCTTCATCGGCTTCTAGTGCCAAGGCATCCACCGTGTGCCCTTAATAACTTACACACAGATAAAATCAAAGATAATAAAACCTTGACTAACTAAGTACAAAATCAAAAGTATCAAAGAAACCCAATCATAAGAGATTGAGAAATCTTCATTACATTCGAAGATGCTCGCGTCCACTATACAGTTCTCAAACAACAACCCGATACCACTCGAGGCAACCAAAGACAAAGCTCAGTCACTACTCTCGTGCCGGGAACCTGAGAGCAACAAACCACATATGGCTTGTTACCTCAAAACCCAAAAGCGCACCAACATTACACACATTCTCATCAGCACCACAAGGGCACCTGAACTAACATTCCACCCATGAGCAAACCACCCAAACGACACTCGCGTTCAGCGTGGCTCAACCAATACGTTGAAGCTCCTTAGAAAGGAGGTGATCCAGCCGCACCTTCCGGTACGGCTACCTTGTTACGACTTAGTCCCAATCGCCAATCCCACCTTCGACGACTCCCTCCCACAAGGGGTTAGGCCATCGGCTTCGGGTGTTACCAACTTTCGTGACTTGACGGGCGGTGTGTACAAGGCCCGGGAACGTATTCACCGCAGCGTTGCTGATCTGCGATTACTAGCGACTCCGACTTCATGGGGTCGAGTTGCAGACCCCAATCCGAACTGAGACCGGCTTTTTGGGATTAGCTCAACCTCACAGTATCGCAACCCTTTGTACCGGCCATTGTAGCATGCGTGAAGCCCAAGACATAAGGGGCATGATGATTTGACGTCATCCCCACCTTCCTCCGAGTTGACCCCGGCAGTCTCCTATGAGTCCCCACCATTACGTGCTGGCAACATAGAACGAGGGTTGCGCTCGTTGCGGGACTTAACCCAACATCTCACGACACGAGCTGACGACAACCATGCACCACCTGTATACCAGCCCCGAAGGGAAACTCTATCTCTAGAGCGGTCCGGTATATGTCAAGCCTTGGTAAGGTTCTTCGCGTTGCATCGAATTAATCCGCATGCTCCGCCGCTTGTGCGGGCCCCCGTCAATTTCTTTGAGTTTTAGCCTTGCGGCCGTACTCCCCAGGCGGGGCACTTAATGCGTTAGCTACGGCGCGGAAAACGTGGAATGCCCCCCACACCTAGTGCCCAACGTTTACGGCATGGACTACCAGGGTATCTAATCCTGTTTGCTCCCCATGCTTTCGCTTCTCAGCGTCAGTTACAGCCCAGAGACCTGCCTTCGCCATTGGTGTTCCTCCTGATATCTGCGCATTTCACCGCTACACCAGGAATTCCAGTCTCCCCTACTGCACTCTAGTTAGCCCGTACCCACTGCAAACCCGGGGTTAAGCCCCGGGCTTTCACAGCAGACGCGACAAACCGCCTACAAGCTCTTTACGCCCAATAATTCCGGACAACGCTCGCGCCCTACGTATTACCGCGGCTGCTGGCACGTAGTTAGCCGGCGCTTCTTCTGCAGGTACCGTCACTTTCGCTTCTTCCCTGCTGAAAGAGGTTTACAACCCGAAGGCCGTCATCCCTCACGCGGCGTCGCTGCATCAGGCTTGCGCCCATTGTGCAATATTCCCCACTGCTGCCTCCCGTAGGAGTCTGGGCCGTGTCTCAGTCCCAGTGTGGCCGGTCACCCTCTCAGGCCGGCTACCCGTCGTCGCCTTGGTGAGCCGTTACCTCACCAACAAGCTGATAGGCCGTGAGCCCATCTAAAACCAGTACATATCCCTTTCCACCAGCATCCCATGCGGGAACTAGTCGTATCCGGTATTAGACCTCGTTTCCAAGGCTTATCCCAGAGTTAAAGGCAGGTTACTCACGTATTACTCACCCGTTCGCCACTAATCCACCCAGCAAGCTGGGCTTCATCGTTCGACTTGCATGTGTTAAGCACGCCGCCAGCGTTCGTCCTGAGCCAGAATCAAACTCTCCGTTGAAAAAATGAAGTAGTTGATGATCCTGGTCTCTGATTGTTAGCGAACCATTCACCACGGGGTGGTGTGGTTCGAGCTGACGAATCTGAAACCATATGATTATCAAATTCTGTGAGAAACCAAAGGGGTTTCTCACATCTTGTATAAATATTTGGTATCAGTTCAATTTCCGCACTACCAGTGTGTTCATGTGTGAACACTAGTGTGTAGTGTGGACGATAAGAATGTTATTTATAACATTGGTACGCTATTGAGTTTTCAAGCAACAAACCGCATTCTCAACCCTAGCCAGTTGAACCTGGCCGGTGTTTCGTATCGGTCATTCTCAAGTTTTGTGTCACCCCGTTTGGGCAACTCGTCTAGTCTATCGCGTTTCTTTTCTGTGTGTCAACTCGGTGTTCCGTGTTGTGTTTCACAGTGGCTTTTGGCTGGTTTGTTACTTCACAACCTGACTCGTGTGAGCCCTGATGATCAGCTGCCTGCTTTGGCCTGAATTCGCTATGTGACTAGGTGTTTTGTCGCTTGGCGGGTTTCCCCTGTGCCGTGGCGACTCGTAATACTCTACGCAGGTTTTTCAGACCGCGCAACCCAAAAGAGACACTTTTGGGGCATTTTCAACCCAAGGGCCACCACCAAAAACAGTAAATCACCTAGCCAACACCATAATTGACAGAAAAAAAGATTTTTTAAAGTTTTTCTGAAAATCCGCAGAAGGCTTGATTTCAGAAATTTTTTGTGAGCTAGACCCTTATTCTGGCTCACATAACCCCTCGTGAGTCTGCGTCCTGCCCTCAAACTAGATAAACAAGAAGTGCTCCCCCGCTATCGCGGGAGAGCACTTCGTTCTTATATAGAGCTTAGGCAGCTCGGCGGCGGGATACCTCGTAGAGGGCAATACCCACTGCCATGGAAGCGTTGAGCGATTCCATCGCTGAGCTAATGGGAATCGAAACGATTTGGTCGCAGTTCTCGGTGACCAGTCGTGACAACCCCTTGCCTTCTGAACCAACAACAATCATGAGCGGTTCAGAGGCTAGTTCAAGGTTGGGCAGGTCTATGTCGCCGCCGCCGTCCAGACCGACGACGAAGATACCGGCGTCCTTGGCCTGCTGGATCACGCGGGTCAGGTTAGTGGCCTTAGCTACGGGGATACGGGCAGCAGCACCGGATGAGGTCTTCCAGGCCGAAGCAGTCATAGCTGCCGAGCGGCGCTCGGGAATGACGACGCCGTTACCGGAGAAGGCTGAAACGGAGCGGATGATGGCGCCCAGGTTGCGGGGGTCGGTGATGCCGTCCAGGGCAACGAAGAGGGGTGGGGTGCTCATCTGCTTGTCGTACCAGCGGTTCATAGTGTCGAGCACCAGGTTGCCGGCGTCCGGGTACTTGTAGGGGGGAATCTGCAGAGCAACACCCTGGTGGACGGCGTGGTCGGTCAGACGATCCAGCTCGTTACGGCCAATTTCGAGCATGGGCAGGCCCTGCTTGTTGGCTTCGGTCATGATGTCGCGGACGCGGTCATCGACCTCGATGCGGGACATGACGAAGAGGGTCTTGGCGGGAATCTCGGTCTGCAGGGCCTCAAGCACGGAGTTGCGGCCGGTGACCAGTTCGTCGGAGGCCCGCTTGCCGCCCAGGCGGGGCTGGCGGGAGCGCAGGGTGTTTGTTGCCTTGCGGTTTTCGGCGGCCTTCTTCATCTTGTAGGCCTTGTGGTAGACGCGGTCTTCTGCCTTGGGGGTGTTGCCGCGACCTTCGAGGGCCTTACGGCCGTGGCCACCGGTGCCCTTGGTGGGGCCCTTCTTCTTATTGGTTGCGCCGGGGCGTGAGCCTGCCTTCGCCATGGGGTGTGTCCTTTGATAGATGTCTATGAATTGTTTTCTAGCTTACCGACCCCCTGCCCCTTACGGGGCGAGAGATGGAGCACGGTAGCGGGAGGGCTATGAGGCCTAGATGGACCAGGTGGAGCCGGATGCGCCGTCCTTGACGGTGATACCGGCTGCTGCCAGGGCGTCACGAATCTGGTCGGCACGGGCCCAGTCTTTAGCCTCGCGGGCTTCGGCGCGCTGGGTGAGCATGGTCTGGATCAGGGAGTCAAGCGCTGCGTGTTCGCCGGCTTCGTTGGCGGCAGCCCCTGCCTGGTTGAAGGACATGAGCTCTACCAGCCCCAGTACCTTGGCCATGGCGTAGACCTGCTCTGCGGCGTCCTTGGCAGATTCACCGGCGGCGAGCGCCGCGTTACCGGCGCGGACGCCCGTGTGCAGGGCGGCGAGGGCCTTGGGGATGTTGAGGTCGTCGTCCATGGCCTCGGCAAAGGCCTCGGGTACCGCAGCGTCTTCGCGGTGATAGTCGCGGGTTGCAGCCAGAAAGGCTTCAACGCGTTCAACGGCTACACGAGCCTCTTCGAGGGACGTGGGGTGGTAGTCGAGCACGGAGCGGTAGTGGGCCTGGCCTAGGTAATAGCGGACGACCAGGGGGCGGGCAGCTTCAAGCATCTGGGCGGGGGTGATGATGTTACCAATGGACTTGGACATCTTCTCGCCCTCGTAGTTGACCAGGCCGTTGTGCATCCAGAAGTTGGCAAAGCCGTAGCCTGCTGCCTGGGACTGGGCCATCTCGTTTTCGTGGTGGGGGAAGCGTAGGTCGAGGCCGCCACCGTGAATATCGAAAGTCTCGCCCAGGTACTTACCCGCCATAGCCGAGCATTCCAGGTGCCAGCCGGGGCGGCCCTTACCCCAGGGGGAATCCCAGGAGGCGGTAACGGGCTCGCCCTCCTTGTGGGCCTTCCACAGGGCAAAGTCGCGGGGGTCGCGCTTGCCGCGGGGGTCGGCGTCCGGGGCGTCTTGCATGTCGTCAATCTTCTGGCGGGTCAGGGCACCGTAGTTTTCCCAGGAGCGCACGTCGAAGTAGACGTCGCCGCAGCCGTCGGTTGCAGGGTAGGCATGGCCACGGTCGATGAGGCGCTGGATGAGGGCGAACATCTCGGGGATATGCCCGGTAGCGCGCGGTTCGTAGGTGGGGGGTGCGATGTTGAGGGAGGCATAGGCCTGACCAAAGACCCGCTCGAAGCGGTAGGCTAGGGCCCACCACTCTTCAGCCGGGTGTTCGCCGGCGTAGCCGGGCTCAAAAGAGGCGGCCGAGTTCACCAGAATCTTGTCGTCGATGTCGGTGACGTTACGAACCGTGGTCACCTTGTAACCGCGGTAAGTCAGCCAGCGGGAGAGCTGGTCAAAGACCAGACCCGAACGTACGTGCCCAATGTGCGGGGCACCTTGCACGGTGGCACCACAGTAGTAGATGCGGGCCTCGCCGGGGTGAACCGGGGTGAAATCACGGACGCTTGCTGTTGCTGAATCATAAAAACGTAGAGTCACGCCTAACAGTTTACCGTGCGCTGTAGAACCGGTGCGAGGACGCTGGCTGCGTGGTTAATCAGCAGGGAAAAGTGGCCATCGCGTGGCAGCTCGTGGATTTTAGCTCCCAGGCGGAGCCCCAGGTTGCGGGCTCGGGCGGGTTTGATGGCCAAATCTCGCCCGGCGACCCAGAGGTGCACCGGGGCTTTAACGGTGGACTCTGCGAACCCCCAGTCGTCCTGAATCGCGTACTCGTCTTGCACCCCGCCTTTGATGGAGAACTGCAGGGCGTAATCGTGGGAGACCGCCATGCGGTAGGCAGCGGTGTGCCCCTGCACGTCTCGGCCCAAGGCTGACGCCAGGGTCGAGGCGGACGCCAGCGGGCGACTGACGGCGCGGGCGGTCAGGTCTATCAGGGGTTTGGGGAACCAGGACAGAGTCAGGTGCGACATGTGGACGCGCAGCGGAGTGAGGTTAAGGCCCAGCCGGGTTTCCCAGAGGGGGTGGTGGGTGAAGGGGGCTAGCAGGATGAGCTGGTCTATCTTCTCGGAGTGCAGGGCAGCTAGGCTCATAGCGTGGGGCCCGCCGCCGGAGAAGCCCATCACGCTGAAACAGTCAAGCTCTAGATGGTCGATGATGGCTGCGACGTCCCGCTCTGCCCAGGTGCCAACCAGCCGGTAGGGGACGGCATCCGATGCTCCCAGCCCCGGGCGGTCCGGGGCGATGATGCGGATACCCAGTTCTCTGGCCGCCTCATCAAGGAAGAGAGCCTCATAGCCGGTACCGGGAGTGCCGTGGCAGTAGATGACGGTAGCTGTGGGTGCTTCTGTCTGCCCAAATTCGTGCCAGGCAATGACGCGTCCCCCGTCCTGGCTCAGCAGGTGAGGGCGGGGTTCAAGGGGGTCGGCGTTCACAGGTACTTCTTTACAGCTTGGGGTGGTGTTAACAGGGACAGGCTTATTGTAGCGCTGACTGACCCCGTCTCTGGGCGCACCCGACGCTGGGCCCTGGCTCAAGCGACCTTACGGTAAACCAGGGCAACAGCGCTAGCTGCCACACCCTCGCCTCGGCCAGTCAGGCCCAGGCCGTCGGTGGTTGTAGCGGTGACCGTCACCGGGGCACCGGCAGCCTCAGACAGGACACGGTTAGCCTCATCCCGGCGCGGGGAGAACTTGGGCTTGTTGCCGATGAGCTGCACCGCAATGTTGCCAATCTCAAACCCGGCCGCCCGCACAATGGCAGCAGCTTCAGAGAGAATCCGCACACCGGAAGCACCTGCCATATCGGGCCGATCCACCCCGAAATTGGAGCCTAAATCGCCGGTGCCGCTGGCCGAGAAGAGGGCATCGGCAGCAGCGTGGGCGACTACGTCGCCGTCCGAATGGCCCGATAGACCACGCTGGTCCGGCCAGTGCAGACCTGCCACCCATAGCTCGGTGCCCTCCTCACCAAAAGCGTGAACATCAGTACCGGTACCGATACGGGGAATCATGATTCTCTCTTTTCGTCGTAGAGGGCTGTTGCCAGGGTCAGGTCAAGGGGGGTTGTAATCTTGAAGGCCTCGGCAGCTCCCTCAACGGTCGCCACGGGTAGCCCCAAGGTCTCAGCCAGCATGGCATCATCGGTGATACTTTCAGCGACCTCAGGAGCCAGGGAGGCGACATCGCGGTGAGCCTGGAGCAAGGTGGCCAGGTCAAAGCCTTGGGGAGTCTGCACAGCCCGCAGCTGCGCGCGAGCCGGAGTGCCGCTCACATACCCCCGAGCATCTACTGTTTTGATGGTATCCACCACCGGCAACACGGGGATGACGGCCCTCTCCCCCGCAGCTAGAGCCGCAGCTACCCGGTGGTAAACCCCGGCAGGGGTAAAGCAGCGGGCAGCATCATGCACCAGGACGCCGGTGGGTAGCTGCCCGGGGGCACCCGGCAGGGGGGCGGCGTCCGCAATCGCAGTCAGGGCAGCCGTCACCGATTCGGCGCGCGTTGCGCCGCCGGGCACCGCCAGGGCACCGTGCCGGGCACAGACCTGTCGCAGCTCAACATCCTGCGGGGGTACCGTTACCACCAGCCGAGCCACCACGCCCGACGCTAGGGCACCGGCCAAGGCCCATTCCAGCAGGGTGCGCCCGGCAACCTGCACCGCTGCCTTTGGCATACCTGCGCCCAGACGCAACCCAGAACCGGCCGCCACGATAACAACAGCGAGCACCGAACCATCAGATGTGGTTGCGGTGCCCGCTGTATCAGAAAAATCTAGAGTGCTCACAGCTAGTGAGCATACCCGAAAGTTTAGACGCCCTCGAGAATCTTATCGAGTTCAACCTCGGCAGCCTCTTCGTCGATGTCCTTAGCCAGGGCAACCTCGGATGACAGAATCTGACGGGCCTTAGCCAGCATACGCTTCTCGCCAGCCGACAGGCCCCGGTCATTCTCACGGCGCCATAGGTCACGCACGACCTCGGCAACCTTCAGCACATCGCCAGATGCCAGCTTCTCAACGTTAGCCTTGTAACGGCGGGACCAGTTTGCTGCTTCTTCGGTATCGGTAGCCTGGAGCACGTCGATGACTTCCTGCAGACCGCGCTCGTCAACGACGTCGCGCACGCCCACCATATCGACGTTCTCAGCGGGCACCTCAATGACCAGGTCACCGTTAGCGACCTTGAGTTTCAGGTACATCTTCTCTTCGCCACGAATCTTGCGCATCTTGATCTCTTCGATCGTTGCGGCACCGTGGTGAGGGTAAACGACTGTTTCGCCAACCTCAAAAACCATATGGATAAACCCCTTTCAGCCTACCTATTCTACCATGCAACGAAAGACGGCACCCTTAAAGTCTCAAAATAGATACCAGCGCTCTCAGCGAACCTGACCGCTTCATTTATGCCCTTTTGCCTCGTTGATACAGACGTATCGTCGTTAAACCAGATAGAATGTGACCTGAAAAGACCAAAATATTCCGTACCTCGGCGCGGAGCACACACACTTTCGCTGCCCTTCGGCAGATCACGACCCTATACAAGGAGCTAGAGCTGTGAAGACCACCGCTTCTGTGACCGTCAAGCGCGCCAGCGCCCTCGTCGCTATCGCCGGTGCCCTGCTGGCCACCACCGGTTGCACCTACACCAACCAGCCCGCCACCACCATCGTCTACTCCGCCTCCGACGGCCAGATGGCTAACCTGCTAGGCGAGAACAACCAGCAGGACATCCAGCTCCGCAACATCATGGTTATCGCAGCCGATGATGCCTCACAGGGCCGCGTGCTGGGCACCATTCTGAACCAGACCGAGGAAGACGCCACCGTTACCCTGGCCTTCCCCACCGAAACTCTCACCGTTGAGGTTCCCGCTGGCCAGGAAGTCCGCCTGGAAAACGATGAGAACGAACTTCTCCTGGCTGAGGCTGGCGCTAACCCCGGTCTGCTGTTGAAGGACGTCGAGGTCTCCTCCAACGTCACCTCCAGCACCACCACCTTCAACGTTCCGGTTCTTGACGGCGCCCTGGAAGAGTACGCCCCCTACCTGCCCACCGCAGCGGCTACTCCCAGCGCTACCGAAACCGCTAGCAACAACGGCTAGGACCCTTTCACTTTAAAGAGTGGGGCGGGCCCTTCAGGTACCTGAAGGGCCCCCCCCACTGCTTTGCCCAGCCTAGGGTGCCGGTTTAGGGTTCAAACTTGTAACCTAGGCCGCGCACGGTGACCACGTAGCGGGGGGACGAGGGGTCAGGCTCAACCTTTGAGCGCAGGCGCTTAATGTGCACATCCAGGGTCTTGGTATCGCCCACGTAGTCAGCGCCCCAGACCCGGTCGATCAGCTGCGAGCGCGTCATTACGCGCCCTGCGTTCCGCAGCAGCATCTCAAGCAGCTCAAACTCTTTGAGGGGCATAGCTACGGTTTCGCCGGATACGGTCACTACGTGGCGCTCAACGTCCATGCGTACCGGGCCGCCTTCAATCGCCCCGGCATCGTGCTCTTCTGGTTCGCCCTGGCGGCGCAGGACGGCGCGGATGCGGGCGATAAGCTCGCGGGAGGAATAGGGCTTGGTGACGTAGTCGTCCGCACCCAATTCAAGGCCGAGCACCTTATCGATTTCTGAGTCTTTAGCGGTCAGCATAATGATAGGAACCGCGCTGGTGGCGCGAATCTGCTTGCAGACCTCGGTGCCGGACTGGCCGGGGAGCATGATGTCGAGGAGCACCAGGTCTGCGCCGTTCCGCTCGAACTCAACCACGGCGTCCAGGCCGTTATCGACCACCTGCACCTCAAAGCCCTCACGACCCAGCAAAAAGGCCAGGGGCTCGCTCAGCGCCTCTTCGTCCTCAACCACTAAAATACGGGTCACTTACTTTGCTTCCTTCACAGTTTGAGCCGACCCCGCGGGGCGCGGAGCAGCGTTGGTGTTGTGGTCTGTTATATGGGTAAGCGAGCCCGTCGGTGGGTGCTCCCCCAGCAGGTCTTGTTCGGTTTCTTCATCGACGATGGGCAGGGCAATCGTGAAGGTCGAGCCGGAGCCGGGCTGGGACCAGAGGGTTACCTCGCCGCCGTGCTGGCCCACAATGTGCTTCACAATGCTCAAGCCCAGGCCTGTGCCCCCGGTTTGGCGGGAACGCGCTGGGTCAACCCGGTAGAACCGCTCAAAGATGCGGTCCTGCTCGTCCTCGGGAATACCCGATCCCTGGTCTTTCACAGAAATTCTAACAGTGTCACTCTTCACAGCCATACCGATGCCCACCTTGGTATTCTCTGGCGAGTAACGAATGGCGTTCTCAATCAGGTTGCGCAGGGCGGTACCCAGCAGCTCGGGGTCACCGTGGACCGGGCGGGGGGCCTTTCCGCCCACCAGGAGTTCAATGTTTTTACCCTCAGCTGTAAGACGGTTACGGTCGACTGATTCAGCAACCACCTGCTCAACGTCGACCAGGGTGGAGCTCAGCACCATATCGGCTGACTGTAGGCGGGAGAGCTCGATGACGTCCTGCACCAGGGCTGCCAGCCGCTGGGATTCTTTCTTTAGCTTGCCCGAGAAATAGAGTACCGACTCGGGGTCATCAGCAGACGACTCGATGGCTTCAGCCATAAGTCCAACCGCCCCCACCGGGGTTTTTAGTTCGTGCGATATGTTGGCAACAAAATCTGTGCGAATTGTTTGGGCACGGGTAATTTCGGTGCGGTCATCGGCCAGAACCAAGATATATTCATCGCCTACCGGGGCCACACGCAGGTCAATCACCAGGCGGCTCTGGTCGTAAAAGCCACGGGTAAGGATAATTTCTTTCTCGGCAATGATGCCCTTAGAACGCACCGCACCAATCATCTCTAACAGCTCGTCAGAGACCACTGTATGCCCGCGTACCAGCCCCAAGGCGTAAGCGCCTGGGGAAGCCTGCACGACGCCGTCCACGGCGTCGACCACCAGGTAGGCGCGGCCGATGACGGCCAGCACCTCGGCGGCGCCGTCGCTAATGGTCGGCTCCTCAACATCGGCCCAGCGGGCGCGCTGACGCTCGCTTCGTTGCACGGCGAGCATGCTCACGACGCCGATCAAGAGCCCCAGCACAGCGGCAGACAAAGCAATCACAGTAGGGTTCACATCTACCAGCTTAGAGCCTACCGACCCCACCCCGCGCCCCACAGACCCCCAAATATCCCGGGGTTCAACTAACGTTTACCCAACCATGTGCTTGTGTTCATGTGCCCTTGGCACTCTAAAAGGGTAGCCGTAGGCAGGAGTCTGCCCGGCCCCCCACACACACTTCCCCAGATGGAAAGGACGCGCACGTGCGCAAAGTCTTCCAAGCCGAACTACAGCACGTCGGCGAAGAGCTGATTCATATCGCTACCCTGATCCAGGAGGCTCTCGGCCGCGCTTCGGATGCCTTCTTGCAGGCCGATATTCAAGAAGCCGAAGAGGTCATTACCAACGATGCCCGCATCGACTTCATGCAAAACGAACTCGATGAGCGCGCTATCGATATTCTGGCCCTGCAAGGCCCGGTAGCTTCCGACCTGCGCATGATCGTGGGTGCCCTGCGCATGAGCTCGTCCCTGGAGCGTATGGGTGACCTTGCCCGCCACATCGCCCAGGTGGCCCGCATGCGCTACCCCGAGCACGTCCTACCCGAGTCTATCGTGCCGGTCTTCCGCGAAATTATCGAGCTGGATCAGAAAATCATTGCCAGCGTCATTAGCCTGTTGGAAACCCGCGAGCTCTCCCACACCCAGGACATCATCAAGCACAAGATACGCATCAACGAGCTGCACGTTGAGGTCTTCAACCGCATGGCAGCTGCCGACTGGGGCCAGAACGCCCAGGTCACCGTCGACGTCACCCTGGCATCCCGCTACCTGGAGCGCTTTGGCGATCACGGCGTCTCGGTAGCCCGCAAGGTCACCTATCTGGTCACCGGCGACTGGAACGCCGTCCCCAGCATCTAGGCTGGTAGGCATCTCCCCTCCCCTGAGAGAAGAGCGGACGCCCGGGCAGGGTGGGTTCTTGACCGCCAGCTGGCTCGGGGCTGGCGTTAAGGGTGCTGGCGGGAAAGAACCCACACCTGCCCTATCTCGTAGGAAACCACAGTGCCCCGCCCTCCTCAACGAGGAAGGCGGGGCACTCAGTGGTTAATAAACCCGGGCTAGACCTTACTTCTTACCCTGGTTAGCAACAGCCTTAATGGCGTCCTTAGCGGCCTCGGGGTCCAGGTACTCGCCGGGACCGACGGGCTTGAAGTTCTCGTCGAGCTCGTAGTAAAGGGGGATACCGGTGGGGATGTTCAGACCGGCGATGTCCTCATCTGAGATGCCTTCGAGGTTCTTAACCAGGGCGCGCAGGGAGTTACCGTGGGCAGCAACCAGAACGGTCTTGCCAGCCTTCAGGTCTTCCTTGATGTCTGATTCCCAGTAGGGCAGCATGCGCTCGAGGACGTCCTTGAGACACTCGGTGCGGGGAGCGTTCTCAATGTCTGCATAGCGGGGGTCGTTAGCCTGTGAGAACTCGTCGTTGTCGTCGAGGGCCGGAGGCGGAACATCGTAGGAGCGACGCCAGGTCATGAACTGCTCTTCGCCGTAGGTTTCGAGGGTCTGAGTCTTGTCCTTACCCTGGAGGGCACCGTAGTGACGCTCGTTCAGGCGCCAGTTGCGCTTAACGGGGATCCAGTGGCGGTCGGCGGCATCGAGAGCCAGGTTAGCGGTGTTGATGGCGCGGCGCTGCAGGGAGGTGTGGACGACATCGGGGAGGATGCCGCGTTCCTTCAGCAGTTCACCACCGCGGGTAGCTTCGGCGCGACCCTTCTCGGTCAGGGCAACGTCTACCCAGCCGGTGAAGAGGTTCTTTTCGTTCCATTCTGATTGCCCGTGACGGAGCAGTACCAATTTGTAAGTCATACCCCCATTATCCCACTCACACCCTCCAAAGCAAAGATAAACCCACACATATTCACGGAAAACCCGGTCTTTTCCGGCGGGTTCTTCGTGAATATGTGTGGGTTTTTCAGACTTTAACGCAAGCTGCGACTAACGGCGGCGTACCGCAACAGCGGGGCGGACGTCCGCGAGGAAGACCCCCACGGCGGTTGCGGCAATGAGCTGCAAGAAAATAGAGCCGCCGCCGATAGTCAGTGACTGCCAGACCATCAGCACAGAGAATACAGCCGCTGCCGCGGTTACGCCCACCCAGAAGCCCTTGGTGCGCTTGAAGGCGCTCTGGTAGGCGTAGCTTGAGGCGCGGGCGGCCTCAACCAGGGCGAAAATCGACAGGGCGGCAACTACCAGGGCCAGGGCAAGGCCCACGTAGTAGGTGACCATCAGAATCAGGGCAATGGGGGTCATGGCGTCCGTTCGTTACTTGAGGTTGTCGAGGGCCGCGGCCAGGTCATTGTAGAGGTCATCGACGTTCTCGATACCTACCGACAGGCGCAGTAGCGACTCGGGGATTGAGTGGGGCTCCGAACCGTGACGGCGGCGGCGTTCAATCAGTGATTCTACGCCACCGAGGCTAGTTGCGGGTGTCCAGATGTTCAGGGCTTTGACCACGCGGTCGGTTTCTTCGGCAGTGGCGTCCAGGGTGATGGAGAGGATCGAGCCGAAGGTGCGCATCTGTGCGGACGCCCGCTCAAAGCCGGGGTCGGTAGGCAGTCCGGGGTAGCGCACGGCCTTGACGGCGGGGTGGGCCTGCAGGCGCTGGGCCAGTTCGATGGCGTTAGCGGCGGCGCGTTCAACGCGCACACCCAGGGTGCGGACGCCGCGCAGACCCAGCCAGGCTTCGAAGGGGCCGGCGATAGCGCCGTTGGTGGTGCGGTGGGCGGCCATGGCTTCGCGCAGGGTCGGTTTAGAGGTGACGGTGATGCCCAGCAGCACATCGGAGTGACCGGCGATGGACTTGGTGGCGGAATGGACGACCACATCGGCACCCAGGGCCAGGGGGTTCTGCCCCAGCGGGGTGGCGAAGGTGTTGTCAACAGCAGAGACGATACCCAGGCGCTGAGTTGCCGCGAGGATAGCGGGCAGGTCGGCGACCTCCATCATGGGATTGGTGGGGGACTCCATCCAGAGCAACACCTTGGGAGCAGCGTAGTTGATGTTCTCGGGGGTGGTACCGGCAGTAGCGGCGGCCTTTTCGAGTTCGGCAATGACGGACTCGGTGTTTTCAATGTCGAGGCGCACCACGGTGGTGATACCGCGGGCTTCGAGACGCTTAGCCATAGACACAGATGCCATGTAGGTATGCTCGGGCAGCAGAATAATAGAGCCAACGGGCACCAGATCCTGCACCGCGGCAACGGCTGCCATGCCGGAGGCAAAGACCAGGCCGGGCAGCTCTGCCCCTTCAAGGTCAGCGACGACCTCTTCGATGCCGTCCCAGCTCTGGTTGGAGAAGCGGGCATAGGTGTTGAGGTCTGAGGGGCCGGTCTGGCGGAAGGTGGACGACATAGCAATCGGCGGGTTCACGGGAGCCAGATCATCGTGGGCGGGGCGGCCACCGGCCACCAGGCGGGTTTCAGGTGAGAGGTTCTGTTCAGTCATAGGTTCAACGATACGCGCCCAGGCGCAGCCGGTGCCAGGGGCAGGTCACAGGGTGACACATGGGGGCGGACGCCAGTGAGCAGCTGGCTCTTAGCGCTACCGGCCTTTAGGGCCCCACCACTGAAACGCGAGCGCCACAAGACCGGCCAAGGCGCAGGTTAAAAGAACCTGGGTAGGGTTAGGGTGAGCATCAAGTAGCCAGGCCCAGGGGGCAAAATCTCCACCTGGGCGGCGGGCAAAAACAGTGGTCAGCAGAAGAAAGCTAGGAGGAAGAAGGCTCACATAGGGCCCAAGGGGCCGGTAGAGTATCGAAACTAAACCTAGTAGCCCTAGCAGTTTCACCAGTACCGGCCCGCTTGCTGGCCCCCAGAGGCAGACTGCACTAAAGGTCAGGCAGGCGAAGAGGCCCAGGCTAACTGCCAACAGGTGGGAGTAGGTGAGGACTCCGCGCGGCGCTACCTGTTCCCAGATGCGGGTCGTGGGGTAGGCGGCAAGAGCGATTGCTGTGACCGCGCAGGCTACCAGTACAGCATCAGCAGGTATAGACCGAGCCAGGGTCGGAATGAAATCAGGTAGAGGAAGATAGAGGAGGGTTCCCTGCCATAGGCCCAGCAGCCCTGAAACAAATAAGAGCACTAGAACTACCTGCACCACGTACCGGGATTTGAGAAAATAGCGCATCTAGGTTCCCTCGGGTAGGGAGCAGATGCTCAGAGCTGCATAGAGTTCCCGGATTTCTTCTTCTTGCGTACGGTCTAAGGTAAAGGAGTCCTCGCTAAGATAGTCCGTGAGTCGATCCTGTAGAAGGTCAGCGGAATCGCTATACCGTTTGAAACCTTCAAGATTATCTTCTGCCAGCAAGGCACCGGTACACCGGTCTAAAGGTGAAGTGTAGATAGAGGCAACCATTCGATGGGCTTCATCTACTGTCAGGGTTGGAGGGTAGGCAATGTAGGCCGTTCCCTCGTACAGGGCCGGAATATTCTCACCCCGGTAGATGACTGCCCGCCTCACCTGGGGTAGCCCTATACCCTGTAGTTTCTTAAAGTCAGATGAAATCTGCTCCCGTAAGTCGCCCCTTGCCAAAGATACCTTCCCCACGCAGACCTCCGGCTCCTGAGCGGCGCAGGCAAGCTCACCGTCAGCGAGATAAGAGGTCGCGACCGGGCCCAGGTGACCAGCCACGGTATAGCCAGCGCCCCCACCCACTGCAAGAGCTGCCATAGCTAATCCAACCTTGATAAGTCGGCGTCCGCCCTGCCAAATAGCTAAGGCCAGAAAACTGCCACCAACTACTACAGAAAAAACAATGAGCGCAACGGGGGCAGCCGGGTCTATATGTTCTACAGGCGAGCAGCACATCACCATAGCCGGGCCCGCAAGATAGCGTACGAAAGTAATGGGCAGCGTCCAGGTAAAAGCTAACCAGAGGTAGCTTGCCAGCAGGGCTAGGGGGTAGGCAAGAGCCGGGCGCAACAATTTACCCAGCCAGTAGCCCAGGGCAAGATGAACGAGTAGAGCCGCGCACTGTGCCAAAAGAATCAACGAAAATCGAGTGTTTGGTAGCGCTCCTGAAAAGGCAAGCAAACCTAAAACCCCAGCCACCTGGGCTGCCGCTCCACCAAGAAAAGAAGGAGCCAGCCATAGCCCCATCACCTGCCAGCTCGGTCGCGCTGCCGTCATATGGATTAGCTCAGTACGGCGCAGCTGAACCCCGGTCCAGCAGGAGGCCATGCAGGTCAGGCCAGCTGAAAAGATGAGTAGGAGCGAAGCCTGCCCGGCAGCAGATTCAGCATTACCCACAATGGTGGCAGAGTTACTGTAGACCAGGATGTAGAGGGCATTGAGAATCAAGGCAGCAGGAAGCAGTTTAAAAGCCAGATGACTTGTGAAGAGTCGTAAGGAAATAGGCCGCATGGTTTACCGGTCCATGAAGTGATTAAAGGCTGCAAGGGCTTGCTCTTGCGGGCTGCCCTGAAAGGGTTTGAGAAAGGCAGCGGTACTGCCCGAGAATTGCAGATGCCCCTGGCTCAAAGCAAGAACGTTCTGGTAGATTTCGTCAAGCTGGTAGAGATCATGAGTAGCCACCAGGACAATGCGCTCCTGCCCGATGCTAGAGATTAGCCGGTTAATCCCGTCCTTATGGGAGGGGTCAAGGCCTGCGGTGGGTTCATCAAGGAGTAGAACTGTAGCGCCGGTAGCAAGAGCACCTGCGATAGCCAGACGTTGGGTCTCACCACCTGAGAGTTCCGTGGCTTTTCTGTTTGCTAGTTCTGTCAGGTGAGTGGCCACAAGAGCTTCTTGGGCTAGGGAGTTCATCTCTAGGGCCGAGTTTGATGCTAACCAGCTAACGTAGCGGATATGTTCTTCTACTGTGAGCCCAGGTACCGGGTTATAGTGCTGGGGCACCAGGGCTATATGTTTGCGGTAGCGCTTGGACTGCTGGCTACTATCGAGTTCTTGGTGCCCAAGGTTGAGGCTAATGGTGCCTTGGGCGGGTTTAAGGGCTGTTGCTATGAGTGAGAAGAGTGTGCTCTTCCCTGCCCCGTTGTGGCCGAGCAGAGCGGTAGCGCCGGGTGCTAGCGTGAAGCTAAGGTTATGAAGCACCCGGCGCCGTTGCCGAGAGTAGCTAAGATTTTCTACAGAAATCATAGTTCATTCTAATACGACTGCTTCACATAGGATACATCTAGATAGTAGTTACTAACATACTGGTCATTCAGTCGTTCAACTTTGAAATAATATTCATTCGGCCTTGTCATCCGGTCAAAATTATAAGTGCCGCAATTCTGATTAACTCCTCCAAATCTATAGTCCGGAAAGAGACCCATTTTATCCCACAAGACCAAATCAATGGATTTTAGATTACTGTAACGGAGGGAACATCCCTGAAAATAGGTAACGGTATTACTGGAGTCTGACGCATTATCCTGCCATGCTCGGGAGGTAAAACCAGGAAGAGCACCTGAAATACTAGATTCCCACTGCCCTTCAGCAAAAGCTGCCCCTGCAAAATACAGTTGAGCTCAGGGCAGCAATGGGAACGCCACCCCAAACTTTCTCCTAGAGAAAAACATGACATCGAACCCTTCTATCGGTATTTAATATATTTACATTGAGACCTGCGTCTCTCATGCCTAAAACAATACTACAGATAGAGTTTTGAAGTCAATAGCTCTTTGTTCTATGCGGAGCCGTTACTAAAGAATTCTTTCCAACAGATTGGTTAAGCACGCTTGCATTGCCTTGTGGGCGAAGCGAACCAGGCAAGAGAATCATAGCAAGCGCAAACCTACCAAAATTCTTATGGGTAAACCTCTTGATAGGCTTATACCCGTGACCCAAGCACTTATCTACACCCCAGAAGCCGACCCGGGCGTCCGCACCCTCCCGGCGGACGCGAGCAGCGCAGCCCGCCCCTACCCTGGAACCTTTATCGCCTTTGAAGGCGGGGACGGCTCGGGCAAAACCACCCAGATTAAACTCCTGGCCGACGCCCTAACCCAGCGCGGCTACTCGGTGCTGGTCACCCGCGAACCCGGCGGAACCGATGTCGGTGAGAAACTCCGCGCCCTGGTTCTTGAACACGGCAACGGTGAGATTGACCCCCACACCGAAGCCCTGATGTTTGCCGCCTCCCGCGCGGCCCACGCCCACCAGAAGATTCGCCCCGCCCTTGAAGCCGGGCAGGTGGTGCTCTGCGACCGCTACATCGATTCATCAGCTGCCTACCAGGGGGCCGGCCGGGGCCTGGGCATCGGCACCGTAGTAGATCTCAGCCGCTGGGCTACCTCTAACCTGCTGCCCGACACCACCATTCTGCTCGATGTGCCCTTGGCCGAAGGACGTTCCCGCACAGGCACCCGGGGCGCCGCCGACCGCATGGAATCAGCAGATGACACCTTCCACCGCACCCTACACGCCACATTCCAGCAGCTAGCCGACGCCAACCCCGAGCGGTACGCCCGCATTGACGGTGCCCGCCCCATCGAGGACGTCCACAAGGACGTGCTAGCAGCAGCCCTGGGGAGTATCGCATGAGCGTCTTTGACTCCCTCACCGGCCAGCTCGACGTGCGCGCCCAGCTCACCCGCGCCGCTACCGACGACAAACCAACCCACGCCTGGCTCTTCACCGGCCCTCCCGGGGCAGGCCGCTCCACCGCTGCCCTGGCCTTCGCCGCCGCCCTGCTCTGCGACCAGCCCGACCCGGCCGCCCGGGGCTGCGGGCACTGCCGCTCCTGCCAGACGGTGCTCAGTGGCTCCCACGCCGACTTCCTACACTTCGCCACCGAAAAAACCACCATCACCATCGACGAAGCCCGTGACTTCGTGGTCAAGGCCCAGGACCGCCCGGCGGTCGGGCGCTGGCGCGTCATGCTCATTGAGGACGCCGACCGCATGCCCGAGCGCACCTCCAACGTGCTACTCAAAGCTATTGAAGAGCCCCCGCCCTACACCATCTGGCTGCTCACCGCCCCCTCGCCCGCCGACGTCCTGGTGACCATCCGCTCCCGCTGCCGCCCGGTCAAGCTACGCCTGCCCTCGGTGGCGGACGTCGCCGCCCGGCTTCTTGCCGACGCGCAGGCCCGCGGGGAGAACCTAGAGCCCCACCAGGCAGACTTTGTTGCCCGCCTGTCCCAGGGCAATCTAGAGGTAGCCCACAAGCTAGCCACCGACCCCGAAGCCCGCAAACGCCGCAGCACAGTGGTACAGATGCCCATCACCCTGCGTTCCATTGCCGCTGCCATGGAGGCCGCCGACGACCTCATCACCATCGCCGAAGCGGAAGCCGAAACGGACGCCGAAACCCGCAACGAAGCCGAGCGTTCCGCCCTGCTCACAGCCCTGGGCTATGAGGACGGCGAGAAGCTCTCCCCCACCCACCGAGCCCAGGTGCGCCAGCTCGAAGAAGACCAAAAACGCCGCGCCAAGCGCATTCAAACCGACACCCTCGACCGGTTCTTAGCCGACATTCAAACCGTCTTCCGCGATGTGCTGACCGTGCAGCTCTCCACCGGGGCAGACATCATCAACGCCCACCTAACCGATGACATCTACGCCTACGCCGAGCGCACCAGCCCCAACCGCACCCTAGCCCACCTCGATACGGTAGCTACCACCCGCCGCCGCATCCGTACCAACGCCGGTGCCCGCCTGGCCTTCGAAGCCATGATGACCAGCTTCATTGCCTAGCCCCCCTGCCCTTCCCTTGCCAGAAAGCACCCCCATGGCCCCGTCCGCTCCCCGTCCGCTCGCCCACCTAGGGCCCCCGCAGCAGCTACGCGCAGGAAAACTTGCCCTGCGCCTGCCCCTGCTCGTGGTGGGGCTGGTGGGGTTCGGGGCCTCCTGTGCCCTGCTCATCGCCTTTACCGTGGGGCCCCTCATCGGCTGGTTCCTGCCCTACGTGACGGTGCCGCTCACCCCGCGTCCGCGCCCGGTTCCGTAGCTCGCAGCCCACGACCCACGGCCTGCAAGGGGACCGCAAAACCAAAAAGGGACTGCATAGTATGCGGTCCCTTTTTGAAAATCAGGTCCCCTTGTGGGGGCGGGGGGTTAGTTGCGGAAGCCGTGCACCGGGGAGGGGATGCGGCCGCCACGGGCCACAAAGACCTCAGCCGACTCGGGGTGGGCGGGCATGACAGGGGCGCGGCCCAGCAGGCCACCAAACTCCACCATCTCACCGACCTCCAGACCGATCGCCGGAATGACGCGCACAGCGGTAGTCTTGTGGTTCATGACGCCAATCGCGGCTTCGTCGGCAATCATGGCCGAAATAGTCGCGGCCGAGGTATCGCCGGGAACCGCCACCATATCCAGGCCCACGGAACAAATCGCGGTCATAGCTTCGAGCTTATCGAGGGTAATCTTGCCGGCGGCTGCAGCTTCAATCATGCCGATATCCTCAGAAATCGGGATGAAGGAGCCCGAGAGGCCACCCACGTGCGAGCAGGCCATGAGCCCGCCCTTCTTCACCGCGTCATTGAGCAGGGCCAGGGCAGCGACGGTGCCGTGGGTACCCACCGATTCAAGCCCCATCTCTTCGAGCACGTGGGCTACTGAGTCGCCCACCTCGGCGGTGGGAGCCAGGGAAAGGTCGACGATGCCGAACTCCACGCCCAGGCGCTCAGCGGCCAGGGTGCCCACCAGCTGACCCATGCGGGTAATCTTGAAGGCTGCCTTCTTAATGGCTTCAGCGCAGTCGTCGAAGGACGCCCCGCGCACCTTCTCGAGGGCACGCTTAACTACGCCGGGGCCAGAGACGCCCACCGAGATAACGGTGTCGGCCTCCTGCACCCCGTGGAAGGCACCTGCCATGAAGGGGTTGTCAGAAACAGCGTTGGCAAAAACCACCAGCTTGGAGCAGCCAAAGCCGTGGGCCTCAGCAGAGCCCTCAGCGGTTTCGCGGATAACCTCGCCCATGGTGCGCACGGCGGTCATGTTGATACCGGCACGAGATGAGCCGATGTTCACCGATGCACAGACCACATCGGTTTCGTTCAGGGCACGTGGAATAGAGCGCATGAGCTTCTCGTCAGCCGGGGTAGCGCCCTTATCCACCAGGGCGGTGAAGCCACCAATGAAGTTAACCCCCACAGCCTTAGCGGCGGCGTCCAGGGTCTTGGCGAACTCCACGTAGTCCTCGTCGTTTGAGGCACCCGCTACCAGGGCAATCGGGGTCACCGAAATACGCTTATTGATAATGGGAATGCCGAGTTCAGCCTCAATACCCTCAGCTACTTCAACCAGGCGGGCTGCACGGGAGGTAATCTTGTCGTAAATCTTCTGGCGGGCTACCGCGCCATCAGAGTCGGCGCAGTCCAGTAGAGAGATGCCCATGGTGACCGTGCGGATATCAAGCTTATCTTCATTGATCATCTGCAGGGTCTCAAGAATGTTACCGGAACGGTCGCTAAACATAGTCGGTAACTCCTAGAGGGTGTGCATGGCCTGGAAGATGGCGTCAGACTGAATACGAATCTGCACGCGCTGCTCTTCTTCCACCGGCTTCATAGCCTCTTGCAGGTCGGTAATCGACTGGGCAGAATCGTCGAAGCTACCCTGCAAGATCATGGTGAAGTAGCCCTGCATGAGGGTCTGGGAGACGTTTTCGATATTGACCTTGCGCTCAGCCAGCTTGGTGGTGACGCCAGCGATGATGCCTTCGTGGTCAAGGCCGGTGACGGTCAGAATAATTTTCACGGAGTTTCCTTGTGGGACTTGTAGCCCCGCTCCCCCAGAGTGTGGAGCGGGGCGGGCTTTTTCGTCCCTTCTACTTTACCCAAGTTCTCGCCGCACACGTGGCCTAGGCAACAAAGAAAAAGCCGCGCGGTAGCGTCCGCCGCTCTTAGCGCTGGGCTGCGATGTAGAGTTCGCCGGCGCCGGTGACGGTCACCTCGGTGGGTTCGCCCACATACATGACCGACTGGGTACCGGTCAGGGTGAAGGTCTTGACCTCGTCGCTGACCACAACGGTGCCTCCCGCACACAGGGCGGTAGCTACACCGGATAGGGGCAGAGTAATGGTTTCGCCCTCTTCAACGACCAGGTGGGTGACTGAGAGGCGCTCGTCCCACATGGAATACTCGGCGGCCTTCTCGCTGGTGGGGGTAGGGCGCTGGACAGTAGGTGCGCCCTGGCCCTCACCCAGAATCTTGATGAGCTCCTCCTCATCGATGTGCTTGGGGGTAAGACCGGCACGCATGACGTTATCTGAGGGGTTCATCAGCTCAATAGCGGTACCCGAGACGTAGGCGTGCACCTGGCCATCGGGGGTGTAGGCAGAGTCGCCGGGGGCAAGGTAGACCAGGTTCATGACCAGGGCCACCAGCAGGCCGCGGTCGCCGGGGTACTTGCTATCAATCAGGGTGACCAGCTCGGCAACACCAGCGGCGGTTGATTCACTACCGGGAACTTCACCGTTCTTGGCTACCCAGGCACGCGCGGACGCGACGGTCTGCTCCACAGCTGCCGCTGCGGCGTCCTGCGGCATACGGATAATAACGGTCAGTAGCTCCTTGGCGGTCTTGGCCGCGCCCAGGGCCCCGGTGAGCCAGGGCAGGGAGAAGTGCTCGGCAATAGCGCGCAGTTCTGTGAACTCGCGCACGCCGGTTAGGATGCGCATATCAGAGAGGGCGATGACGGTTTCAGGCTTAGAGAACCGGTCCTTGTAGTTACGCGCCGGGTCGTCAAGGGCGATGCCGCGGGCGTTTTCGTCGTCAAAACCAGCCTGGGCCTGCTCGTCGGTGGGGTGCACCTGAATTGACAGGGGAGATTCAATAGCAAGAATCTTGAAGAGGAAGGGGAAGGTGTCGCTGCTACGCTGCGGGTTGAGGAAGCGGGCAGGCTGCTCGCCGACCAGGGCATCGAGCGGGAAGGCACCGCCGTCCACGTGAGCTACGGAGGGGGCGGACGAGTGCGCACCCACCCACAGCTCAGCTTCCGGCTGTTCGGTGGGGGCAGGGACGCCGCGCATGAGGGCCAGTGTCTCGTAAGAGCCCCAGGCGTAGTTCTGAATTGGATTATCTAAAGAAAAAAGTTCACCCATAGGCACCATCAAACCATGTTCGCCCCTGCCCAGTGCGCAGTTTGTGGCGCAGAAACCTGGTGTTTATCGCCATAAATCACATAGGAAATCTGTCTGGATACTGTCTAAACAGGTCACAGGGCAATTAGACTTACTCTCGTGAATACTATTGATTTAACCGCATCTTTTAAGGCTTACGATGTTCGCGGCATCGTGGGCGAAACCATCACCGCCGAGACCGTCCGCGCAACCGGCGCAGCTTTCGTAGACGTTCTCGGTCTGGCTGGCCAGGACGTTCTGGTGGGTGCCGACATGCGCCCCTCAGGCCCCGAGTTCATGGCCGCTTTCGCTGAGGGTGCTACTGCCCGCGGCGCCAACGTCATCAACATCGGCTTGATCTCTACCGACGAACTCTACTTCGCCTGTGGCGTTGAGAACGCTGCCGGTGTCACCTTCACCGCCTCCCACAACCCTGCCGAGTACAACGGCATGAAGATGTCTAAGGCGGGCGCCGTTCCCCTGTCATCAGAGTCCGGTCTCTTTGATATTCGTGACCTGGCCCAGAAGTACCTGGACGAAGGTGAAATTCCCTCCGTTGAGAACCCCGGCTCTGTTTCTGAGAAGGACGTGCTCAAGGCCTACTCAGAGTACCTGCGCAACCTGGTTGATCTCTCGGGCATCCGCCCCCTCAAGGTTGTTGTGGACGCCGGTAACGGCATGGGCGGCATGACCACCCCCGCTGTGCTGGGCGACGCAATCCTGCCCGGCCTGCCCCTGGAAATCGTGCCCCTCTACTTCGAGCTGGACGGCACCTTCCCCAACCACCCCGCCAACCCCCTGGAACCTGCCAACCTGGTAGACCTGCAGAAGGCTGTTGTTGAGCATGGTGCAGATATTGGCCTGGCTTTCGACGGTGACGCCGACCGCTGCTTCGTCATCGATGAGAAGGGTGAGCCCGTTACTCCGTCCGCTATTACCGCCCTGGTAGCTGAGCGCGAGATTGCCCGCGCCAAGGCTGAAGGCAACGACGAGCCCGTGATCATCTACAACCTGATTACCTCCAAGGCTGTTCCTGAGCTGGTTGAGAAGCTGGGCGGCCGCGCTATCAAGACCCGCGTGGGCCACTCCTTCATCAAGGCTGTTATGGCTGAAGAGTCTGGCGTTTTCGGTGGCGAGCACTCCGCTCACTACTACTTCAAGGACTTCTTCAACGCCGACACCGGCATGCTGGCTGCCATGCACGTTCTGGCTACTCTGGGCGAGGGCGAGCAGCCCCTCTCCAAGCTGGGCGCTGCCTACTCCCCCTACGTCCCCTCCGGCGAAATCAACTCTGAGCTGGAAGACAAGGCCGGTGCTATCGCCCGCGTTGCCGAGTACTTCGGCGATACCGTTGAGGTATCCGACATGGACGGTACCACCTTCGAGCACAAGACCGAGGGCTGGTGGGCTAACCTGCGCCCCTCCAACACCGAGCCCTTCCTGCGCCTGAACCTTGAGGCCCCCGACCAGGCCACCATGGAGCGCGTGCGCGATCAGATTCTCAAGATCGTGCGCGAGGGCTAAGCACACCTGCTTTGTACCAGCTCCTGCCTACTTTTCAGGCTTAAAGTGAGCAGGATGCGGTACAAAAGGTAAAAATGAGGACGCCCACCCCGCTTTCCTGCCACATGGCAAGGAAGGTGGGGCGGGCGTCCTCTGTATCTGTCCTTAGGTCAGCTTAGGAGGCGCGGGCCTGGTCGTGCAGCATCCACTGGTCGGGGCCGAAAATCTCGTACTGGATGTTAGTACCGGGCAGGCCAGCCTCAACTAGCTGGGAGCGGACGCCCTGCATGAAGCCCAGGGGGCCGCACAGGTAGGCAGAGGCGTTAGCGGGAACGTTCAGCTCAGCCACGTTGACGCGCCCCTCGAAGTCGCCCTCGCCGTCCGCCTCGATGAATGAGATCAGGCGGCCGTTCTCGAGCATCTCAACGTAGGCGGTCATCTCATCGCGCAGGGGCCAGGTGGCGAAGGAGCGGTCGGCATGTACAACAACGACCTCGCGCTTGGAGCCGGTTGCGGCCAACTCTGAGAGGAAGGCAATCATGGGGGTGACGCCGATACCGGCTGAGAAGAGGTAGAGGGGCTGGGAGTCGTCGTCGCCGAAGCCGCCCAGGGTGACGTCGCCGTAGGGGTTTGAGACCTCAACGATAGCGCCGGCCTGTAGCTCGTGCAGGATGGGGGTCATTTCGCCGGCGGTATCGAGCTTGATGGCGACGCGGCGCTGGTTCTTCTCGGCGGGCAGCAGGGTGAACTGGCGGGCCTGGCGCAGGCCGTCCTTAGCCTTGGTGACGATAGAAACGTACTGGCCGGCAATGGCGTCGGTCATGGCGACGGCGTTAGCGGGCTCAAAGGTAAGGTCGAGCACGTTCTCGCCGGTTTCTTTGCGCTCTACCAGGCGGAAGGGGGCGAACATGACGTCGTTGGCCTGGGAGGCGTAGAGGCCCTTTTCAAGCTTGATGAGGGCGTCGGCCATGAGCCAGTAGACCTCGGTCCAGGCTTCTGCGATCTCGGGGGTCAGGATATCCCCCAGGTTAGCGGCGATAGCCTCGAAGAGGTACTTGTAGACGGTGGGGTATTCCTCTTCGCGCAGGCCCAGAGAGGCGTGCTTGTGGGCAACGCGGGAGAGTACCTCGTCGGGGTACTTGTCGGGGTTGGCCAGAATGTAGGAGGCAAAGACCGCGATGGAGCCTGCTAATGCCTTGGGCTGGGTGCCTTCGAGCTGGGATGAACGGGAGAACATACCGTCAAGCAGGTCGGGGCGAGCAGCAAACATGCGCTGGTAGAAGTCGGGGGTGATGTCGTTGATACGCTCGGCGATCACGGGCAGGGTTGCCTCGATGACGGGGCGGGACTTGGCTGAGAGCACGGCTCCTCCTTGGTGACAGAGTGTTGTTAAACCACCATCAATTTAGCATACTGAATGCTAGTTTTGGGAGAAAAAAGAACCGCCCTGCGTATCGCACACGGAAGCGGCACTGTTTTGGCTTATGAGGCAAAGGACGCCTGGGGCAGCTTTTTTGTCTGAGCCAGGGGGCCAAGCCCCAGCTCTAGGAACACCGGGCCCATCTGCTTCTCGTTGGGCAGCTCAGAAATAACCACCGGGTCAAGCATTTTGAAGAATTCTTCGCGGGCGTTTGCCAGAATTTTTTTCAGGGAACAGGAATGGCGCATGGGGCATTCGTTCGCGCTGCCCTCGCACTCCACCATGGGAATATCGCCTTCAGAGGCACGAAGTACCTGCCCTACCGTGGCGCGGGCACCGGCCTCTGACAGGCGCACCCCGCCGGTGCGTCCGCGGGTAGACTCTACCAGGCCCATGTTGGCCAAAAAGGCCACTGCCTTCGTCACATGGTTGTAAGGGGTACCCACACCCTCAGCGATTTTCTGGGTAGATATCTGCTCACCGTCGAGACCCGATAGCAGCATCAGGACGCGCAGCGACACGTCAGAAAATGCGGTAAGATGCACGGGCCAACTCCTTGAATCGTATGGGCGAGGGCGAAGCTTTCTCTCTCACGGTACAGCCAAAAAGGTTCACGGTTCAACCTTTGTCTACCTGGAGGTCTTAATTTTCCCCGCCTTTGCATCACTGACAAGCACAGTGCCCTTATCTGCAAGGAGTTTCACACGGCATACCTGCCCACTCACTTGTAGCAGTTAGGGGTCGGGTGAGAGTAGTATTTATACTGTAAACACTCGCGGGCGCACACACCCAGTCATCACACACTAGCTGAAGACAAGGGTCACGCTGACCGCACCCACCGTCTCTTTACCGGCCACTCCCCCGTAGCGTGCCGGTGCAGAACTAGACATAAGGAACTATCTTGTCACAGCTTGATACCTCCATCCAGGAACTCCTATCCATTGAAGGCGCAACCGGTGCAGCTCTCGTTGACATCTCCTCCGGCATGGCTCTGGCCTCCGGCGGTTCACCCGGCTTCGACCTGACCGTTGCTGCAGCTGGTAACTCCAACGTAGTACGTGCCAAGCTCAAGACCATGAACGACCTGGGCCTGAACGGCAACATCGAAGACATCATGATCACCCTGTCTTCCCAGTACCACCTGATCAACGTTCTGAACGCTTCAGAGACCTCAGGCCTCTTCGTCTACCTGGTGCTGGACCGCAATACCGCTAACCTGGCTCTGGCTCGTCACAAGCTGAACGCCATCTCAGGCCGCATCTCCCTGTAAGTCACAGGTAGAGGCAGTCTCTCAAAGCCTCACAGCTCAAGAACCCCGGCAGGTAACTTGCCGGGGTTCTTTGTAGCGTTAGGACGCCGGTGGGCGGTTAGACCAGGTCTTCACCCAGGGCCTCACCCATGAGGGTGTCTTCGGTTGCGGCCTTGTTCTGCTGGATTGAGACCAGTTTGCCCGAACGCATTACGGCGATGCGGTTGCACAGGCCAATGAGCTCAGACATGTCTGAACCGATTAGGATGATAGAGGTACCCTTCTCGGTCAGCTCGGTCAGCATCTTGTAAATCTCGCTCTTGGCGCTCACGTCGATGCCGCGGGTGGGGTGGTTGAGAATCAAAATCTCGCAGTCGGTGGTCATCCAGCGGGCCAGGGCGACCTTCTGCTGGTCACCGCCCGAGAGCTTGCCAACTTCGCCCTGAATGTTGGTGGTCTTGATACGCAGCTTCTGGATCTGCTCAGCTACCTCACGCAGGGCAGAGATCTCATGAAGGAAGCCCTCCGGGCTTTCTTTGAGGCCGGCGTTTTCCATCAGGGTCTTAGCGATAGAACGCTCGTTGGCCAGGCCCAGCTCATCATCATTATCTGACAGGTAGCCGATACCGTGAGCAACCGAGTCCTCGGGAGAGCTGATGGTGGCGTCCTCACCGTTAATCTTGAGGGTGCCGAACTTGGCGGTCTCATCCACACCAACCAGGGCCGCCGCGACCTCGTTGATGCCTGAGCGGCGCAGGCCGGTCAGGCCGAAGATTTCACCGCGGTCTACCGAGAAGGTAACGTTGTTGAGAGAGCCCTTGGCGCTAGTCAGGTTCTCAATCACCAGTTTGGCGTCCTCACCAGCAAACTCGTCGGGACGTCCGCCCATCTCGATTTCGCGGTTGAACATCTTAAAGGCGATTTCTTCGGCGGTCATCGTACCGGGGTTAATTTCGGTGTTGATGGTGCCCTCAGAGAGGATGACGGCGCGGTTGGCCAGGGAGCGAATCTCGTCGATACGGTGGGTGATGTAGATAATCGCGCGGCCCTCGGCGGCCAGCTTACGGGTCACCTCGTGCAACTGGTAAATCTCGTAGTCGTTGAAGGTTGCGGCGACTTCGTCCATGAGCACCAGGCGGGTGTTCTCGGCTTCCATGCGTACAACCTCAACCAGGGCCTGCTCGGCGCGGACCAGGTCGCCCATCTTGGCGCGGGGGTCTACCGCCAGGCCGATCTCTGAAATCAGTTCCTGGGCACGGGCGACCAGGGATTCTTCATCGTCATTAGCGTGCTCGGTAGAGCGGAAGATAGCCTGGGCAACGGTGAGTTCGGTGTCTACCTTGAACTTCTGGCGGATTGACCCGACACCAGCTTCAAGAGCTTCTTCGGGGGTGTGGGGGGCGTACTTTTCGCCGTCCAGGGTGATGGTGCCACCACCGGGGCGGTCCCAGCCGCCCAGAATCGACAGGAAGGTTGACTTTCCTGCACCGTTTTCGCCGAGAAGACCTACGATCTCACCGGCAGCTACCTCTAGATTCACACCCTTGAGGGCACGAAGGTGCTCGTGGTTCTTGGTGAGGTTCTTGACACTCAGCAGATTTCCCACTCTGTTCTTTCCTTCCAACATGCGAGTGATGCGCCCGGGACGCCGTGCAAAAAGCTCTGTAGTAGGCCGGTGGCTAGTCGATGAGCTTTGTGGGGGAAGCACAGCAGGGCTACACAAAATTCAGCCATTCTTAAGCATTCTACAGAATATTAAGTCGGCTTTACGTCCACTCTTTGGGGCCGGCCGCCTATCTGCCTACACGATAAGGAGGTGACCTGTACGAAAAGTTTTTCGCACAGGTCACCTCCATAACCGTATCGCTATTTTACGTTCGGGAACAAGGACGCCCGCCGCAGCCTGCGGGGGCACGCTCCCTAGTTCAGTTCAGCGGCTAGGGCATCGCGCTGGGCGTGAATTTCAGCGGGTACCTTGTCGCCGAGGAAGGCCAGCCATTCGTCGATTCCAGGCAGTTCCTGGGCCCACTCGTCCTTGTTAACGGCCAGGGCAGCGGTGAGTTCGGTGTCGCTGATCTCGAGGCCGGTGAGGTCGAGGTCGCTCTTGCCGGGCACCACGCCGAGGAAGGTTTCTTGGCCGTCGGCCTTGCTGTCCAGGCGGTCAAAGATCCACTTGACCACGCGGGAGTTCTCTCCAAAGCCGGGCCAGGCGAAGCCACCGTCGGGGGTCCGGCGGAACCAATTGACGTAGTAAATCTTGGGCATGTTCTCTTCGCCATGCTTCTTGCCCAGGTCAATCCAGTGCTGGATGTAGTCACCGGCGTTGTAGCCGATGAAGGGCAGCATGGCCATGGGGTCGCGGCGGACCACGCCCACAGCGCCCTTGGCGGCGGCGGTGGTCTCGGACGAGAGAGTCACACCGCGGAAGACGCCCTGCTCCCAGCTGGAGGCTTCAGCGACTAGCGGCACGGTGGTCTTGCGGCGGCCACCGAAGATGATGGCCGAGAGGGGCACGCCGTCCGGTGCGTAGTACTCTTCAGCCAGCATATCGGCCTGGGAGATGGGGGTGCAGAAGCGGGAGTTGGGGTGGGCAGCAGGACGGCCAGATTCAGGCGTCCAGTCATTGCCCTGCCAGTCAACCAGGTGCTCGGGCACCTCGTCGGTCTTGCCCTCCCACCAGACAGAGTTATCGTCGGTGAGGGCCACGTTAGTGAAGATGGTGTTGCCCTTGGCAATGGCGCGCATGGCGTTGGGGTTGGTGGACCAGCCGGTGCCCGGGGCTACGCCGAAGAGGCCTGCCTCGGGGTTGACCACGAAGGGCTTGCCGTCGCGGAATTCGATCCAGGCGATGTCGTCGCCGACCATTTCAGCCTTCCAGCCGTCAATGGTGGGGTCCATCATGGCGAAGTTGGTCTTGCCGCAGGCTGAGGGGAAGGCTGCCGAGATGTACTTGCTCTCACCCTCGGGGTTGGTCATCTTGAGCACCAGCATGTGCTCGGCCATCCAGCCCTCGTCGTGTCCGATAGCTGAGGCGATACGCAGGGCGTAGCACTTCTTACCCAGCAGCGCGTTACCGCCGTAGCCGGAGCCGAAGGACCAGATTTCGCGGTCCTCGGGGAACTGCACAATGTACTTTTCAGGGTTACAGGGCCAGGGGACGTCCGTCTGTCCAGCATCGAGGGGGGCACCGACCGAATGCAGGGCCTTGACGAAGAAGGCCTCGGTCTCGGTCATCTTCTTCAATACATCGGCACCGATGGTTGCCATGATACGCATGGAGGTCACCACGTAGGCTGAGTCGGTGATTTCAACACCGAACTTGGGGTTGGTGGCATCAAGTGAGCCCATGACGAAAGGAATGACGTACATAGTGCGTCCGCGCATAGACCCGGTGAAAAGCTTGGTCAGGGTGGCCTTCATCTCGGCAGGATCACGCCAGTTGTTGGTGGGGCCAGCTCCCTCTTCGGTGGCTGAGCAGATAAAGGTGCGCTCTTCTACACGAGCCACGTCGTCGGGGTCTGAGAAGGCAATGTAGGAGTTCGGGAACTCGTGGTCGCTGAGCTTGCGGAAAGTACCGGCCTCGACCAGTTCACCGGCCAGACGGTCGTATTCTTCCTGTGAGCCGTCGGCCCAGTAGATACGCTCAGGCTGGGTCATCTGGGCAATATCAGCAACCCACTGCAGCAGCTCTGCGTGAGTGGTGGGTGCCTGTGCGGTTACGTTGTCGATTGAAATGTCAGTCATCTGACGCTTCCCCTTATAAATCGTTGACCTGAAACACTCCACTGTGTTGTTCAGGTTCGTGTGCCCCGCTCTGCCACTAGCCCGCAGACGGGTGGAAACAGAAAAACGCGCCACCCATGTCAATGAATAAACGCGTCGTGCGGTGCACTTTCACTTCATCGTGTGTTTCCAGAGTACATAGCTCGCCCCGGTTTGTCCTCATTAGTACGTAAATATTTCGTTACAGTCCTCTTGACCTGTGATCTGGCCAACAGAATACGGGCCCGGTCAAACTTTTTCAGCTTTCTTTACCCCCTCTTTTTCCGCGTATTTAAGCGGTTTTCACCCTATCCACCGCAGTTTTGAGAGCAGGGTCACGCATTTTCAATTTGCACAGCCACGCAAACCTGCGTAATGTATTACCTGTTGCCGCGACGGGCTGATGAAGTCAGTCAACGCATGATGCGCCTGTAGCTCAACGGATAGAGCATCTGACTACGGATCAGAAGGTTGGGGGTTCGAATCCCTTCGGGCGCACCACTGATAAAGACCGGCCTCCTTCGGGAGGCCGGTTTTTTCTTGCCCTCCCCAGCTACCTCCCAGCGTAACACCCCGTTACCAAGCTGGTAGCAGGCGTCCGCTCACCGTAGTTTTAACCACAAAAAGCGGGGATAGGCGCATCTGCCCCCATAAAATAGGGACGGACCCTAGACCCGCAGCCTCATAGCTGCCCAGCACACGGAGAACACATGAGCGTAAACATCACGGTCACTGACGAAAACGGCACCACCAAGGACGTCACCTGGGAACCCCACCAGACCATGCTTGAGGCCGTCCTCGCAGCAGGCTTCCCCGTGCTAGCAACCTGCGGTGGTAACGCCTCTTGCGCAACCTGCCACGCTTTCATCGACCCCGAGCACATCGAGGCCACCCTGCCCCGTGAAGAGGCAGAGGAAGACCTGCTCGACATGATCGACGATATCGCTAACGAGTGCTCCCGCCTGAGCTGCCAGACCGAATACACCGAGGGAATGGACGGGGCACGCGTCACCCTGCAGCCCGGAATGTAGGCTGCATGAAAGCACGTATCCCCCTTCTCCCCCTCACAGCCCTGGGTCTGCTGGCCCTACTCACTGCCTGCGGTAGCACTACCACAGCAGAGAGCCCCCTCAGCAGCCCGGCCGCCACGACCTCATCCGCACCGGTGACCCCCTCACCGACGGTCTCGGCCACGAGCACCGCCCCCACCCCCACGGCAACCACCCGCACGCCCACCGTGCAAGAGGTCACCCCGGCCCCCAGCACCTCCGCTGACCCGGAACCGGTGCCCACCGGCACCGTCATCACTGTAGAACCCACCGCGAGCGCCCCGAACCCTGCCACGGGCGGTAGCCAGTTCGCCAGTTCGGCAGCTGGTGTTGCTGTTTGTGATTACGACCAGCTCTATATTGAGGCTGCGGTGGCTCAGGGCGGTGGCGCAGCGGGTTCGCGCTATATCACTCTGACCTTTACCAATACCGGGGATGCAAACTGCACCATGAGCGGCTACCCCGCTGTGCACTACGTGAACGCCGCCGGCCAGCAGGTGGGTGCGGCTGCTGCAAATGCTACCGAGTGGTCGTCCTCGGGTGGCGTGCTTGCCCCCGGTGACTCCCTGACCGCTACCTTGCGTGAGACCCGGGCCCAGCTCTACGGGGATGCCTGCCAGAGTGTTTCTGCTGCGGGCTACTCGGTGCAGGCTCCTGGGGCTTCCCAAGCTCTGGTGCTGAACTTTGCGGCGGAAGCCTGCTCTAATACCTCTGTAGCCCAGCTTTCGGTGGGCGCGGTGGGGGCTACCCCTTAGCTAAGCGGCGGGCGTCCGTGCTCTCAAGGCCGGGTGCGCCGGGCTGCCTTCCAGGTTGCCCGGTGTGCCCGGCTCGTTTGTTTTTAAGGGGATAATGGGGACTATGGCTGAACCCGTTACCTCCCGTGCCCTGAGTTTTTTCTCGGCCCCCACCCGCCGCTGGTTTGAGGGGGCTTTTTCTGCGCCTACCGCTGCCCAGGCTGGAGCCTGGGAGGCAATTTCGGCGGGCCATCATGCCCTGATTGTGGCGCCGACTGGGTCGGGTAAAACCCTTTCGGCCTTTCTGTGGGCCCTGGACCGCCTGCACTTTGAGAATCACGGGGGCGGGGACCTCGGGGCCGCTAATGATGAGGGGTCGGACGCCGGTGGCGGGCAGGCGCAGCAGGCAGGGGGCGGGGGTACCCGCGTTCTCTATATTTCCCCCCTCAAAGCCCTGGGTGTGGACGTTGAGCGCAACCTGCGCGCGCCCCTAATCGGTATTGCACAGACAGCCCGGCAGCTGGGGGTAGAGCCTCCACAGGTTCGGGTGGGTGTGCGCAGCGGTGATACCCCGGCTAAGGAACGCCGCCAGCTGATTTCTAATCCGCCGGATATTCTGATCACCACCCCTGAATCCCTCTTTTTGATGCTGACCTCTAAGGCCCGCTCAACCCTGACCAAGGTGCACACGGTCATTATCGATGAGGTGCACGCGGTTGCTGGCACTAAGCGTGGCGCCCACCTGGCAGTGACCCTAGAACGCCTGGACCAGATTCTTGAGACCCCGGCCCAGCGTGTGGGACTATCGGCGACCGTGGAACCGGTTGAAACCGTCGCCCGCTTTTTGGGGGGCAGCGTACCGGTGCAAATTGTGCGCCCGCCCTCGGCCAAGGAGTGGGAGCTAACCCTCTCGGTGCCGGTGCCCGATATGACAGCTCTGGGCGGCCCCAACGCCTACGGCGAGGCAGGCAAGGACTTCGGGGGCCAAGAACAGCAGGTAGACGGTATGCCGGCCGGGGCAGGCAGCGACTCAAGCCCCTACCTGGATAAACTGGCCGATCGTACCCGCGCCAAGATTCGCTCCCTGGATGCCGCCGAGTTCGAGAACCGTTCCTTCGACGACGGTGCTGTTCATAGTGATACCCTAGCGGACGCCGGAGCCCGGCCGGAGGCGTCCGTGCGGCTGGCGGAATCCCTGCCTCAGGGGGTAACCGTGGCCGAGGCCCTGGGCATCCGCCCGGTGGCGGGCCCTGCCCTGGGCTCCCTGCCAGACGAGCCCTCATCTGACTACTTTGACCAGCCCCTGCCTGCGCGCACACCCGGTAGTCGGGTGGGCAGTGAGCAGGCAGGCGCTGCGCAGGTAAGCACTGTGCAGGTAAGCACTGTGCAGGCAAGTGCCGAGCAGGCCCTGTGGGACGCTGTGGGTGTTTTCCCCGGTGAGGAAACAGAGCCCTGCCCCCAAGCACAGCCTAGCTTGACCATTGAAGAGGTGTCGGGGGCGGCGTCCGCCCCGGGTGGGGGCGAAACCCCGAATCTCAACGGCTACCAGGCCTCCATCTGGCCGCACGTGGAAGAGCGCATCGTGGACCTGGTGGAGGCCAATCGCTCCACCATTGTCTTTGCTAACTCGCGCGGGCTGGCGGAGAAACTGACCGCCCGGCTGAATGAGATTTACCTGGGCCGTCTTGAGGCCCGCGGGGAGTTGGGGGAGGTGACCGCGAGCGCCTCCACCGGTGCCCGCACCTACGCTTCTACCGGTGGGGAGCCGAAGGCCCTGGCCGATGTGCTGGCTGAGGCCCTGGCCAAGGACGCCCCGGCCCGGCTGGAAGCCGACGATGAGCGCCTGCCGGGGGCGGGGGCGTCCTTACCCCTTTCGATTCAACCCCCTGCCCAGATGATGGGGGGCTCGGCGACGGCTCCCGGTGCTCCGCCGGTGCTGGCGCGGGCCCACCATGGGTCGGTATCCAAGGACCAGCGCACTCTGATTGAGGAGGCCCTGAAGTCGGGGCAGCTGCGGTGCGTGGTGGCCACCAGCTCCCTGGAACTGGGTATTGATATGGGCCATGTGGACCTGGTGATTCAGGTGGAAGCGCCGCACTCGGTGGCCTCTGGCCTACAGCGGGTGGGCCGTGCCGGGCACCAGGTGGGGGAGGTCTCGCGCGGCTACCTCTACCCCAAGCACCGGGGCGACCTGCTGAACGCCACAGTGACCGTGCAGCGCATGCTGGCGGGGAAGATTGAGCCCCTAGCTATCCCCGCTAACCCCCTGGATATTTTGGCCCAGCAGACTGTAGCTGCCTGCGCCCTGGGCCCCATTAGCGTGGAGGCTTGGTTCGAGGCCCTGCGGGCAACGGCCCCCTTTGCCACCCTGCCCCGGGCAGCCTTTGAGGCAACCCTGGATCTACTGGCCGGTAAGTACCCCTCGGACGAGTTTGCCGAGTTACGCCCCCGCATTGTCTGGGACCGGGACGCCGGGACGATTGAGGGCCGCCCCGGGGCCCAGCGCCTGGCGGTGACCTCCGGCGGTACGATTCCTGACCGCGGCCTCTTCCCGGTCTTCATTGCCGGTGCTGAGGATTCCAAGGCCCCCAAGCGGGTGGGTGAGCTGGATGAGGAGATGGTCTATGAGTCCCGGGCCGGGGACGTCATTGCCCTGGGGGCTTCGTCCTGGCGGATTGAGGACATCACCCACGACCGGGTGACGGTGACCCCTGCCCCCGGCGTGCCCGGGCGCCTGCCCTTCTGGCACGGGGATTCGCCGGGCCGCCCGGTGGATCTGGGTCGTGCTCTGGGTGCCTTTACCCGGGAGCTGGCCCTTGAGAACAGTAAGGACGCCGGTTCCGCCCATGCCCGCCTGCGCGGCCTTGGCCTAGATGAGTGGGCCGCCGATAACCTGCTGGCCTATGTAGCCGAGCAGGCAGAGGCGACCGGCCAGGTGCCCAGCGAGAAGCACCTGCTGGTCGAGCGCTTCCGCGATGAGCTGGGGGATTGGCGTCTGATTCTGCACTCGCCCCTGGGCATGCCCGTTCACTCCCCCTGGGCCCTGGCCGTCGGCGCCCGGGCTGAGGAACGCTACGGGGTTAACGCCTCTGCCATGGCTGCCGATGACGGTATCGTGCTGCGCATCCCCGCTATGGAGGCCGAACCACCCGGGGCTGACCTCTTCATCTTTGACCCGGCCGAGCTCGAAGACATCGTGACCGAGCGGGTGGGTAACTCTGCCCTCTTTGCCTCCCGCTTCCGCGAGAACGCTGCCCGCGCCCTGCTGCTACCACGCAAGGACCCGGGCCGCCGCACTCCCCTGTGGCAGCAGCGCCAGCGCTCCGCCCAGCTGCTGGATGTAGCCCGCAAGTACCCCACCTTCCCCCTGCTGCTGGAAACCGCCCGTGAGTGCCTGCAGGACGTCTACGACCTACCGGCCCTGACCGCCCTGCACAAGGACCTCGAGGCCAAAAAGGTGCGCATCAGCGAGGTGGAAACCGAAGCTCCCTCCCCCTTTGCCCGCACCCTGCTCTTTGGCTATGTGGCCCAGTTCCTCTACGACGGGGATTCTCCCTTAGCCGAGCGCCGCGCCGCTGCCCTGGCCCTTGACCCTGCCCTGCTGGCTGAGCTGCTGGGTAAGGACGAGCTGCGCGAGTTGCTCGATGTTGAGGTCATCCGTTCCACCGAGGCCCGCTTGCAGCGCACCGCTACGGGCTACCGCCTGCGCGGGGTCGAAGGAGCGGCCGACCTGCTGCGCCTGCTCGGCCCGCTCACTGCTGCCGAGGCTGCCCAGCGCCTGCGGGTGCTCCTGGAGCAGGACGCCAGCGCCCCCGAGGCCGAGGCAGGTCAGCCGGGCGAGCGCGTCCTCACCGAAGCTGAAGCCACCGACTACCTTGAGGCCCTGGTGAAAGCCGGGCGGGCCCTGCGCTTCCGCCTGCACGGGCGGGAACTCTACGCCGCCATTGAGGATGCCGCCCGTCTGCGCGACGCCCTGGGCGTTCCCCTGCCCATCGGGGTCCCCCTGGCCTTCCTGGAACCGGTCGAGGCTCCCCTGGTTGACCTGGTCGCCCGCTACGCCCGCACCCACGCCCCCTTTACCGCTGCCCAGGCAGCTGCCGCCCTCTCCCTAGGCGTCTCGGTGGTCGATACTGCCCTGCGCACCCTGGCAGCAGACCGGCGGGTTATCTCCGGCGAGTTCCTGCCCGAAGAACTCCGCGCCGAGCTGGCCACCGCCCGCACCGGCTCCACCGACCCCACCTACCTGGCCGGAACCGAGTGGGTGGATGCCTCTGTCCTACGCACCCTCCGCTCCCGCTCCCTGGCCGCCCTACGCGCCGACGTCGAACCCGTTACCCCCGGCACCTACGCCCGCTTCCTGCCGCCCTGGCAGCATGTGGGCTCATGGCAGGTCACCGAAACCACCGCCGCCCCCGGTACCTTCGGGGCACCGGCCCAACCCGTCAACGTCCGCCGGGATGAGACCGCCATGCTCAGCGGCTACGACGGCCTACTCACCGTAATCGACCAGCTCGCCGGGGCGCGGGTACCCGCCTCAGCCCTGGAACCGCTCATTCTCAAGGCCCGAATCAGCGACTACACTCCCGCCCTGCTCGACTCAGCCATGAGCGCCGGGGATGTGCTCTGGACGGGCGCCGGGCAGCTCGCCGGGGACGACGGCTGGGTCGCCCTGCACCTGGGGGAAAGCGCAGCCCTGACCCTGCCCGATAAGGTGGAACGAGCTGAGGCGCTCGCCGCCCTGGGCGCCCTTGAAAACACCCTCTACGAGCTACTAACCGGCGGGCTCTTCTTCAGCCAGATTCAGACCCAGCTCACTGCCCTGGCCACCTCGCTGGGCAACACGCCCCCGAGTGCCCAGGAGATTTCAACCGCCCTCTGGAACCTGGTCTGGGCCGGGCTGGTCACCGGCGATACCTTTGCCCCGGTGCGGGCCCTGATCTCGGGCGGGGCGTCGGCCCACAAGGTTGCTGCCCCCGCCCCACGGGCCCGTTCCGTGGGAATGCGCCGGGGTGCCTCCCGTCTCTCTGCCTCCCGCCTGGGGGTAGGCATGGGCCGGGCCCCGGCGGTATCTGCCCAGGTCGCCCCCATCGATGGCGGCCGCTGGGCCCGTATCGAGGCCGAACCGCTCGACACCACCGTGGCAGCTGCCGCCCGCGCCGAACTGCTCATGGACCGCTATGGGGTCCTCACCCGCGGGGCCGTGGCCGTTGAGGACACCCCCGGCGGCTTCGCCGGTGTCTACCGGGTGCTGTCTACCGCCGAAGAAAAGGGTCTGGCCCGCCGCGGCTACTTCATTGAGGGCCTGGGCGCCGCCCAGTTCTCGACCTCCGCCACCGTCGATAGGCTCCGGGCGGCGGACGACACCACCGGGGCTGACGAGGGGCATGACGCCGCGCCCAGCGCGTCCGCCTATACCCCGGTGCGGCGCACCCGCTACTCGGTCACCCTGCTCGCTGCCACCGACCCGGCCAACCCCTACGGGGCTGCCCTGCCCTGGCCTACCCCCGTAGCGTGGGATAGCAGCCGCACCCCCATCAAACACAAGCCGGGGCGTAAGGCCGGGGCCGTCGTCATCCTGGTTGACGGGGAGCTGACCCTCTACCTGGAACGCGGCGGCAAGACCCTACTGCCCTTCACCGACCAAACCGACCGGGTGGAGGCGTCCGCGCCCCTCATCGGCCAGCTGGTGCGCGCCGGAGTAGCCGACAAAATCGTCATCGAAACCGCAGGCGGGGTGGATGTGCTCAGCACGCCGGGCCCCCTACCTCCTACTCCCCACCAGCCGGACGTAGCGGGAGAAGACGGCGAGCACCCCGTCCTCACCCTGCGCAGGGCCCTGCTGGCCGCAGGTTTCTATGCCACCCCGCGCGGCCTGCGTATGCGGAAGGACTATTCCTAAAACAGCAGAACCTCCCTTGCGTGGGGCAGGAAGGTTCTGGGCGGCTAGTGGTCTCTGTGTCGATTAGGCGGTGAGGTTGTACTCCATGCCCTCGTAACCAGCGCGGAAGGCGCGGACGCTGCGGGTAAGGTGCACGTAGAAAGCACCGAGAGACATCACAAGCATCATGACCATAACAACCATGAGCGCGGTAAAGAGCAGATTCATTGTTCTGACCTCCATCTAGGGGAGAGGCGGCTGGGAGACCGCCTAAGGAGTTAGGGCCTACTCTAGCAACATCGCATGAGCCTGCCCTTTGTATTAAGTTAGTGCTGGGCCATAAACTTCAACGGTGAAGCGTGACGTAAAACGACCATACACCCTTTATGCAGGTGGCACGCAAGTTTTGTGGCATTTCTGGTCTACACTGTGAGCAGAGGGGCGCGCAGGACGTCATAGATAAGTCATATTAGACAGGTCACATTTTGATAACACGGAGGGGTGCTTAGCAGTGCCTGAAGGCGATACCGTATGGCGGCAGGCCCGCTCACTCCACCGCGCCCTTGCCAGTAGAACAGCCCACGCTACAGATTTCCGCTACCCCCAGGTTGCCGACGTCAACCTAGCGGGTCAGCCTATTCACGGGGCCCTGGCCCGGGGTAAACATATTCTACTGCGTATCGGTGAGATGACCGTGCACTCCCACCTCAAGATGGATGGTATCTGGCACCTCTACGGGCTAGATGCCAACGGCGCACGGGAAAAATGGCGGCGCCCGGCCAATCAGGTGCGGGCTCTGATTCAGGCTAATGCAAGGCTTGATAGCGACGGGCAAGTAGTGCCTGGCAGCCACCCGGTCGAAGCCGTGGGCTTTACCCTGGGGCTACTTGAGGTTTTCCCCACCAGCCAAGAAACTGACCGCCTATCCTACCTGGGCCCCGACCTACTCGGCCCCGACTGGTCGGTTGAGCAGGCGGTAGCTAACCTTGCCGCCCGGCTGGAACGTCCCTTAGGGGTAGCCCTGCTCGACCAGAAGAACCTGGCCGGTATCGGCACCATCTACCGGGCTGAGACCTGTTTTCTCGCGGGTCTTGACCCGCGCACCCCGGTGGGGGCGGTGCCCGATATAGCTGCCGTGGTCTCAATTGCCCGCCTGCTGCTGGATGCTAACCGCGGGCGTCCGCACCGGGTCACCCGCACCAGTGCCGAGCCGCTCTGGTGCTACGGGCGGGCGGGTCGCCCCTGCTACCGCTGCGGGGAAACCATCGTCAAGGAAGACCTCTCAGAAACCGGCACCGGCGCCGACCGCTACGCAGCGGGCCACCTGTACGCCCGCGAGGAAGATACCGACCGCATTAGCTTCCGCTGTCCCGGCTGCCAGGAGCTACCGGGCTAAAGACCCCGCCCAACCAGCAGAGGAGGGGTAACGCCAAAGGTCGGCGTGAAGGGGTTAGCCATACGTTTCCCGCACCTTTCTTATACTTTCTTATTCTTATTTATTCTTTCTTATTTTTTATATCTTGGGTAGAGCATGCGGGGAGTAAACTACTCACCATGACCACCACCACATTTACTCCCGCCTACACCCCAGATGCAGATGTGCAAGAGGCCCTGGCCGCCCGTTTTCTGCGCTACTCGGCGATCTCTAGCCAGTCGGACGCCTCAGCTACGACCGTGCCCACCAGCCAGGGCCAATGGGAGCTGGCCCGCCTGCTTGAAGCCGAACTACGTAAAGCTGGCGCGCAGGAGGTGCACCTGAGCGACACCTGCGTGCTGACCGCCCGTATTCCCTCCACTCTGCCCGCGGGCACCGAAGCCCCCGCCATCGGCTTCTGCACCCACCTCGATACGGTGGACGTCAACCTCTCCCCCGATGTTCATGCCCGCGTCGTCGATTACACCGGCGGGGATATCTGCCTGAACACCGACCTCAACATCTGGCTGCGCGAGGCCGAGCACCCCGAAATCACCCGCTACACGGGCCAGCGCATCATCGTCACCGACGGCACCAGTGTGCTGGGAGCGGACGACAAGGCCGGGGTCGCCTCGGTCATGGAAGCAGCCGTGCGGCTCTTAGCTGCGGACGCGGACGCCGCCGGGCAGGCAGATGCCCAGGGGCAGGCGGATGGGGCGGGTGCGTCCGCCCATCCCGACATCTACCTCTCCTTTGTGCCGGATGAAGAAATCGGCCTGCTGGGCGTACGCACCATGGACCTGGCACGCTTCCCCGTCGACTACGCCTACACCCTGGACTGCTGCGAACTGGGCGAACTGGTTGAGGCTACCTTCAATGCCGGGCACGCCCGTCTGCACGTTGAGGGCGTGACCGCCCACCCCATGAATTCCAAGGGCAACCTGGTCAACCCGATTCTGGTGGCCCACGACTTTGTAGCGGCCCTCGACCGCACCCAGACCCCCGAGCACACCGAGGGGCGCGAGGGTTACCTCTGGGTCAACGGGATGGCGGGCAACCAGGCCACCGCAACTGTCGATGTCAGCATCCGCGACCACGACCGAGCCGGCTACGAGGCAAAAAAGGACTTCCTGCGCGACCTAGCTGAGCGGACGGCAGAAGCCAACCCGCGGGCGTCCGTGCAGCTGGATATCTCAGATATCTACAGCAACCTTGAGGACGCAAAAACCAGCACCAACGCTGTGGCGTCCGAGCGCCTGCGCTCCGCCTTTGCCCGGCTGGGTATCGAGCCCATCAACCTGGCCATGCGCGGGGGAACCGACGGCTCTTATCTCTCCACCCGGGGAATCTACACCCCCAACTTCTTCACCGGGGCGCACAACTTCCACTCCAACTGCGAGTTCCTGCCCCTGCCCGCCTTTGAGGCCAGCTACCGGGTGGTGCGAGAGCTGATGGCTGGCTAGGGCTCTGCGATAATAGAGCCCATGCGCCGAATCAACCGCCACCTTGCCCCCAAGCCCCTGCCCCAGCGCAACGGGATTGACGCTGTCGCCTTTGTGCTGCCAGACGCAGGCAACCCCGAGAACGATACCCTTGGCGCAAGCACGGTGCTGGACTACCTGGTGGCCCGATTCTACCCCCACGAGCGCTCCCTCTTTACCTCCCGCTTTGAGCGCGATGAGGTCAAGGACGCCGACGGGCAGGCGGTTGCCCCCGATGCACCGTTGACGGGGCAAAAGATCTGGTACTACCGGGAACTGGGGGTTGAAAAACCCGTGCCCTTTGATATGCCGGTGCTCTACGAGGACGAGTGGGTACTGGCCATTGATAAGCCCCACTTCCTGCCCACCACCCCGAATGGCTCCTTTGTCGCACATACTGCCCTGACCCAGCTGCGGGTGCGGGAGAACAACCCCGATCTGATTCCGATTCACCGCCTGGATAGGGCAACCGCCGGGGTGGTTCTCTTTGCCAAGACCCCCGAGGCCCGGGCCCCCTTTCAAACCATGTTCCAGCGGCGCGAACCGACCAAGACCTACGAGGCTGTTGCGGCCCCTATCGCCAGGCTGGGGGTGGGTGAGAGCCTGACGGTGCGCTCGCGCATTGATAACCAGCACGGGGCTATGCAGGTAGCCCATACCGGCATTGAGCTCCTGCCCGGTGACACCGGCCCCCTGCCGGTGGAGACCAAGGCTGAGCGGCGCGAGCGCCGCCGCTCCGGGGCGTCCTTTGAGGGGCTCAATGCCCAGTCGCGTATTACTTGCCTGACGGTGTTTGAGGTGGCGAGCGGCGTCCTACCCGCTGTCTCTGAGGCGAACCCGACCCTGCCCCTGCCGCAGGCGGGCACACCCCTGGCCCACTATCTTTTAGAGCCGCATACCGGCAAGACCCACCAGCTGCGGGTGCACCTGGCGGCAGCCGGGGCGCCGATTGTGGGGGACGTGGTCTACCCGGCCGTCCTGCCCATCGCCGAGGACGAGCCCGCCCTACCCCTCCAGCTGCTGGCCAGGTCGCTGACCTTCCCCCACCCCTTCACCGGGAAGACCGTGACGGTGCAGAGCGGGCGGAGGCTACGACTCGTCGAAGGTTCTGCCCCTAGCCGCCGAATGTGACGCCTTTTCCCGAATGTCGGGAGTAAGCCCACCCGCTCGGGAATAAGAGGCACATTCGGCGCAGACGCACTAGCCGACCAAGCCGGTAGACTAAAACCGGCCCAGACCACCGCCCACCGACGCGCCAAAGAAAGAAACTCCATGCACCCCAAGCACCTGCAGCACTCACCCGACCAGCTCGCAGCGCTCACCGCCGAGCACCGCCAGGCGCTAGGGCAGCGGGCAGGTACCGCCGCCTACTCTGTGACACGACTCTTCGGGCACCGGGTCGCAGGCCTCCCCGGCACTCTACTAGGACGCACCCTGCACCCCGACACCCGCCGCCGCAGCCAGCGGCGCGGCGAATGGCACTACTGGTGGCAGGCCCACCTACTCGATAACCTGGTCGATGCAGGCTTCCGCCACCTCACCACACCCGACGGGCAGAACCAGGCACAAGCGTCCCTGCGCCAGGCCCGCGCGGTGCTACGCGGCATCCAAGTGCGCAACCTCGGCTCCTACCCCAACTCCTTCTACGACGACATGGCCTGGCTGACCCTAGCCTGCGAGCGCCTCAACCGGCTGGCGCTCGCGGTGGAGGGCAACGGGGATTCTGCGGCCCAGGACGCCGCCACCCGGCTGTATCGGGAGCTGGCAGCTGCCTGCACTGCTGAGGTGGGTGGGGGTGCCTTCTGGTCGAAGGACCACGACTTTAAGAACACCCCGGCAACCGCTCCCATTGCCCTGGCTCTCGCGCGGGTCCACCTGCATGACGAGGCGGCTGCTCTGCTGAACTGGCTGTATGCCAACCTTTTTGATGCCGAGCGCGGCCTCTACCTGGACGGGGTCAAGGTGTCCGGGCGCGGGGCTCGCGCCGAGATTTCCTCGGTGGAGCGCGGTCTCTACACCTATAACCAGGGGCCGGTTCTCGCGGCCTATCTGGCGGTGCTTGATGCCGGTAAGTCTGAGCTGCTGACGGTTGACCCGGCTGAGCATATCGCCGAGGTTCTGGCCGGTATTGACCGGGAGTTTGGCCGTGATTTTGAGGTGTCAGAGGCAGAAACCCTGCGGGTTCTAGCGACCCAGGGCGGTGGGGACGGCGGGCTTTTTACCGGTATTTTGGTGCGCTACCTTGCCGAGGTTGCCGTTCACACTGCCCTGCCGCAGGGCGTGCGGGAGCAGGCGCGGGATTTCGTCCTTGCCACCGCCGAGCTATTGTGGGACGGACGCCGCGAGTTCGACCCCGACCTGCCCATGAACGAGCTCGGTATCGACCCGACCGAGATCCGCGGTGAGGCTGTTGCCCTCTTTTCACCCGATGTCACCCGGCATATTTCTGAGGTGCTCAAGCCTGCCCAGCCGGTTGATCTTTCGACCCAGCTCCAGGCCTGGATGGTGCTAGAAGCGGCGGCGCGGGTTTTCTAGGGCGGGCTGCCCTAGCCTTCGGCCAGGTGCTCGGCCAGGGCGTCGAGTTCGGCCTTGAGGGCCATAATGTCGAGGCCCTCGACCGCGCAGGCAGCGTAGATGGCCCCGGGGACGGACGCCGCGCGTCCTCTCAACTCCTGCCCGGCAGGGGTGAGGCTGATGAGGGTGCGGCGCTCGTCGCGGGCGTCGCGGGTTTTGGTAAGCAGGCCGTGGTCAATCAGGCGTTTGATGAGCGGGGTCAGGGTGCCGCTGTCGAGATCGAGGCGGGCAGCCAGCTCTTTCATGCCGAGACCGTCGGGGTTCTCCCACATGACCAGCATGACCAGGTACTGGGGGTAGGTGAGCCCCAACTCCCCCAGGTGCTGCTGGTAGGCGCGGGTGACGGCCCGGCTGGAGCGGTAGAGGGAGAAGCAGAGCTGGTTTTCGAGGGCGAGGCTGCTGTCTTGGTTCATTCCACCCAGTATAGGTTGTGGGCAAGCTCCTAGTTAACAATTAGATTGTGCACAATTTAATTGTGTAATCTTATCTATAGAGACAGAACCGAAAGGAAACCCCATGGAACCCCTCTACACCACCGAAGCCCTGGCCACCGGCGAAGGCCGCAACGGCCACGTCCGCACCGTTGACGGCGCTTTTGACGCCGACCTCGCCATTCCCGTTGAAATGGGCGGGTCCGGCAAGGGCCTGAACCCCGAGCAGCTCTTTGCCTCCGGCTACGCAGCCTGCTTCCACTCTGCCCTGCAGATGGTTGCCCGCATGCAGAAGAAGAACGTTGAAGGCTCCTCCGTTGGCGCTAAGGTCTCCATCGGCAAGCAGGGGGAAGGCTTTGGCCTGGCTGTTGAGCTTGAAGTTATCATTCCCAACCTGCCCCAGGACGAAGCCCAGGCCCTGGCTGACACAGCCCACCAGGTCTGCCCCTACTCCAACGCCACCCGCGGCAACATCCCTGTGACCGTCACCGTCTCCGACGACTAAGCTCGCACCCCACACTCGCACCGAATGTCGCCGAAAGCTTCATAGGTATGTGCTTCCTGCACACCTATGAAGCTTTCGTTTGCCCTCAAGCAGCCGGGCCACAGCGTCCGCCCCTACTCACCCGGTAGACTTAAGCCCGTGCTCAATACCGAATTTTCTGATCCTACTTTTTCTTTTGAACTGGGCAAGCGTCTGACCGATACCGCCCAGCCCACCGGCAAGCAGGTGGACGCCAACGGCGGCGCCTTCCAGGGGCGCACCGGCGTCATTCACACCCCGCACGGCGATATTGCCACCCCCGCCTTCACCCCGGTGGGTACCAAGGCAACCGTCAAGGCTGTGCTGCCCGAGGCTATGAAAGATTTGGGCGCCCAGGCCCTGCTGGCCAACGCCTACCACCTTTACCTGCAGCCGGGGCCGGACGTCCTCGACGCCGCAGGTGGTCTGGGCAAGTTCATGAACTGGGATGGCCCCACCTTCACCGACTCCGGGGGCTTCCAGGTCATGAGCCTGGGCTCGGGTTTCAAGAAGGTCATTGATATGGGCACCGTGGCCGGAGCTACCGGCGCGGACGGCCGCCCCATCGGCGACGACGACGTGGCCGCCGGCAAGGAACGTATGGCCCACGTGGACGATGACGGGGTCAATTTTAAGTCCCACATCAACGGCGATATTCACCGTTTCACCCCCGAGGTATCCATGCAGGTGCAGCACCAGATTGGCGCTGACATCATGTTTGCCTTCGATGAGCTCACCACCCTCTATAACTCCCGCGCCTACCAGCAGGAGGCCCTGGAGCGCACCCGCCTGTGGGCCCTGCGCTGTATTGCTGAGCACCAGCGCCTGACCGCAGAGCGGGTAGGCAAACCTTACCAGGCCCTCTTTGGTGTGATTCAGGGAGCCCAGTATGAGGATTTGCGCCGCAAGGCCTGCCGCGACCTGGGCGCTATGCCCTTTGACGGTTTTGGCCTAGGCGGGGCACTCGAAAAGGAAAACCTGGGCACTATTGTGCGCTGGTGCAACGAGGAGCTGCCCGAGAACAAGCCCCGCCACCTGCTGGGCATTTCGGAGCCCGACGACATCTTCACCGGCATCGAAAACGGTGTTGATACCTTCGACTGTGTCTCCCCCACCCGCGTGGCCCGCAACGCCGCCGTCTACACCCCCGATGGCCGCTTCAACCTAACCAACGCCCGCTACCGCACCGACTTCTCCCCCATCTTCGAGGGCTGCGACTGCTACACCTGCACCCACTACACCCGCGCCTACCTGCACCACCTCTTCAAGGCCGACGAGCGCCTCTCAGCAACCCTGGCCTCGATTCACAATGAGCGTTTTATTGTGAAGATGGTGGACGACGCCCGCGCCGCCATCGACTCCGGGGAATATTTTGACTACCGCGACGAGTTCCTGGGTAAGTACTACGCCAAGAAGGTTGCCCAGCAAAGGGCCCAGGAAGAAGCTGCCGCCCGCAAGGCCGCCAAGGACGCCGAGCGAGCAGCAGCTGCTCAGGCCCGATGGGAGGCCAACATGAAAGCAAAGGCTGAGGCCGAGGCCCGCCGGGCAGCTGAGCAGGCTGAGACCACTAAGACCACCAGCGACGAAAAGTAAGAGCATGAACGACTTTAAGATTGACGACCTCAAGCCCGAGGAAACCCTCACCTACCGCCACGAGTTTGCGGCAGCCCCGCAGCAGGTCTTTGAGGCTTTCACCAACCCCACGCTCTTTATCAAGTGGTTTGGCCCTGCCGACTGGAAAATAATTCCCAACACCCTGACCCTGGAACCGGTCATTGGCGGCCGCAAGCAGTTCGTCATGCGCCACAAGGACCAGGCTAAGTTCCAGGCCCCCATGTACATGCGGTTTGTGACCCTGGCGGAGCCCCACACCATCGAGTACCGGGAGGCCCTGCCCACCCCGTCCGGCCAGCCCTCAGACACCCTGATTGGTCTGCGCCTTGAGTTTGAGGCAGGCACCGCGGTAACTGAGGACGGTGTCGGCGAAGGCACCGTGCTCAAGCTGACGCAAGGCCCCCTGCCCGCCGGTGTGCACAAGCAGACCCTGGCCTCCTGGCAGGGTTCCTTCGACAAACTAGCCGAGCTGCTCAAGCAGGCATAAAACCCAGAACACCAGCACCACCACTACACCCAGGGGAGATTCCCCATGAAAGGGGAATCTCAACCGTGAAGTATAAATTCCTGCTCTTCGACCTCGACCACACCCTGCTTGACTTCTCTGCTGCTGAAGACGTCGCTCTCACCCAGTTCATGGAGTCGATGCAGGTGGCAGACGTAGCCGAAGCTAAAACCGTATACCGTACCATCAACCAGCAGATGTGGAAAGATCTTGAGAAAGGTCTGCTGACCAAGGCGGAACTCGTCAACACCCGTTTTTCTCGCACGTTTACCGAGTTGGGGCGCAATGAAGACGGGGCAGCTCTAGCTCTTCGCTACCAGGAAATGATAGGCATGCAGGGGCACACCTTCCCTGGAGCTGAGCAGCTTCTTGCTACCCTCGCCGACCGTGGCTACGAGATTTATGCCGCAACCAACGGCATTACTTACATTCAGGAAAACCGGCTTCGCCGCTCCCCCATTGGCCCGTATTTCAAAAAGGTCTTTATCTCGGAACAGATGGGAACCCAAAAGCCAGAGCCCGCCTTTTATCACCGGGTATCGGAGCTTATTACGGCTTTTTCTCCGTCGCAGGCTCTCATGATTGGTGATAGCCTCACGGCCGATATTCAAGGTGGCATCAACGCTGGCATAGATACAGCCTGGTACAACCCGAGTGGAGCACCTAGCCCCAGCCAGTTGCAGCCAACCTACACCTTCTCAAGCTACGCAGAGTTAGCGGAACTCCTGCCCTAAAATTTCCCCTACACTATAAAGCTCAGGACGCCGCACCCCACCTCCCTGCCCCAGGGCAGAAAGGGGTGCTGCGGCGTCCGCCCCTCTTATTCGCCTAGGGGCATCCGCCCCCCACAAGCTGGTGCCCGGTGAGCTGAATGAGGGCTATGAGGCTATCAGTGAGAAGCTGGCTGAGGCCCACGGCATGGAAGCCGGTTCTTACTTCCTCAACCACACCGCCTTCGAGAAGATTGACGAGAACACCACCCGCGTCACCATCACCCAGGGCCCTCTCGGCCCTGCCATGCACGAAATGTCGGTAGCTGGCTGGAAGTCCTCTTTCAACAAGCTCAACCGCGTCCTCGCAGCCTAAAAGCTTAAGCGCCATATAAAAAGTGCACGTACCCTGCCAAAACTGGAGGGCACGTGCACTTTTTAAAGGGCCTCTACAATCTAGGCCGCCAGTTGCTCCCGTTGCTCGGTGCTCAGGCGCACCAGGGAGCCAGTCTCAACATTGAAGAAGGCCAGGGTGGTGCTGGCTGAAACGCAGTGAACGCCGGTCACCGGGTCGTACAGTTCGTAGCCCACAACCAGCGAAGCTGCCGTCACCTTACTAACCTGCATCTGCACCCGCACCGGCACTCCACGGTAGGCCAGGGGGCTGCGGTACTTAACATGGTTTTCAGCAACCAGGGCCTGGGTGCCGGCAGGCAGGCTTTCAAAAAGGGGAAGCTGCGCGGACGCCCGCCCTGGCTGGCTCTCAGTCAGCTGGCTCCTTGCGCCCTCCCCCGCGACCGGCGCAGGTTCGCCGGACGAGGGAGGCGGCCCGAAGAGGGCAACGCGGGCTTCTTCGAGCACCTGCATCATGGTCACGTTGTTGACGTGGCCGTAAGCGTCCATGTCGCCCCAGCGCAGGGGAACCTCAACAGTGTAAGTCCTGGCCATATCTAGCCCTGCTTCCCCCGATAACCTGCCACGGCGGCGTCCGCCTCGGCGAAGGCGTCCTCGTGCCCGGTATGCACGCGCTTGACCACACCGAAGTAAATCATGGTCAGAATCAGGAAGTAGGCGATGCCCATGGTCGCGGGGGCGGCGTTACCGGTGCGGGCGAAGAGGGCAGCCCAGATTGCCAGCAGCAGGAAGATGCCCAGGCCGGCGGTGGATTGTCCTCCCCACATACGGAAGGCCGAAGAGTTGCCCTCGCCCCCCTTGAAGGCGATGTAAGCCAGTAGAATCAGTACCCAGACGGTGAGGGCGCAGACCATGGTCAGGGTCATCATGAGCCCAAAGGCCTGGCCGGGCAGGAAGAGAGCCAGCAGAATGGCCAGCACCACGCCCGAGGTTGAGGCCCACATGGCCAGCACCGGAATACCGCTGCCGCTCACCCGAGCCAGGGGCGCAGGTGCCATTTTCTCACTGGCCAGGGAGTGCAGCAGGCGGGTGCCCGCGTAGAGGTTAGCGTTGGCGGCAGACAGAGCAGCAACCAGGATGATGAAGTTGGTGATGGAGGCAATGGCTGGCACGCCGATTTCTGAGAAGACCAGCACGAAAGGCGAGGCCTCAACGGAGCCGTCCAGCTGGGCGGCTGACTGCCAAGGAATAATCGAAACGACGATGAACATAGAGATCACGTAGATTGTCGCCAGACGCCACATATTGGCCTTGGTAGAGGCCCGTACCGAGCGCACCGGGTCCTTGGCTTCAGCCGCTGAAATGGAGAGCATTTCGATGCCGCCGAAGGAGAACATGACCACGGCCAGTGAGAGCCAGATGCCGTGGAAGCCGGTGGGCATGAAGCCGCCGTCGTTGGTCAGGTTGGTGATGCCGGTGGCCTCATGACCGGGGAAGCCCACAAAGACCAGGGCCAGGCCCACCAGCACGAAGAGCAGCAGGGCGATGACCTTGATGGAGGACAGGAAGAACTCCATGGTACCAAAGTACTTCACCGAGCGAATGTTCAGCAGAATAATCACGGCACCGAACAAAACGATACCGGCCCACAGGGGCAGGTTAGGCCACCAGTACTGTAGGTAGGTGCCCACGGCGACCAGCTCGATACCGGTGATGATAGCGGTGACGGTCCAGTAGGCCCAGCGGGTCAGGTAGCCGGCGTAGGGCCCCAGGTAGCGCCCGGCGATGGAGCCAAAACCACCGCGCACGGGGTAGCGCACGGCCATTTCGCCCGTGGAGGCGGCGATGATGGCAGCTACCAGCGAACCGATAGCGTAGGAAAGAATGACGGCCGGGCCCGCCAGAGCAATCGCGCCAGATGAGCCCAGGAAGAGGCCGGTGCCCAGGGCTGAGCCCAGCACGATCATGGTCATCTGCCCGTGCGTCAGTGAGCGTTTGAGGGTGGGCGCCTGAGCCTGCCCCTGCGAAGGTGTGTGTGCCACGGTAAGCCTTACTGTGAGAATACGTGGTGTGCGGTAGCGGTGTTAATGCGCGGACGCCGGTGCGCGGCTCCCCTGCCGTGAGGCTGGGGGGCGGGCTACCGGCGTCCTTGTGTAGACCTGCCACTGATTTTAGCGCTGTTTGGTGCCGTCGACGACGGGCACCTGGGTGGTGACGGCGCGAACCTCGTCGAAGGCGTCATCTGAGGTGCTGATGTTCTTGTGGACACCGGCGAAGTAGATGATGGTAATCAGACCGAAGAAGCCCAGACCCACGAAGATGGAGGGGAGCATGGAGCCACCGGCGAAGAACATGGCGATGAAGGTGGCGATGACGCCGATCAGGCCAACCGCTGCGGTAGCTGAGCCGCCGAAGACACGGAAGGGGGAGGCGTCGCCTTCAACCTTCTTGTAGGCCATGTAGGACAGCAGAATCATGGACCAGACTACCAGCACGCAGACGGTGACCAGGGCCATCATGTAGCCGAAGATTCCGCCCACACCCGAGATAGCCATGATCATGGCGACCACAGCACCCAGGGATGAGACGGTCAGCGCCAGGTTGGGAATACCTGAGGAGCTGGTGCGTGCAAGAACCTTGGGGGCCATACCCTCGTGCCCCAGGGCGTGCAGCAGGCGGGTTGCCGCGTAGAGGGCGGCGTTGGCGCCGGACAGGGCTGCGGTCATGAGGATGAAGTTGGTGATACCGCCAATGTAGGGAGTGCCCAGTTCGGTGAAGACCATAACGAAGGGGGAGCCTTCGATGTCCTTGCCCAGGGCGGCAGCGCTGGTCCA